>NZ_JABXFD010000213.1 GCF_013372625.1 Actinomadura sp. BRA 177
ATCGGTGGTGCAGCGGTGTCTACCCTGTAGTCGTGGTCGGAAGCGTAGGAGGTGTATAAGGGCCAGCGCCTCCACCGCTTCGCGGCGCCCGGGGCCCGCGTCCGCCGGCGCCTTTTCGCCCTCCTCTCCCTCCTCTTCCTCCTCGGCCTCGTGGACGGTGAGCGGCTTGGCGATGTTCTCCAGCGACGCCTGTTCCGCCCGGACGCCGAAGAGCAGTTCGGCGATACCGCCGAGCAGCATGATCACGGCGCCGATGAAGAACCCGATCGCGACCTTGCTCACCATGCCGCTGTCGATGAAGTTGCCGAAGATCAGCGGGCCGGAGATGCCGCCGACCGCCGTGCCGATCGCGTAGAAGAACGCGATGGCGAGCGCCCGAGTCTCCATCGGGAAGATCTCGCTGACCGTCAGGTACGCGGAGCTGGCGCCGGCCGAGGCGAAGAAGAACGTCACGGCGACCAGCAGGATGAACGACCAGTTCGACAGCGCCTCCGTCCAGAGGAAGATTCCCAGCAGGACGGTCAGCGCGGCCGAGATGAAGTACGTCCCGGAGATCATCGGTTTTCGGCCCACGGTGTCGAACAACCGCCCGAGCAGCAGCGGTCCCAGGAAGTTGCCGATCGCGAACAGGACGATGTAGTACGGCACCGCCCCGGACGCCACGTCGAAGTACTTGCTCAGGATCGTGCCGAGGTCGAACGTCACCGCGTTGTAGAGGAACGCCTGCCCGACGAACAGCGCGAACCCGAGCGTCGCCCGCTTCGGATACACCTTGACCGCGACCTGGGCGATCTCCCGGAACGGGATGGCCTTGCGCTGCCGCACCGTGATGCTCTCGCCCGGTTCGTCCAGCCGGTGGTCGGTCTGCTCGCGGACCTCCGTCTCGATGCCGTCGACGATCCGTTCGGCGTCCTCCTCCCGCCCGTGGATGAACAGCCAGCGCGGGCTCTCCGGGACGTGCCGCCGGACGAGCATGATCGAAAGGCCGAGGACGGCGCCGACCGCGAACGCGTACCGCCAGCCCATGTCCTTGGCGAAGATCGAGGTGTTCAGGAACAGCAGCGCGGCCAGGCCGCCGAGCGCGGAGCCCAGCCAGTAGCTGCCGTTGATGGCGAGGTCGACGCGGCCGCGGGCGCGCGCCGGGATCAGCTCGTCGATCGCCGAGTTGATCGCCGCGTACTCGCCGCCGATGCCCATCCCGGTGATGAACCGGCACGCGAAGAAGTACCAGGGCGCGAACGCGAACGCCGTCGCCACCGTGGCGAGGATGTAGACGGCCAGCGTGAGGATGAACAGCTTCTTCCGGCCGAACCGGTCGGTGAGCTGACCGAAGAACAGCGCGCCGAGGCACGCGCCCGCGACGTAGATGGCCGCCGCCATCCCGATGTCGCTCGCGGTCATGTCGATGCCGCTGCCCGACTCCGTCAGCCGCGCCGCGACGGAGCCCACGATCGTGACCTCTAGGCCGTCGAGGATCCACACCGTCCCGAGGCCGACCACGACCATCCAGTGGAACCGCGACCAGGGCAGCCGGTCCAGGCGTGCGGGGATGCGGGTGGTGATCGTCCCCACGCGCGTGTCAGCGGTCATGCGGTACGCCCTCCAACTGAACCGGCGGCCATCCACGACCGGATGAACCATCCGTATGGCTACCCGTCAGCCGGATGTCACACCTCCCGGCGCATTCAAGAACGAGGAGAGGTTGAACAACGCGAAAAGGCGCCCGCGGGTGGCGGGCGCCTTTCGAATGGGGATCGGGGCGAGGTCACTTCAGGAATGGGAGCCGTTCGACGAGCCGGGTCTTGCTCCACCAGCGGCCGAGGCCCAGGGTGTCGCCGGCGCTGACCAGGGCCAGCCCGACGATCAGGATCGCGTAGATGAGGTGGTCGTCCATGAAGACGTTGTTCTCTGGGGGCAGGACTGCCGTCCACATCAGGACGAGCAGCGCGGCGCCGCCGGCGGCGGCGATCCGCATCCCGATGCCCAGGATGAGCGCGGCGCCGATCCCGGCGAGGCCGATCATGAACAGCCAGTCGGCCCAGGCGGCGCCGGCCAGGTCGTTGTAGAACCCGGCGAACGGGCCCTTGGGGGCGTGCGCCAGGAACCCCTCGGTGGGGCTGCCGCCGTCCAGCCAGCCCTTGCCGGCCGGGGTCGCGTGGCCGAGCCCGAACAGCTTGTCCACGAACGCCCACGCGAAGATCCAGCCCAGCGCCAGCCGGGCCGCGGCCCAGATGTAGCGGGCGGCGGGCGTCTCGGTCAGCGGCTTGGGGGCGACCACGCGGATCAGAGTGCTCCGCCTCACGTGCGTCTTGTGCTCGGAGACTGCCATCGCCGTCTCACCTTCCATCACATCGCCGTTTTCCTTCACCTCTCACTCAACTTCGGCCGTCCCTTTGGCCGTAGGTCCGTTCGGTCCAGGATCAGCGGGACCAAAGTCCCCGCGTTAAGGCGGGCCGTGATCGGACGAAAATGGCTGCTCTCACCCCATGACGGACGATTCCTCCGTGCGCACGGGGTCGTCGACCGGCGGCTCGGCGCCATCCCGTCCGGCCGCTACCTGGCGATTCTGCGGCCTAGGACGCCCTAGCCCTCGCCTGGCCATTCGGTCTTGTGGCCGAATCCCCGGGAGTTGTCGATGGCCCGCAGCCAGGTCGGCCGGACGCACCAGTGATCGGCCGCCGCGAGCGCGCGGGCCAGTTGCGCATCGTCCGCCACGAAAGGGAACCGTGCGGCGTAGGCGGCTTGGGCGCCGTCCAGGTCGGTGCCCGTAAGGCGCCGGCAGACACCGCGCCCTTGGACGCCGCGCAACGTGCGCCAGCTCTGGTCATCGTCCTGGACGGTGAAGGCCACTGGAACACCGTCCGGGTCGGACGCCAGCGCACGGCCATGCCGAGTCGAGCGCGAGCTGACGAACACCATGTCGCCGTCGCGGGTCGGGGCATAGAAGACCGCGCACACCTGCGGCCCGTCCTCGTCCACGTAGGCGAGGTTGAGGACGGTGCAGGCGTCCAGCGCGTCCCGAATCGCGTCGATCATCGGCTCTTGAGCGGCGGAACGGCCGGGACCTCCGGGGCGGACGCGATGTCCTCGGCGGTCAGCTTGAAGGCGTCGGGGAAGCGGTCGCGGCGGGTGCGCCGGTCGGGCTCGGTGGTGCGCCAGCAGTACAGGCAGCGCTCACACTGCACCACCTCCCACACCCCGGGGACGGGCGAGGCGAACAGCAACTCGACCCGCTCATGCGCGCAACGCGGACAGATCATGTCAAAACTCCCTTCCAGGTCATGAGTGGCTCAGCGGTGGGCGGCGAGGGAGCGGAGGCGAGCGAGCCAGTCGGCGGTTTCCGGGAGGTCGCGGACCTGGTTTCCGTAGTTTCCGCGCGGATCCGGGGGGACGGGGGTGGTGGCGTCCATGACGAGTTTGTCGGTGATGCCGGGTGTGGTCGCCTGCGGGGCGAGGCCCAGGACGGACATGTTGGGCAGCTGGATCAGGTCGCCCGCCGGGTTCATCTTGGTGGACACCGCCCACATGACCTGCGGAAGGTCGAACGGGTCGACGTCCTCGTCCACGACGATGACCGTGGCGGCGTAGCCGAGGCCGTGCGGGGTGCTGAGGACGCGCAGCCCGACGGCCTTCGCGAAGCCGCCGTAGCGCTTGGCGGTGGAGACGATGACGACGAGGCCGTGCGTGTACATGGCGTTGACCGCCCGCACTTCCGGAAACTCGGCCTTGAGCTGCTGGTAGAGCGGCACGCAGGTGTTGGCGGCGATCAGGTAGTCGACCTCCGTCCAGGGCATGCCGATGTAGAGGTGCTCGAAGATCGGGTCGGTGCGGTAGGAGATCCGATCGACGCGGATGACGGTCATGTTGCGGCCGCCCGAGTAGTGCCCGGTGAACTCGCCGAACGGGCCCTCGATCTCGCGCTTGCGGCCCTCGATGACGCCCTCGATGACGACTTCGGCCCCCCACGGCACGGGCAGCCCGGTCAGCGGGGCCTCGGCGATCGGTGCGGGCGCGCCGCGCAGTGCGCCGGCGAGTTCGTACTCGTTCTCGTCGTAGCGCATCGGGGTGGACGCGGCGATGGAGATGACCGGGTCATTGCCGATGGTGATGGCGACGGGCAAATCTTCGCCGGCCTCTTCGGCCTTTCTTAGTTGCAACGCGATGTCGTGCATTGGGACGGGCTGGAGCGCCAGCTTGCGCTTGCCCTTCACCTGGATGCGGTAGATGCCGACGTTCTGCTTGCCGCTGTTGCCCGGGTCTTCGGGGTCTTTTGAGACGACGGCCGCTTTGTCGATGTAGAAGCCACCATCGCCGTCATTGAGGCGGACGAGAGGCAGTACTTCGAAGATGTTCACGTCGTCGCCGTCCATGACGTTCTCCGCCCAGGGCGGGTCGTCCCGCCACTCGGGTGCGACGGGGAACGTGTCCCAGCGGCGGCTGAACTCGTTGACCTGCTCCTTCACGCCCATCGCCTTGGGTAGGCCGAGCGCGAGCGCATGGTTGGCCCACGACCCGTGGACGTTCATGGCGATGCGCGCATTGGTGAACCCGGCGACATTGTCGAAGTAGAGCGCGGGGGCGTCATCGCCCATCCGGCAGGCGGCGTTGGCCGCGGCGGCGATATCGGGTTCAGGCATCACCTCGTCGGTGATGCGCAGCAGTTGCCCCTCCTTGTCGAGATCATCCAGGAAACTGCGGAGATCGTCATAGGGCATGGTGGTTGCTCCTTTCACGAGCGGCCCGCATTCCTTCCCAGCGGCGTGCGGGGGCCGGCAGGTCGAACTGGTCCAGAACCCTGGCGGTGATGTGGTCGACAATGTCGTCCACCGTTTCGGGATGGTTGTAGAAGGCGGGCATCGGCGGCACCATCTGCACGCCCATGCGCGCCAGCGCGAGCATGTTCTCCAGATGGATCTCGCTGAGCGGCGTCTCGCGCGGGACGAGGACGAGCCTGCGCCGCTCCTTGAGCACCACGTCGGCGGCGCGGGCCACGAGCCCCTCGGCGTAGCCGGCCCGGATCGCCGCGAGGGTCTTCATGGAGCACGGCGCGATGATCATCCCGTCCGTCCGGAAGGAGCCGGACGAGATCGCCGCGCCCTGGTCGTCGGGCGCGTACACGGCGTCGGCGAGCGCGCCGACCTCCCGCGCCGACAGCCCGGTCTCCAGCTCGATGGTCGCCCGCGCCCAGCGGGACAGCACCAGATGCGTCTCGACGTCCGGGATCCGGGCGAGGTTCTCCAGGAGCCGGACGCCCAGCACCGCCCCGGTCGCGCCCGTCATTCCGACGATGAGTCGCATGGCCGTCCACTCCCCTGAGATTTCGGTCACGCCTGTCCGGCGCCGCGACTCACGCTATGGCGGCGGCGGATAATCGCTGGCAGAGATCGAGGACAGTGGATGAAGAAAAACGGACAACTTCCGCGGGCGGACATACCGCACGTCCCGTACCGTCCCGCCGCGGGCGCACCGCCGGGCGTGGAGGTCCTGGACCTGCCCCGGCTGATCGCGCGCGCCCGCGGCCACGAGGTGGAGATCTACGCTCCGCGGCGGCCGGTGTTCCACGAGTTCATCGCCGTGAAGGCGGGGACGGTGCGCTGCTCGGTCGACTTCCACGAGTTCCGGGTGCCGGCCGGGAGCTGGCTCTGGATGCGTCCCGGACAGATCCACCGCTACATGGGCGATCTGACCCAGGCCGAGGCGACCGTGGTGCTGTTCACCGCGGATTTTCCGGACGCCGCGACGCGCGAGGCCGTCGGGCTCGACCTGCGCGTCCACCACCGTCCGCTGACCCCTGTCGGGGCGCAGAAGGCCGCGCTGGACGGCACGCTGCGCCTGCTGGAGGACGAGGCCGGACGGCTCGCCGACCTCCCCCTCGAAGCGCACATCGACGTCATGCGCCACCTGCTCGGCGTCATCCTGCTGCGGCTGACGCACCTGAACGGCGGGCCCGGCTCGCCCGCCACCGCCAACGAGGTTTTCCAACGTTTCCAGCAGGCCGTCGACCAGGACCTCTCCGCCGGCCACCGCGTCGCCGACTACGCCGCCCGCCTCGGCTACAGCGTCCGCACCCTGACCCGCGCCACCCGCGCCGCGACGGGCTGCGGCGCCAAACGCTTCATCGACGACCAGATCCTCCTGGAGGCCAAACGGCTGCTGTCCCACACGGACTCGCCGCCGACCGCGATCGCCGAACGTCTCGGCTTCGCCTACTCCACGTCATTCAGCGCGTTCTTCCAGCAGCGGACAGGAATGCCGCCGACCGCATTCCGCGCTATGTCGCGGGGCGCTGAGGGCGGACCATGACGACCAGCGGATGACCACTGTCGTCGTCCGCCCGGCGTCCCCGCTCCTCGAACCCCATCCGCTCGTAGAAGCCGCGGGCCTTGGCATTGGCCTCGAATACGTCCAGCCGCACCTCGCCGTACAGCGCCACGGCATGCTCCACCAGAACTCGTCCGATGCCCCGTCCCTGCGCCTCCGGAAGGACGAACAAGCCGCCGATCTCACTTCCGAGCAGCCCCAGCAACCCGACAACGACGCCGCCGTCCTCCGCGACCCAGTTCTCGGCATCTCGCAGGTAGATCTCGCGCATCTTGCGCGCCCGCCGACCTTCGCCCTCACCTTCGACGAACGGGTGCGCCAGCTTGGACGCCCGCGACCAGAGATCCATCACCGCGTCCTCATCGGACGGCTCGTAACGCCGAATGACCGTTTCCACGCAGCGCACATTATTCGACCGCAGTTAGGTTGGCCCAATGAGCACCGACCTGCCCAAGCTCGCCGCTCCCGCCAGACGAGCCCTGGCGTCCGCCGGCTACACCGACCTCGAACAGCTAGCCACCGCCCGCGAGAAGGACATCGCCACGCTGCACGGAATGGGCCCCAACGCCTTGAACACCCTGCGGCAGGCCCTCCAGGATCAGGACTTGTCGTTCGCCGACGACTGACTGTCCGACGCGGCTGATACAGCTTCTCAATGTGAGCATCGAAAAGTTCCTGGAAGTCGCCCACGGTCTGCCCGAGGTGACGGAGAACGAGTCGTTCGGGGGCATGACCGGCTTCAAGGTGCGCGGCAAGGGCTTCGGCTACCTCAACGAAGCGGACGAGACCGCCATGCTCAAGGCCACCCGCGAAGAACAGGCCGCTCTCATCGCCGAGGCCCCGGACGTCTTCTCCCCGTCCTGGACCAGCGGCCGCTTCGCCTGGGTGACGATAGACCTGCGAAAAGTCGACCACGACGAACTGGCCGAACTGCTAACCGAAGCCTGGCGCCTCACAGCCCCCAAACGCCTAGCCGCAGGCACATGACGCCGCCCCTCCCCCAAGCGGCCGACCTAACGTCCCTCGTCCTACGCACCGACTTCAGCGACGAAACGGCCTGGAACACCCTGAAGACACTGCTGGACGACCACGCGGAACACCCCCACGCGACCTACGTCAGCGACCCGGCGTACACCAATGTCAGCATCCAAACCCGCATCGAACGGAACACGTCACCCCCCGACGACCACCTGCTTCTCGCCGACGCGACGACCATGACCGACGACGAGCATCCACTGCTCGCCGTCGACCTTTACGACGAACCAGGCCGGACGGTTCGCGTACCGCCCCGCTGGTACGCCGAAGTCTCGGCCAACCTGTGCATCGCGAACCTGGACTTCGCCGATTTTGCCGACACCGCCGACGAGACAGGCACCTTCCGAGGCTTCAACTAGCGAACGGCCAAGAGCCCGGCCGTCAACGACCAGTCGGGTCCAGTGCCCTGGCGTCGGCGAGGGTGGCGGGGCGAAAGCGCACCGCCTGGCCGCCACTGCGCTTGAGGACGGCCGTGAAGGCGTCATCACGAGTGACGATCGATCGCCCGACCTCAAGCCACGCATCGTCGCGATCTCCCGCATCGGAGTAGGACTCTGCGACCCACCTGCCCTTACCGAGGAACGACAGCGGATACCGCAACGTCTGCGCCCGCTCCCCCGTGATCGCGCCGACGAACCAATCCGCACCCGAACGGCGCGCGACGACAAGGTGGTCGCCGACCTCCGCAGCGAGCACTCTCGTCTCGTCCCAAGTAACCGGCACGTCCTCGATGAACCTGAGACCAGGCGACTTCACATAGTGCTCGGGCAGGTCGGCGGCCATCTGCATCCCCGAAAAGTAGGTGACGTAGTAGGCCAGTTGCTTGGCGGCGGTGGTGTGCACCCGGTGGCCGTCACCACGCGGGTCCCAGAGGACGTCCATGATGCCGGGCGTGTAGTCCATCGGCCCGGAGAGCATGCGAGTAAACGGCAGAATCAGGGTGTGCTCGGGGCTGTTTCCATCACCAATGGCATCCCACTCCTGGCCCCGCACGGCCTCCCGCGCAAGCGCATTAGGAAACGTCCGAACCTCCCCGGTCGCGTGAACGCACTCGTGGCAGTCGACGTTGATCCGATACTGCGCGGCCTTCTCCAGGACGAGTCGGTAATGATTGACCATCCGCTGGTCATAGTGATGATGCCCGGCAATCTTCCCTACGTACCCCGTCTTCAAATAGCGGATCCCGAGCCGCGCATACATCGCGAACGCAGCATCGATCTGCCTCTCATAATTCTCAACCCCAGCACCGGTCTCGTTGTGAACAACAAACTCAACACCCTTGCTCTTCCCATAAGCCACAACCTCGGGAAGGTCAAAGTCCGAGGTCGCCTCCGTGAAGTCCTGGTCCGCCCAAGAGCCCTCCCACCCCCGGTTCCATCCCTCAACAAGCAGCCCCTGAATACCATGCGCCGCCGCAAAGTCGATGTACTCCTTGGCACGCCCGGTAGTAGCCCCATGCCGCGGCCCGCTCTCCCACGTGGCCTGCTCATGCTGGATCAGCCACCAGATCCCCACATATTTGATCGGCTTGATCCACGACATATCCCCCTGGCAGATCGCACACGGCGGATTGAGGTTCTCCACCAAATGCGACTCGATCAACCCGCCCGCGCTACCGGCAATGGTCAACACCCGCCATGGAGTACTTCGCCCAGTCCCAGTAACAACCGCAGCCGCCCGTCCAGGCGTAGGCACAAGCCCAACCCGCAGCCGCCCAGCCTCCGGCACCACGGTCATAGCCGCGTAGTCATCCAGATCAGCCTCATGGATCGAGAGATAAGACCCATCCCCATACCGAAACGTCACCGGAGTATTAGACGCTCCCATGGCGCTAAAGGCAGAGACCTGCCACGGCTTCTCATCGCTATCAAAGTCCCGCTCCGTCCACCACGCCGTCGGATCTCCATCCAGCGCAAACTCCGTAGCCTCGTCCACAATCTCCAACGACCGCAGCCCAGCCTGCCGAGGCACCTGATACCGAAACGCCACCCCATCGTCATAAGCACGCGCAACCACATTGAAGACCCGCCCATCCACCTGCCGAAGCCGGACGGTCAACTCCCGATAGTGATCACGCACCCGCGAGTCGGCCCCCCAAACCGGCCGCCACGTCCCATCCCCGGCAACGATCCGGGCCCCGGTCAGTTCCACACCACTACCGAGCACCGACCCGTCCGCGAGTTTCAGCCCCAGCGCGGACGGCCGGACGAGGACAGTCCCGCCCCGCCTGACGGAGTACTCAAGCCGTCCGCCCTCGACCGACACCGTCAGCGACAGAACCCCGTCCGGAGACCGCACGGTCGGATTCCGCGGATCCTGCGCCCTGACGGCCACCGCCCCACCGGCAAGCGCGGCAAGGGAGACGAAGGACGCAAACAGGACGCGGAGCACACGAGATCCGAACAACGCCCTTCGCACACCACGAATCTCGACGCAACACCGCCCCACGTCAAGATCCCATCCACCAAACCCCCAGCCCACACGCACCCGCACACGGCCGAACCCTGGACGAGGCCGAACTGGTCCGCGCCTGCAAGTGCTTCGCCGCTCAGGGGGATGTGGTCGGATACTGGTAGCTCGGCAGGGATGGCCAGCGGACGGCCAGGACGACGGAGTCTTGTTCGGCCTCCCAGGAGTGGCTGATGCCGTGGAAGACCACGTAGTCGCCCTGGTCCGCCAGCAGTACGTCCCGCCCGGGAAGCTCTACCCGGAACCGGCCGCTGATGAGGATCAGGACAGCGGTCCGTTGCTCGTCGGCAACCCACTCCGACCGGCGCTCGCCCTGCGGGTGAACAGCCCACTTGATCTCGACATCATCACTGTGCCGGGCATCTTCTCCGGGAAGGAAGTGGCCGATGAGCCAGCCGCGACGATCGCCGGCGTCAACAGCCGCGTTGCCTGTGTAGATCGTTTCAGCCACGGTCCGGGACCGTAGCGAAGTCGATCCAGCGCCGCCGCCGGGATTCGCGGCGAACTCCACATCGGCGGCCGCGGCTGTCCTACTTGGACTTCGGTGGGCCCGGCCGGCCGCTGCTGGCCCCTGCACGAGGGGCGGACGTGGGAGCACCTGGCGCAGCAGTGGCGGGTCATCGCGCCCAACCAGCGCCGGCATGGTGACTCCGACCAGGCCACATCCCGGTGAAGGGCCGCGGGCAATGCCGGGGGCCCGGCGCGGGTAACTGGAAAGAGTCTTGACAGTAGTTGTGTGATCCGAAACCTTGTATATGTTCCATCCTGATACGCGCGTGTCAGACAACGGTGAACCGAACCCCTTCCCCCCGCCAAGGAGTTTCCGTTGGTCTCCCGCAGATCGTTTCTCGCAGCGGCCGGAGCGGCCGCACTCGCCACCCCGTTCGGACGTGACCTGCTCGGCAGGCCGGCGTTCGCCGCGCCTTCGACGTGCGGGCTCACGCTCGCCAACCACGGCTCAGCTCCCGTGCGGGCCTACATCACCGGCCGCGAGCAGGGCACCAATCGGCTGATGCTGCTCCGCGCCGACAGCACGCCGTACTACCCCGCGTCGCCGTCGGCGCCGCAGACGCCGCTGCCCGTGGACTGCTCGATCCCGGTCGGCGCCGGCGGCGAAGCGAACATCACCCTCCGGCAGATGTACGGCGCCCGCATCTACTTCGTGAAGAACGACCGGCTCGACTTCTACGTCAACCCCGGCCCCGCGCTCGTCGAGCCGGCCTTCTCCAACCCGTATGACTCCAACTACCTGAAGACCTGGTCGTTCTGCGAGTTCACGTTCAACCCGACGCAGATCTTCGCGAACATCTCCTACGTCGACCTGCTCACCGCGCTGCCGATCGGGCTCCACCTCGTCGGCGACTCCACGCACACGGTCGCGTCCGCGCCCGCCGGAGCGGTCAACGCGGTAGCGAACGCCCTCGTCGCGCAGAAGAACGCGGACGGGCAGCCCTGGGACCGGCTCGTCATCCGCAACGGCGGCGGCGTCCTGCGGGTCATCGCGCCGCAGGGCTACATGGCGAGCAACCCCGGCGCCTTCTCCTCATACTGGGACGGCTATGTCAGCCGGGTGTGGGACAAGTACGCCCGCACCGACCTCAAGGTGGACATCCAGGCCGGGCGCGGCGTCTACACCGGACGCGTCAACGGCGGCGTGCTCAGGTTCAATGACGGCAGCACGTTCGCGCGCCCCTCGTCCAAGGACATCTTCACCTGCAACGACGGGCCGTTCGCCAACAACCCGGGTGACGGCGACATCAAGAAGGCCCTGCTCGCGCGCATCGCCGCGGCGTTCAACCGCAGCACGATCCTGAGCAGCGCCGATCAGCCGAACGGCACCCGCGCGTCCGACTACTACAAGGACCCGACCACCAACCACTGGGCGCGGGCCCTGCACGCCAACACGCCGATCGGTTACGCCTTCCCGTACGACGACGTCTGCCCGGACGGCCAGCCGGACGTCTCCGGCGCGGCAAGCGACGGCAACCCCCGCCGCCTAACCGTCACCGTCGGCTAGGCGAACGCCCACATGCGGTGTCCGGGCCATGCAAGCGGCACAAGAACCACCCGCTTGCATGGCCCGGCCAGGGGCCTGACTCGTCGGCGGCGCCGATGCGGCCGAAGGTGTGCGGGGCTCCTTCAGCGCACGGGCGGCGGCCGACACCCTCTTTTTGGCGAACCCAGAACCGTGGCCGCTGGGGGTACGATCCCGCCCGGCCTGGGCTCCGACCGCCGCCCTCCGCGGCTTCGGCCGACTCTCCGGGGCAGGTCATGGCAGCGACGCACCGATCCGATCGTCTTGCCGGGACGCCCTTGGGTGCACTAGCCGCAAGAAACGAAATGGGTTATGTTATCTGCGGAGGAGGAACCATGGAGGCAACCGCTCTGCAGCAAGAGACATACCTGCCGGACGCGGTCACGGAAGGGCAACTCGCCCAAGTCCATGACTTCATCAAGGCGCACGAGCAGGCGGGCCGAGGCCGGCTTGAACCGCGCTACTTCCTCGCAGGGGCCGCTCCAGGAGAGCGGATCGAGTTGCCGGCTGAGCTCCATCGCGTCCTCAAGCAGGTCGTGGACGCGCTCCGCCAGGGCCTCGCCGTCACGGTGGCGCCCTCGACGCAGGCTCTGACGACCCAGCAGGCCGCCGACCTTCTCGGGATCAGCCGACCCACGATGATCAAGCTTCTCGACGAGGGCCGGCTTCCCTACGAAAGAGTGGGCACGCATCGCAGGATCCTGCTGCACGACCTGCTCGCGTACAGGGACCTGCGCCGGGCCGCGCAATACGCCGCGCTCGAAGCCACGGCCATCGACATCGAGGATGAGGAAGACCTGGATGCCGCGCTGAAGCAGCTCCGCGAAGCGCGCCGTACCGTCGGAAAACGCCGCCGCCAGAACCCAGCACACTGACAGGATGGGGGCGTGTTCACCGCCCTTTTAGACACCTGTGTCCTGTGGCCCAGCCTGCAGCGAGATTTCCTGCTCTCCCTGGCGATCGAGGCAACATACCGGCCAGTGTGGAGTTCGGCGATCCTCGAAGAACTCGAAGAGCACGAAGCCCGCAAGCTGATCAATAAAGGTGAACACGTCCCGCAAGCACGCGCACGCGCGCATCGCTTGATCAACCAGATGCGTTCGGCGTTCGACGATGCCGAGACTCAAGGCTGGGAGGGTCTGGAAGGCGCCTACGGCCTTCCGGACCCCGATGACGAGCACGTCGTCGCCGCGGCGGTGGTCGCGGGCGCCGAGGTGATCGTCACGCACAACATGAAGGACTTCCCGCCGGACAAGCTTCCCCTCGGCCTTGCGACGATCCTCCCGGCCGAGTTCGCCGCCAACACCGTGGCATTGCATCCCCTGAGAGCACTCGCCGCAGTGGAAGCCATCGTCGAACGCTCCGGCCGGAAAGCGCACAAGCGAACCCATGAATTGGTGTTCGCGGCCCTTGCCGAGCGATACGGCATGATCGATGCCGTTGAGATCATGCGGCAAGCCTGCAAATAGTCGGCGTCGGTCGCGCTACCAGGTGAAGGCAGCGCCAGTTCGGTCCAGCGACCACGGCCGGTGTGGGCGGGAACCGGTCAGACGGCCCGTCGTCGCGTCGGTCGGTCCGTGCCTGCCGGTCGTTGAGGGAATCAGGCCGAGGCGCGGGGGCGGGGGGTGGGTGGGGTGAAGGTGCAGGGGAGGCGTTTGTAGCCGTTGATGAAGCCGGACATGAGGCGGTCGGGGTCGCCGGCGGTGATGTCGGGCAGGCGGGTGAACAACTCGCGGAACATCACGGTGATCTCGCGGCGGGCCAGGTTGGCGCCCAGGCAGAAGTGCGGGCCGGGGCCGCCGAAGCCGACGTGCGGGTTCGGTGAGCGCAGGATGTCGAAGCGGTCGGGGTCGGTGAAGACCGCCTCGTCGCGGTTGGCGGACCAGTAGAACAACGTCACCCGCTCGCCCTTGCGGTAGGTGTGGCCGTTCATCTCGTAGTCGCGGGTGACGTTGCGGCGCATGAAGATGACGGGGCTGCTGTAGCGGACGATCTCCTCGACGGCCCCGGCGATGCGTCCGTCGAAGTCTTCAAGGAGCAGTTCGCGCTGGTCGGGGTGCTCGGTGAACAGTTTGAGGCCGTGCGCGATCGCGTTGCGCGTGGTCTCGTTCCCGGCGACGACGAGGAGAAGGAAGAAGGCGGCGAACTCGCGGGGGGTCAGTCGTTCGCCGTCGACGTTGGCGTTCACCAGGGCCGAGGTCAGGTCGTTGGTGGGCGTCTTCCGGCGCTCCCGTCCCAGCTTGAAGGCCAGCCGGTGCAGCCGCCAGCCCGCCGACGCGATCGTGGTCAGCATGCGGATCGTGGCGATCCGTCCCAGCTTGGGACCCCCGCTGCCGTACTCGACGGTGGCGCCCACGTACTCGGGGTCGCTGTAGCCGACGATGATGTTGGTCCAGTCGACCACCCGGCGGTGCTGCTCGACGGGAATGCCGAGCATGTCGCAGATGACCTCGACCGGCAGCCGCGCGGCGGCCTGGGACACGAAGTCGCCGCCGCCGGCCTCGATCAGCTCGTCCACG
The DNA here is from genome assembly GCF_013372625.1 of Actinomadura sp. BRA 177. Taxonomy (GTDB): domain Bacteria; phylum Actinomycetota; class Actinomycetes; order Streptosporangiales; family Streptosporangiaceae; genus Spirillospora. Next base: position 14,380 of record NZ_JABXFD010000213.1, read on the forward strand.
ATGCGGGTGGCGCGGAGCGCGATGTCGTCCTCGGCCTTGGCGAGCATCTTCGGGCTGAACGCCCGGGACACGATCCGGCGGATCTTGGCGTGCCGCGGATCGTCCATGTCGATCATCGAGTTGAAGTACTTGTCCATCCAGCGCGGCATGTCGGCCGGGCTGGTGGCGCTGGGCTCGCTGCTGAACACCTCCGGGTTGCGGCTGGCCTCCGTCACCTCGGCATGGTGGGTCAGCGCCCACGACCCCGGGCTCTGCGGCAGGAACGGCAGCTTGGGCAGGGTGTTGAACGTCGGCCCCGGCCGGGCGCGCAGCATCGCGAACGCCTCCGCCCGCTCCTTCAGCGGACGGACCCAGAACCGCAGATCGCTCAGATCGATGTCCGCCGCCTGTCGGGGGGTCTCCGTGGCCACCGGACCTCACGCTCCCGTCTCCGTCGATTCTGGTGTGGTGCTTCACCAGAATTCTGGTGTCAAGCGTCCCCAGATCTGCGAGCGAAGTCAAGACATGGGGCACAATCGGGCCTGTGACGTCCGAGTCTCCGCCCGCACGGCCCTACCGCGGCGTGCCCGCCGACGAGCGCCGAGCCCGCCGCCGCGCCGAACTGCTGGCGGCCGGGCTGGAACTGCTGGGCACGCGGGGATGGGCCGCCGCGACCGTCCGGAAGGTGTGCGCCGAGGCCGGGCTCAACGACCGCTACTTCTACGAGAGCTTCCCGGACCGGGACGCCCTGCTACTGGCGATCATCGACGACCAGGTCGCCCAGGGCACCGACGTGATCCTCACCGCCGCCCGCGAGGCGCCCCGCGACCCGCAGGCCCGCACCCGCGCCGTGGTGACCGCGATCCTCGACTTCCTGACCGGCGACCCGCGCCGCGCCCACATCCTCACCCACGCCTTCCCGGCCTCGCCCCTGCTCCAGCGGCGCCGCATCGAGATCATCCGGACGATGGCCGCGATCTTCGCCGCCCAGACCCACGAAACCTTGGACCAGGTCCTCCTCCCAGACATCGACGTGGAATTGACCGGCCTGGCCCTCACCGCCGGCCTCTGGGAACTCTTCACCACCTGGTTCCGAGGCGACCTGGAAATCGACCGCGACCACTTGATCGACTACACCGTCGCCTTGGTCCTCACCACTACCGAACTACCGACCTCCCTCCACCACCACCTCCGCTAGCACTCGACGGCGCGATGCACGGTCGTGGGCCGCCCGCCGTTGGTGGACGCTGGCGTCAGAGGGCTGAGACGAACTCGTCGCGGAGCCATCCGCGCAGCTGCGTGGGCGTCGTGGTGATGACGGAGCGGCCCTGCTCTGGGACGAAGCCGTCCCGCAGCCCTGTCGACATGCCGAGCACGGCGTCCGCCACCACAGGCGGCATCCCGAGTTGGAGGTACTGCGCGCGCATGCGCTCGTCGGGGATCTGCTCGACGCGTACTTCGTGTCCGAGTTCTTCGGTGAGGATCGAGGCGACCTGCGCCCACGACAGGTCCTCGGGGCCGTGCACGGCCTGGACGCGGCGTCCAGTCCACCCGGGGCTGAGCAGGGTGAGTGCGGCCACCTCGGCGATGTCTCGCGGGGCGACCCAGCTCATCGGGCTGTCGATCGGCTGCACGGTCCGCAGATGACCGGCCTTCACCGACTCGACGTCGTAGAGCAGGTTGGTGAAGAAGTAGCCGCACCGCAGGTGCGTGACGTCCACGTCGAGGCGGTCGAGCGCGACCTCGGTGGCGGCGAGGCCGTCGATCTCACCGGCGCCGTGACGCTTCTCGGCGCCGACGCTGCTCTGGAAGACCACCCGCCCGATGCGGTTTCTCTCGACTGCCGCGGTAATGGCCGCTGTCGCACGAGCGTAGTCCGCGAGCGGGTCCGCCGACTCGGGGGGCGGGTCCACCCAGTAGACGGCATCGACGCCGGCGGTCGCAGCGACCACCTGGTCCAGCTCGCGCGAGTCGGCCTCCACGATGTCGACGTGCGCGGCCAGGCCGGCGGGGATGTTCTTCGGGTGACGGGCCAGCAGCAGTGGTCTGGCGCCGGCCCGGATGAGCATCGACGTCAGGTGGTGGCCCACATGGCCTTGGGGTGTCGTGACAGCGATTCGCACGGGGCTCCTTCCTCGGGTCCGTCCTGCCACGCTAGAAAGGAATGCGGCCGGATCCTGGCCGCATCTTGGTCGATCATGGATCGATGGAGTCACCGTCGACACGCTCGCTGCAGCTGCTGGCTCTGCTCCAGTCCGGCCGGGAGTGGACCGTCCGCGAGCTGGCCGTCCATCTGCGGGTCAGCGAACGGACCGTGCGCCGGGACGCGATGCGCCTTCGCGACCTCGGGTACGACCTGCACTCTCGTCCCGGACCCGGCGGCGCCTACCAGCTGCGGCCGAGCATGAAGATCCCACCGCTGCTACTCAGTCCGGACGAGGTCTCGACCATCATCACGAGCCTGCTCGTCCTTGAGGCGTGGACGCCTGACGACACGTCCGCCGCTGCCGCCCGAGCCAAACTTGAACAGGTGCTCCCACCCAGCCTGCGCCAACGAGCGGCAGCAACGGCCCTCTCCACGCAGATCCTGATCAAGACGCCTGCGCCCGTCGACTGGGAGCTCATCGGCAAGCTCGCCGACGCCGTCGCAACCGGCGCTCATCTCCACTTCACCTACACCGACCAGAACGGCCGCGAATCACGCCGAACGGTCGAGCCCTACCGGCACATCCTTCGCCGGCAGCACTGGTACCTCATCGGCTACGACCTCGATCGCAACGGCTGGCGCCTGTTCCGACTCGACCGGGTCGAGGCGCCTACAACAATCCCCGGCCCGCACCAGCTTCACGAGTTCCCGTTCAACTCAATCGAGCACTGGCTCACGAGCAACTTCGGCGCGAACAACGTCCCCGCGCCGTACAACTAGCGTCCGCCGCCTGACCGGCGTCCCCTCACACGTCGGACGAGGCAGCGGCATCCCGACGTCCCTCTAGGCTCATGACAGTGCGGCTCGACCTGATCACGATCGTCGTGGACGACTACGACGAAGCCATCGAGTACTTCACCGGCGTCCTGGGGTTCGACCTGGTCGAAGACTCGCCGTCGCGCACCAACGACGGCCGTCCCAAACGGTGGGTCGTCGTCCGACCGCCAGGCGCCCAGACCGGAATCCTGCTCGCCCGCGCGGACGGCCAACGCCAAACCGCCGCCATCGGAAACCAGGTCGCCGGCCGCGTCGGCTTCTTCCTGCGTGTGGACGACTTCGACGCCTCCTACGAACGCATGACGACGTCCGGCGTCGATTTCGTCACCCATCCGCGCACCGAGCCCTACGGGCGGGTCGCCGTATTCCGCGACATCGCCGGCAACCACTGGGACCTACTCGGCCCCCTCCCGGGTTACCCAGCTCCGTCACATGACCGTAGGCGCCACTCCCCACCAACCCGCTGACAGCGCCACCGCCCGCAACACCACACCAGACAGACGGTGGTGTCACCCAACCAACAGTGACCGACTGCCCGGTCACCGCGACCTCGCAGCTTCGAGGTTGCCACGCACGATCTGAGTCGTCGGATGCTCATCGCCCAACACCCGCTCACAGTCAGCCAGCGTCCGCTCGTACAAGGAAATCGCCCGACCCAGGTCCCCGGCCACCTGATACGCCTGGGCGAGGCTGTTGCGAGAAGCCAGGGTGTCAGGGTGGTCACTACCCAGCAGCCGCTCCCGATCAGCCAGCGTCCGCTCGTACAAGGAAATCGCCCGACCCAGATCCCCGAACAGCAGATAAGCGGAGGCGAGGCTGTTCTAACTGGTCAGCAGCAGGCTGGTCCAGGGACCATAGGCGACGGTGAGTAGGTGGGCACCCAGTGCGTCCATGTGCGGCATCAGTTGTTGCCCCCCGGACCACCCAACTGGATCGGCGATGTCGGCGAGGTCGGCGGGGACGGTCCGGTACATCAACTGGTTGGCTGTTTGTAAGGAAGCGGTGATGGCCTCGGGTTGGCGGTGTGGATCAGCGCCACCGGGTTCGCCGTGGTCATCGGGGGTGCGGGCGACGGCCTGGACCAGACGGTGCACGGTGACGGTGTCGGGGGTGAGGGTGATCATGTTGTAGGCGGCGAGCTTGCCCAGGGCGGCTTGCAGCAGCGGCGGCGCGGCGCTCTCCTCCCATCCCTTCAGCTCGTTCAGACCGTCCAGCAGGGCGCGGGGAACGGCTTCGGGTGCGTACCAGGCCAGGATCCGCAGCAGGTCACCGGCCAGCGGGGTGCCGGTGGTGAGCCGGTCCAGGGTGATCCGCCAGATCCGCGCGATCGTCCGTGCATCACTGCCCTCGGCGGTCTGGTCGTACACCGCCGTCGGCGAGGCCGCGAGCAGTTGCAGGTACTGGCGCGGGGACAGCTGGTTCTGGTGCAAGTAGGCGGCGGCCTGCTCGACCGCCAGCGGCAGGAAACCCAACTCGGCCACCAACTCGGCCGAGCCGTCCAGAACGGCGCCGTTCGTCCCATTGGGGGCCGCGATCTGGGTGAGCAGGTCGATTGCCTGCTCTTCAGTGAGGACGTCCAGCCGCAGCACCTTGGCCCCGAACCGGTGCCAGCCCTGCCCGAGTCGGCTGGTGACCAGCACCCGGCCCCGCATCGTGCGGTCCATCAGCGGCGCGATGTGCGCAGGATCGTTGACGTTGTCCAGCACTACTAGCCAGCCTTCGTGGCAGCCCAGCCAGGCCAGTCCTCGTTCGGCCAACGCTTCTACATCCAGCGCCGTCTTCAGCTCCGGTTGCAACGCGGCAGCCAGCCCGGCGAGTCCGGCCTGCACAGCCTCGGCGGTGTCGGCAGTGATCCACCACACCGGGTGGAACACCGTCTCATCGGGTCCGGCCCGCTCCTCGGTGGCGGCCTGAACAGCGTGGACGGCGGCGTAGCGAGCAGCCAGGGTGGACTTGCCCACCCCGCCCAGGCCATGCACAGCGGCCACCACCACCCCGCCCGGCGCCCGCAACGCCGTATCCAGCTCCTCCAACTCGTCGCCACGGCCCACGAACACGTGCTGGTGCCCCGGCACGTTCACCAGCCCAGGTGGCGCCTCCACCTCGGCGACCGGCCAGACGACGTCGTCGGGCAGCACCGTCTGCCGCTCGATCGTCCGCTGATCGATGTGCTGGTCACGGCCGGCCTGATACACATTGCCGTGCCCGGACGCCGTGCCCTTCATCTGAATGTTGATGGCGCCGTCGCCCGTGGACACCATGCCCTCGTGCGTCGCCTGCTGGCCAATATGCACCGACCGCTCACCACCCGCAGGCTGGTCACGGCGCACCAGGATCATCCCGTAGACCGCCAGCAGCAGCCCGGCGATCCCGACCACCGCGCCGATCACTCCAACGGTGTCGCCCCAGTGGAACCCCTGCACCGCGAAGTACACGATCAGGCCCACCACTGAGGCAACCGCGGTGAGCCCGCCTGCCCAAATCAGCACACGCCCCGTCACGCCGCCATCATCGACCCGTCGCCCCCGTCGCGACAGGTCGTCGTCCGCATACGCCCGCAACCGGACACTCGGATGCCGAACCCAACGTCCGCCACGGCTCCGGCTTCTACCTCACCACCTCCGCGGCGAATGCGCCTGGGCCGACTGCAAGCCGGAAGCGCCTGCCGCGCCGCGACAGCGGGCGCAAGGCCGCCGAGCTGCTCGACCGCTTCGACCTGGTCGACGCGGCCCGCAAGCCCGCCTCCGCCTACTCCGGTCCCTCGGGAGTCGGAACGGCTTGGCGGGACGGCTTACGGCTCGATGTCGAGGGCGGCGGTTTTTGCGAAGGCCTCCAGTTGCTCCAGGTAGTGCGGGAGGGAGTTGTGGCGGACGGTCAGATTGATGTGGGTTGCGCCTGCCTGCTCGGCCGTGGCGATGATGTCGGTCACCCGGGCGGGGTCGGAGATGGGGTCCAGGCGTTCGCCGGGGGTGAAGAGGACGTTGAAGTCGTCCGGTAGGTCGTGGCGGTCGAGCATCTCGCGCATCAGTTCTGGGGTGGGGCCTCGGAACGACTGCGGGGCTGGGGCCCAGCCGTCGCCTAGCGTTACCGCGCGGCGCAGGGCGCGTTCGCTGTGGCCGCCGATCCACATCGGGACCTTGGGTTGGACGGCGTGCGGGTCGATCACCATGTCCTGGAACGAGAAGTACGGCCCCTCGTACGACACCTGACGTCCGGACAGGGCGGCGCGTAGGGCCTTCAGGGCGTCGTCGGCGCGTGGGCCCCGGTCCTCGAAGGGGACGTCCAGGAGGTCGAATTCCTCCTTCAGGTTTCCGACGCCGAATCCGAGGATCAGTCGGCCGCCGCTCAGGTGGTCGAGCGTCCCGTACCGCTTGGCGATCTCCAGCGGGTGGTAGAAGGGCAGGACCAGGACGTAGGGGAGGAAGCGGAGCCGGCGCGTCCGGCCGGCCAGGAAGGAGAACGTGGCCAGGGGGTCGTAGAAGCGCTCGCCGCGGTGCAGGCCGGGCGGGACGGCCACATGGTCGCCGCAGGTCATGAACTCGTAGCCGAGGCGATCGGCCGTCTCCGCGACCTGGACCAGCTCGGCGGTTCCCGCTTCGGCCTCCCACTCCGGGCGTTTCCCCGAGAGCGCCACGATCGGCGAGCTGATGCCTACTTTCACGCGCCTGCCTCCGTTTTCCGCAATTTCCGCTGGAGCCGGTACAGCGGGTCGTCGCCGTCCCTGCTGCCGGACGGCCCCGCGGCCTCCTTGGGCATCAGGCGGCCGGCATCGGACCTCGTCCACTCCCGGACGGCCCATCGCTCGGCGATCGCCCACCGGCCGTCCCGCCAGGTCATGTGGTCGACGAACCGCACGCCGCTGGTGAAGTTGGCCCGGGGGTTGTCGGCGGGCTCTCCCCAGTGGACCGACGTCCCGTACGTCTCGCTGATCGCCGTGTCGCCGTGCAGTTCGACCAGGTGGTTCGCGACGATGTGCATCGTCCCGCCGCGCCTGGCGCGCAGCTTGGGCTCGATCCACGCGATGTACTCGTCCAGCGTCCCGTCGAAGCCGGTGTGATGGTCGACGGCGTCCGGGTGGTACGCCGACCGGACGAGCTCGAAGTCCAGCCGGTCGATCCCTCGGCAGTACCGCAGGACGACCTCGTGGATGTCCCGTCGGTCAGACCACTCGTTCCGCTGAGCCTCCATGACCGTTGAGCGTCCTGCACCCGCTCTCCGTCCACCGCAGGAATCCCGCTCTCCGGGACGTCGGCCGCCCCGCTGCTTCCGCTTGGCGAAGGGCCGTCCGACCTGGTGGTCTGACGGCCCGTTCGCTCAGGCCTTGTTAAACGTGTTCTTGGCCCAGAGGTAGGAGACGGCGGCAATGCCGGCGCACCAGACGGTGGCAATGGCGGCGCTGTAGCCTATCGGGGTGCCCAGGAGGAGGCCGCGAATGGTTTCCATGATGGGAGTGAATGGCTGGTATTCGGCGAACCAGCGGAGGGCGGTGGGCATGGAGTCGGTGGGGACGAAGCCGCTGCCCAGGAAAGGCAGCAAGATCAGGGGCATCGGGGCATTGCTGGCGGCTTCGGGGGTTGGGGATTTGAGGCCTAGGGCCACTGAGAGCCAGGTGATGGCCACGGCGAACAGCGTGAGGAGACCTATTACCGCCAGCCATTCGAGGGCGGTGGCGTTCGGGCGGAAGCCGATCGCCAGCGCTATACCGATCAGGACGGCCATGCCGAGGAGCTGCTGGACGACGCTGGCGACGACATGGCCGGTGAGGACGGACGCCCGGGAGATCCGCATGGTGCGGAAACGGGCGATGATGCCCTCGGTCATGTCGGTGGCGACCATGACGGCGGTTCCGGTCGCGGCGGTCGCGGCCGCCATGAGCAGGATGCCGGGGACGACGTAGTTGACGTAGGTGTCGCGGCCGCCGCCGAGTCCGCCGCCGAGGGTTCCGCCGAGGACGTAGACGAACAGCAGCAGGATGATGACCGGCGTGACGATCAGCTGCACGGTCATGGGCGGGTAGCGGAGCAGCCGCTTGAGCTGCCGCCGGACCATGGTGGACGAGTCGCGCATGGCGAGGGTGAGGGTGCTCATCGGGTGGCCTCCTTCTGCCGGCCGGTGAGGGTGAGGAAGACGTCGTCGAGGTCGGGGGTGTGGACGCTCATCTCGGCGATGTCGATCGAGCGTTCGTCCAGGAGGGTGAGCAGTTCGCGGATCGCGCGGACGCCGCCGTCGCTCGGCACCTGCAGGGTGAGCGCCTCCGGGTCGGCGATTCCGGTGTCGAGGACGTGGCGTGCCGCGTCCAGCAGGTGGGGGTCGGCGAAGGTCAGCTCGATGTGGCCGCCGGGGATGCGCCGTTTGAGTTCTTCGGCGGTGCCTTCGGCGATCAGCCGCCCGTGGTCGAGGAGGGCGATGCGGTCGGCGAGTTCGTCGGCCTCCTCCAGGTACTGGGTAGTCAGGAAGATCGTTACGCCGCCGGCGACCAGCTCGCGGACGATGCCCCACATGGCGCGGCGGCTGCGCGGGTCGAGGCCGGTGGTCGGCTCGTCCAGGAAGATCAGCCGGGGGTCGCCGACCAGGGTCATCGCCAGGTCGAGGCGGCGCCGCATGCCGCCGGAGTAGGCGGAGGCGGGCTTGCGCGCCGCGTCCACCAGGTCGAAGCGGTCGAGCAGTTCGGCGGCCTTGCGCCTGCCGTCGCGGCGGGGCAGGTGCTTGAGGTCGGCCATGAGGAGCAGGTTCTCCTCGCCGGTGAGCAGCTTGTCGACGGCCGAGTACTGGCCGGTGACGCCGATCGCGCCGCGCACGTCGTCCGGGCTGCGGGCCAGGTCATGCCCGGCGACCTGGACGGTGCCGCCATCTGCCGGGATCAGGGTGGAGAGTATTTGGACGGTGGTCGTCTTGCCTGCGCCGTTCGGGCCCAGTAGAGAGAAGACCGTTCCTTCGGGGACGGCCAGGTCGACGCCGTCGAGGACGACCTTGTCGCCGTAGGACTTGCGCAGCCCGTCCGCTGCGATGGCCAAGGTGGTCATGATGCTGCTCCTCAGAGGCTGCGGGCGACGATGTCGCCGTGGGCGGTGGTGGCGTGGACGTCGAGTTGAGCGGCGCCATCGTTCTTGAGCGCGTTGTGGATCCGGCCGTGGGTGGTGCCGGCGTCCAGGGAGGCCGACACCCCGGCCGCGGCACCGACCGTGATCTCGCCGGCCTGCGTGCGCAGCACGACCGTGCCGCGCACGGCCTCGGCGATGCTGATGTCGCCCTTGTCCGTGCTGATCTCGGCGGGACCGTTGAGGCGGCCGACCGAAACGTCGCCGGCGGCGGTGGCGAGCCGGGCACTCGCCGCCTCGTCGATCTTGATCGAGCCGTGCGCGCCCTCGAAGGCGACGTCGCCCAACCGTCCGACGGCCCGGAGTTCGGCGCCGGGCGCCTTCGCCTCGACCGTCGAACCGGCGGGCAGTTGGACTGTGACCTCGATGGACCCGGACGGGCCGAGGAACTGGTTCTTCGACGTGACCTCGATGCGCAGGACGCCGTCGGCGTGCTCGACCCTGGTCTGCTCCGCGACCTTCACGTCGCGGCCCTTCGAGGCGTCGGCGGGCCGGACCTCGACCGTGGTGTCGGCCCGGTCGGCGGCGATGACCTGGACGCGTCCCGCGGGGATGTTCAGGACGGCGGTGATCGGGGCGGGGGTGTCGAACGTCTGCATCGTGCGCTCCTGCGGCTCGTTGTTTCGAACTCTGGAAACGCTACGTTGCGTTTCAAGATTCGACAACATGCTTGTTGCATAAATTCTCTGCCTTCGCAGGTCATTGCAGCAATATCGTTGCAATAGGCTTCGATTTAACGCAACGCCAGTCGCGCCGAACGTTGCAATGGGCTGCGAGTGAACGCTATGCTGGCGGCCACGACGAAGGAGGTCGGCGATGCCGGGAGGCAGGCTCACCCAGCCGGAACGTCAGCAGATCGCGCTGGGGCTGGCCGACGGCCTCGCCTACGCGGAGATCGCCAGACGCCTCGACCGTCCGACCTCGACGATCACGCGTGAGGTGATGCGGAACGGCGGCCCCACCGCCTACCGCTCCGACCTGGCCCATCGCGCCACCGAACGCCGCGCCCACCGGCGCAGGCAGGCCGCGCCCCGGGGTGGGGAGGCGTCCCCGCAGCCGCACGGACGCAACGCCGAGGCCGTCCGCGAGTACGCGGAGACGTTCACCACCGTCCTCATGGCCTCGGGCGTGCCGAAGATGATGGCCCGGGTGCTGACCTCCCTCTCGCTCAGCGACGCGGGCAGCCTCACCGCGTCCGAACTCGCCCGGAACCTCCAGGTCAGCCCGGCGTCCATCTCCAAGGCGATCACCTTCCTGGAGAGCCAGGGCCTCGTCCGCCGGGAACGCGAGGAGGGCCGCCGCGAGCGCTACGTCGTGGACGACGACGTCTGGTACCAGTCGATGATCGCCAGCGCCCGGTCCCTCGCCCAGATCGTCGAGACCGCGAGGGAGGGCGTCGACGTCCTCGGCCGCGACACCCCGGCCGCCGCCCGCCTGGAGAACGTCGCCCGCTTCCTCGACTTCGTCACCGAGAGCACCATCCGCGCCGCGGAACAGGCCCGCGAGATCCTCCACACGAAACCCGAAACGACCTCACAATGAGGCATGGAGTTCTTCGTCTACCACCGTGACCGGCCCGGCTCGCTCGACCTGCGCCACCAGCTGGTCGAGGCGCACTGGTCGTACATGGACCGGTACGCCGCGAAGATGATCGCGCGCGGGCCGACGTTCGCGGACGGCGGCGAAACGCTCACCGGCAGCGTCCACATCCTCGACCTGCCCGACCCAGCGGCCGCCCGCGCGTTCGCGTTCGACGAGCCCAACTACCAGGCCGGTGCGTACCGGGACGTTCTGCTGCGCCGCTGGCACAACCTGCTCGGCCGCACGATGTGGGACTTCCCCGGCGAAAACGGCGACCGGTTCCTGGTTCTGGGGCTCGGGACGGGGCCGGGCTCCGACCTCGACGTGCCGTCCGGGCGGGACGACCTCATCGCGTACGGGCCGCTGCTGTCCGACGACGGCGCCACCTGGCTCGGGACGGCCGCACTGGTTCAGGCAGCCGGCCCGGACGCCGCGCGAACCGTCCTGACGCCGGACCGGTACGCCGCCATCGAAATCCACGAATGGGAGTTCGGCGGCCGCCGATGACCGGGTGCCGGACGCGGACGGCCGACCCGTTGCGACGGCCCGGCCGACGTCCGTCCCGCCGACCGAGCCGCCCGGCGCCGCCCCCGCCGTCCCGCCGGTCTTGCCGGCCGCGGCCGTGTGCTGCCGCGACCGGCGGTCCCATGGTCAACGTAGTAAGTACTACGCACAATGAACATGGCCCTGGGACGCCTGTCCGCAGCTGGCCACGGCACCCCGCCGATCAGTCGCGCTACAGGTGAAGGCTGAATTCCAGCTCGGCCGGCGGCGTGCCATTCCACGGCATCCGTCCACGCCAGAGCGCCTTTGCGGGATCACTGCTGAGCGGCACCGACCAGACGCAGTCGTCGATCGAGAACTCCACGGCGATCCGCCCGTCCTCAATCGCCCGCGACCAATGCAACTCGATGTCGAGTTTCCCGTCGTCCCCAGCGGTCAGCACCAGTTGCGGCGCGGGTTCCCCATACTCAGCCACATCGAAGACGACCCGCCGATCGGCATCCGACACGACCGGCTCGGACAGGGCGAAAACCAGTTCCAGCGCGACCCTCGCAAAGAAGGACCACCGCTCAACACCGTCCGGCGTCGAATCGTGCACGGAATCGGGGTCCACCACCGCGCGCATGAGCAGCCCCTGCACCAATGCGGTGAGGCTGACGGCGAGATCGTCGACCGTCCATTCAGGACGCATGCGTCGGCCGAGGGCCTCGAACACGTGCGCGTACGTGGGCACGAGATCGCGGTCGACCTCGTCGTACAGGGCTCGCAGGTAGTCCCCGGCCTCGCCCCGCGCCCTGGCGGTGCCCTCGTCCTCCACGTCCGACCGCGAGGCGGCGAAAGCCCACAGCGCGATCTCCAACCGGGCCATCGGGTCCGCCATCAGCGCCTCGAAGTTCGCGTTCGCGGCACCGCGCACGACCTCGGCCAACCGCACGTCCGGCCCCTGCGCCTGCAGGACGGCGGCAATCTCCTGCTCAACCGCGCGCCGGCTGTGGACCCGCTCCTGCCTGATCCACCCGAGCAGTGCCGTGCGGTACGCGTCCTGCGTCGGCCAGATGTTGAAGAACGCCCCGGTGGTCCGCCCCGCCCGCGCCGCGATCGCCGTCGCCTTCAGCTGGCTGAGCACGTCCCCGACGGGGTTGTCGGCCAGCAGCTCCGCACCGGCCCGCAGCAGGGCCTCCGTGGTGGCGGCACGCGCCGCTTCGAGTTTCCCGCCGGTCCGGCGGCGACGAGTCACGAACCGGATGCTACTTCACGATCACGCCTCCGCCCGGGGCCGGCCGGCAAGGCTCAGCCCCGGGCGCGGCCGTCAGGGCATACGGGTGAGGACGCGGCGGTTCGCACGGCGGGGATGCGCCTCGTCCGACCCCTTCGGGAGGCCGGCCGGCGCGATGCGCACCTCGATGCGGCCGCCGTGGATCCGCGTCTCGTAACAGGGCTGCGGCGTGCTCGCCGGGCCGCGCACGATGCCGCCGTCGGCGAACCGGAAGGTGCTGCCATGCCACGGGCACGTGACACAGCCGCGCTCGAACGTCCCGTCACCGAGCGGGCCGCCCATGTGGCTGCAGGTCGCGGCCAGCGCGTACACCATGCCGTCCATCTTGTGGAGCAGGACCTGGACGCCGCCCGCGTCGACCACGCGGTGATCGCCCTCGGCCAGCGCGTCCTCGGCCAGCGTCGGCGTCCACTCGTCCGGGCCTTCCTGCCAGGCGGTGCGGTTGACGTTGACGCCCTTGACGAACGACAGGTGCCCGCCGAGGTAGGCGCTCACGCCCAGCACCCCGAACCCGACGAAGCCCAGGATCTTGCCCCTGCTCCGATTGCCTTGGGCGCGCGCGATGAGCGACGCCACGTACAGCGACAGCGCCGCGGTGTTGGCGGTGGCGTGGACCATCCCGACCCGCCTGTCCCCGTCCAGGGTGTCCGACCAGTCGTTCAACCCGGTCAGGGCGGTGGGCACGGCCGACGCCACACCGGTCATCACGAGCATGTCAGACGCGGTCTCGACCTCGCGTCCCCCCACGGCGTCCAGCAGGGTGGACATGGTCCACGCACCCACCGTCACGTCCGTGAGCGCCGGGTGCAGCGGATGCCCGAGATTCGTCCCGCTGAGCACATTCCGGACGATCCGTGGCTTCACCACCCGCTGAACCACCTTGCTCAACGGCTTGGCGGCCTTGTCGAGCGCCTCCACCCGCTCCAGCCGACGCACCATCCTCTGCGGCATGCTCATCCGGCCTCCCCCAAGGTGACATCACTAGTCCGCCCCACCCTTACCCCCCACCACCCCCCAAAACCCGACTTGCCGCCCCTCGCCCGAAACCCCTGTCATTCCGTCGACGGGCCCTCGCCGAGCCGATCCGCGCGGAGCATGATCTCTTCGGCCTGGCTGTGCCGGCCAAGTTGGCTCAGTACGCCGGCGAGCTTCCTGAGCGACTGGCCGAGCGCCTCCCGGTGACGCGGCCCGCCGGCAAGCCGTTCCCGAATACCGACCGCGCGGCCTGCCGCTTCCAGAGCCTCCAGCGGACGGCCGCAGACCTGCAGATAGCCGCAGAGGTCGTCCAGCAGTTCGGCAAGTTCGGGCAGGTGAGGGCTCTGGTCGTCGGCCTGGATCGGCTCAAGGAGTCCGATGCCGCGACGGGCCAGCCGCACGGCCTCCGCGGGCCGGCCGAGTTGGAAGCGGCACCAGGCGAGCCTGTCGAGGACGAACGCGTGCAGGGCGGCGGGCTCCCCCATGTCCTGGCACATGGCCTCGGCCCGTTCGAACACCTGGGCGGCGGCGTCGAACCGGGCGAGCCCGATCAGGGAGCCGCCCAGGTCAGCGAGGGCTTCGGCCAGCTCAACGCCGCGCCCACCGCCGGCTTCGATGACGTCCGCGCGCAACTTGGCGGCTTCGGCGGCGAAGTCGAACCTGCCGATCGCCGTGAGGTGGTCGGCGGTCGTCCGCAGCATGCGCAGCAGATCTGCCTGGAACGGCTCCGGATCGTCCGAATACAGGTCGTACAGGACCGAAGCCGCCCTGTTGGACGTGGTGGCCGCTTCTTCCCGTTCGCCCAGTGCGCTGTGGTATCCGGCGAGATTGCCCAGCACGGCGGCGAGTTCCGGACGGAGCCGAGGCTCGGCCTCCACCAGAGACTCATAGATGGCGACCGCCTCGTAAGCGGTGTCACGGGCCGCCGGCAGCCGTCCCAACTGTTGAAGGCGTACCGACAGGGAGTTCAGTGCGTTCGCCCTGTCGGAACTGCCGGGGTCGTACTGCTCAGCGGCCCGCTGAGCGGCGGCCGCCGCCTCCTCGACGCGGTCCAGCACACCCAGCCGGTTGCCGAGGTTCTGCCAGGCCCCCGCCAGGCCGTGCGAATGGCGCTCAGCATCCTGCTCCGCCAGTTCCTGCCACAGGTCCAGGGCCGCCCGGCTCGCCTTCTCCGCGTCCTCGTGCAATCCGGCGCCGGCGAGGCTGCTGCCCAGGTGCCCGAGGGCCTTGGCCATGAATACCGGGTCGGGCGCCGTCCCGGCGATCTGGACGCCGAGCTCGGCTGTGCGAAGCGCGGCTTCGTCCCGTCCGCAGCGCGACTGCAACTCGGCCAGCCAGCCGAGCGTGTCGGCGTACGGGGCCGTCCATTCGGGATCTGTCGCGGCGAGCTGCTCACACAATGACGCGGCATGCGCGACTACCTCGGCCGCCTGCGAGATCCAGCCGCACCCGGCCAGCAAATGGGAAAGGTGGTGAAGCTCCGGCGCCAGCCGCGCGGGATCGTCGGCGTTCGGGACCGCTGCGAGGTAGGCGTCTTTGGCCGCCAACAGGTCACCATGTTCAACGAGGCGCTGCCCATGGGACCGCTGGACCAGTGGACGGATCCAAGTGTCGTCGATTTCCATTTCATCGGCGATTAGAACCGCCTCCGCCGCCGCGCCCAGGGCCTCCTGATGATGGCCGGTGGCAGCCAGCGGTTCGGACAACTGCGCCAGCGCCGGCGCCAGCAGCCCCGAATATGAGGCATCCTCAGCGGCCAGCACGCGGAACGCGCCGACGGCTTCTGCCCCCGCTTCCCGGGCCATTTCGTGGCGGTCCAAATCCATGAGGACGTTCATCCGCTCGACCGCCAGCAGGGCGAGGTGATGCAGCCAGGGACCCGGCAAAGTCGTTTATGCGATTTGAAGCAGGGTGATGGTGCGTTGTGGGTCGCGGGCGTGGTGCCGGTTGGCGGCGGCGATGTTGTCGTGTCCGTCGAGGCGGAGCAGGCTGATCGCGAGGCTGCGTAGCGTGGCCATCACGCGGGGCGCGTTCCCGGTTCTGACCAGCGATTTGTCCTCTTGGTAGGTGACGTCCCGGACCCAGTGG
>NZ_JABXFD010000463.1 GCF_013372625.1 Actinomadura sp. BRA 177
CCCCCTACGTCCGCGAAGTGCGGCCGGACGTCCCATCCGGCGATGCCCTCCCCGTCCGGCCGCACTTCGCGGACGTAGGGGGCGAGGCCGGGGCGTCCCGGTGGGGCGTCGTCGCGGGTGTAGAGCGCCGCGACCGGCACCCCGTCGTAGGACGCGCGGGTCAGCAGACCCTCGATCTCGTCGAGGGGGGTGTCCTCGGTCGCCGCGCCGGACTTGCGCAGCACCCCCTTCACCGTCTCCCGCCACCGGTCGCGCTCGGCCGGGGGGAAGGCGGCGGCCAGTTCGAGTTCCTCAGGCGGCACCGTCATGCCCTGGATCGTAGGTGAGCGACCGAATGGCGCTCTGAAGCGGGTCCCGCTGACCAGTATCCGGCGGCGGCCGGCCCGCCGGTTAGCGGCGCGGCGTCCGGGAAGAGCACGCTCATGACCTTGGATCCACTCCCCGGTGACCTCTACTACATGCAGGAACTCCTCGACGAGCGCGAGAAGGAGATCGTCGGAAGGGTGCGCGCCTTCCTGGAGGCGAAGGTCGCGCCGATCGCGGACGACTGCTGGGGACGGGCCGAGTTCCCCTTCGACCTGATCCCGCAGTACGGCGAACTCGGCATCGCCGGGCTGGCCCACGACGAGTGCCCCGGGGAGAAGCCGAGCAGCCTGCTCACCGGGTTCCTCGCGATGGACATGGCGCGCGTGGACCCGTCCATGGCGACGTTCTTCGGCGTCCACACCGGCCTCGCGATGGGCAGCATCGGCCGGTGCGGCTCCCCCGAGCAGCGCCAGCGGTGGCTGCCCGCGATGGGGCGGATGGAGAAGATCGGCGCATTCGCGCTCACCGAGCCCGAGGGCGGGTCGGACGTCGCGCTCGGCCTGCGCACCACCGCGCGGCGCGACGGCGACCACTGGGTGCTGAACGGCGCCAAACGCTGGATCGGCAACGCCACGTTCGCCGACCACACCGTCGTGTGGGCGCGGGACGAGGCCGACGACCAGGTCAAGGGGTTCGTCGTCGCCAAGGGCACGCCGGGCTTCACCGCCACCCCGATCCGGAACAAGATCGCGCTGCGCACCGTCGAGAACGCCGACATCGCGCTGGAAGACTGCCGCGTCCCCGAGTCCGACCGGCTCCAGGGCGCGAACAGCTTCAAGGACACCGCCGCGATCCTGCGCCGCACCCGCAGCGGCGTCGCGTGGCAGGCGGTCGGCGTGATGCTCGCCGCCTACGAAATCGCCCGCGACTACGCGGTGGAGCGCGAGCAGTTCGGCCGGCCCATCGCCAAGTTCCAGCTCGTCCAGGACCTGCTGGTCAAGATGCTGGGCAACGCGACCGCCTGCCTCGGCATGGTGGTGCGGCTCGCGCAGCTGCAGGACGGCGGCCTGTACCGGGACGAGCACTCGGCGCTCGCCAAGGCCTACTGCACCACCCGGATGCGGGAGGTCGTCGGCTGGGCGCGCGAGCTGATGGCGGGCAACGGGATCGTCCTCGACTACGGCATCGGCCGGTTCGTCGCCGACTCGGAGGCGCTGTACTCCTACGAGGGCACCCGGGAGATCAACACGCTGATCGTCGGCCGCGCGGCGACCGGAATGGGGGCGTTCGTCTGACTCCGCCGGCCGGCGGACGATCTACCGGCTACCCCGGAAGGCCGTCCGTCCAGGGGCGTTGCTAGAGTTCGGCGTCGTACAGCCCCACCGGAACCTTGCAGAGGTAGACCACAACATGTCGACTGGCAGCCACGCCGGGCGCCCGAAGTCCTGGGTCGCCGTGGCCATCATCTTCGTCGGTTTCATCGTCGGCGGCGTCGGCATCGTCATCGGCCCGGACTGGATCGTGTTCGGGGTGGGCGCCGCGCTGATCGCGGTCGGCGGCATCGTCGCGCTGGCCGTCGACATCATGACCGACGTCATCGTCGACGACCCCCGGGCCTAGCGGCGGCGGCGATGTTCGGTCGTCCTCCCCTCGAGGAGCGGATCGCCGCGCGGCAGCGCGAGCGGGGCAGGCTCAAGCCGGGGAAGGTCTTCCCGCACGGCCCCGCCAAGATGCTGTTCTTCGTGAGCATGGGCGTTGTCGTGGTCACGCACATCATCGCGCTGTGCATGTACTTCGTGGACGCCGGGCCCGCGCGCTAGCCGGCGCGCCCGGCGCGGTACCCGCCGAGGGTCCGCCTCAGCGGCCTCTGTCCGAGCCGTTGGGCGGGCCCTTCCGCTTGTCTCCCAGGTAGAACAGCCCCACCAGGAAGAACACGGCGACGGCGAGCAGGAGAACGAGCACGCCGACCACAGTCGATCCGGTCACGGGGGCCACCTCCTTCTCATACGGCACTTTCTCACATGGCCGCGTCTCCCCGGACTGTGCCCATTGAGCGGCGGGTCAAAAGAGGGTCAAGGAGATCCCTTACCGCCGTTTACGGGCCGACCGGCAGGTGCCATCGCGGCGGCGGCCACGTACCGTCGGGAGGAACGTGGCCTGCTGCGCCGCCCCGAGCCCGAGGTGGTGGACGACCCTGCGATTCGGTGTCGAGGAAGAGTACTTCGTCGTCGATCCCGTCTCCCGGGAGGTCGTCCCCCGTGCCGCCGCCGTCGTGCGGCGGGCCGGCGCCGCGCTGGGCGAGCGCGCCTCCACCGAGCTGGTCGCGTTCCTCGCCGAGGCCAAGACCTCCCCGTGCGACGACCTCGACAAGCTCCGCGAGCAGATCCGGGCGATGCGCGCGGCGATGGCGGCCGCCGCGGCGGCGGAGGGCGTCCGGCTCGCCGCCACCGGCACGCCCGTGCTGGGCGAGGTGGTCCCCGCGCCGATCGCCGCCGGTCCCCGCTACGCCGAGAGCCTGGCCGTCTACCGGGCACTGGACGACGAGCAGAGCATCTGCTCCTGCCACGTCCACGTCGAGATGCCCGATCGGGAGCACGCCGTCCAGGTCGGCAACCACCTGCGGCCGTGGCTGCCGACGCTGCTCGCGCTGACCGCGAACTCCCCGTACTGGGCGGGGCGCGACACCGGCCACGCCTGCTGGCGCGCGCTGGCGTGGGCGCGGTGGCCGGTGGCGGGCCCGCCGCCGTTCTTCGCCTCGGCCGCCCACTACGACGACCTCGTCGGGACGCTGCTCGGCTGCGGCGCCCTGATGGACACCGGGACGATCTTCTGGGACGTCCGGCCGTCCGCGCGGCTGCCCACCGTGGAGGTGCGGCTCGCCGACGTCGCCCCGACCGCCGGCGACGCGGCCGTGCTCGCCGCGCTGGTCCGGGCGCTGGTGCGGGTGTCGTCCCGGGC
>NZ_JABXFD010000448.1 GCF_013372625.1 Actinomadura sp. BRA 177
GCCCCGCCCGCCGGGCCCACCGGGCTGACCCCAACCCGGCTAAGGCGGCACCGGCGGCGGGGTCGGCAGTGGATGCTCGTCCATGCCTGCCCCATACCCGGCAGGCGCGCGGATGACCGCCTACCGAGCCGGTCATGTGCGCGTCCGCCCTCGACAGGGCAGGATGGGGCCATGAGGGAAACCCGAGCGACCGCCGGTGGGTTGCGCACGGCGATCGAGCACAGCGGTTACTACCCGGCCCTGGTCGCGGACGCGGTCGAGTCGGCCGTCGGCGACGAGCGCGTCGTCGCCTACGTCGTCCACCACGAGGCGACGTTCGACCCTGCGATGGAGGTCCGGCGGCACGTGACGGTGCTCGTGCTGTCCGCGTCCCGGCTGCTGGTGTGCCACACCGACGAGCATCCGCCCGGCGAGGGGATGGCCCAGCCGCACGCGTCCACCACCACCGAGGCCGTCAAGCTGGAACGCGTCCAGTCGGTCGCGGTGACCCGGGTCGTCCCGGACCCCGCGTCCTACGTGCCCGGCGTGCCGCCCACCGAGGTCGTGCTGACCATCGGCTGGGGCGCGATCGCCCACATCGACCTCGAGCCCGCGACGTGCGGCGACGAGAACTGCGAGGCCGACCACGGCTACACCGGCAGCGTCACCGCCGACGACCTGTCCCTGCGGGTCAGCGAGGCGGCGGACGGCGCGGACGCGGCGGCCCAGGTCCTGGCGTTCGCCGAGGAACTGTCGGAGGCGACCGCCCGGTGACCGGAGCGTTGTCCCCCGCGAGCGGAGCCGCCCGGTGATGGAGGCTGGGCGGCCGCCTGTTCCTCGGTACGGGGCGGGGGCGCTTTCCGATCTGCCCACATCGGTGCTGGCGGGGCTGGGGGTTCCGGGCGCGGTGAACGTGCTGGGGCTGCCCGAGCTGCCGCGCGCCTGCGTCCTGCTCGTCGACGGGCTCGGCTGGGAGCAGCTCAAGGCGCACCCGGACGAGGCGCCCTACCTGAACGCGATGGACGGTGGCCCGATCACCGCCGGGTTCCCGGCGACGACCGTCACCAGTCTCGCCTCGCTGGGGACCGGCGCGCCACCCGGCGGGCACGGGCTGCTGGGCCTGCAGGTGGCGATCCCCGGCGCCGGCCGGCTGCTGAACTGCCTGCACTGGAAGGACGACGACCCCGACCCGGCCGCGTTCCAGCCCGTCCCGACCGTGTACGAGCGGGCGGCGGCGGACGGCGTCGAGGTCGGCTACGTGTCGCTGCGGCAGTACAAGCGGTCCGGGCTGAGCCGGGCGACCGCCCGCGGCGCCGACTACCTGGCCGCCGACGGCCTCGGGCAGCTCGTCGGACGCGCCGAGATGGCCCTCCGGAGGGGCGACCGCGCGTACGTCACCGTGTACCACGCCGACCTCGACGGGACCGGTCACCGCTTCGGCGTCGATTCCGCGGACTGGCGGCACCAGCTGCGGTTCGTGGACATGCTCGTCCAGCAGATCGCGGCCGTCCTCCCGCCCGGTTCGGCGCTGCATGTGACCGCCGACCACGGCATGGTCGACCCGTCGGAACGCGTGGACGCCGACACCGTCCCCGAGCTGCAGGAAGGCGTCGCGCTCCTCGGCGGGGACGCCCGCTGCCGCTACGTGTACAGCGAGCCGGGCGCCCACGACGACGTGCTCGCCGCCTGGACGGCCGTGCTCGGCGACCGCGCCTGGGTCGTCCCCCGCGAGCAGGCCGTGGCGGACGGCTGGTTCGGCCCGCTCGGCGACGGGATGGCCGACCGCATCGGCGATGTGATCGCCGTCCCGCACGCCGATCTCGCGATCGTCGCGTCCGAGCGGGAGTTCTGGCTGAACCGGATGGTCGGCATGCACGGCTCCCTCGTCCCGGCCGAGCAGCTCGTGCCGCTGCTCACCACGTCCCGCCCCTGACACCCCTGCGGATGTGAGATGAACCAGGCTTCGCCCCTCCCTAAAGCAGGCATCGGCGGTCAAACTGGCCGTGTGCACCCTCTCATCGAAGTGCCCGCACTGGACCGGCTGCTGCGACGCCAGACGCCCGTGATCCTGCTGGACGCCCGATGGCATCTGGCGGGGCCGCCGGGGATCGAGTCCTACCGCAAGGGGCACCTGCCCGGCGCCGCCTTCATCGACCTCGACCGCGACGTGGCCGGGCCGCCCGGTCCCGGCGGCCGCCATCCCCTTCCCGACCCCGTCGAGTTCGAGTCGGCGATGCGCCGCGCCGGCGTGTCGCAGGACGCCCTGGTCGTGGTGTACGACGACGCCGACTCCACGTCCGCGGCCCGCGTCTGGTGGTCGCTGCGCTACTTCGGGCACGACCGGGTCCGCGTCCTGGACGGCGGGTACCGCGCCTGGACGGAGGCGGGCCACCGGGTGAGCGCCGCCGAACCCGAGGTGAAGCCGGGCGACTTCATCGCCAACCCGGGCCGCCTGCCCGTCCTGGACGCGGAGGGCGCCGCCGAACTGGCCACGGCGGGCGTCCTCCTCGACGCGCGCGCCGCCGAGCGCTACCGCGGCGAGCAGGAACCGGTCGATCCGGTCGCCGGGCACATCCCGGGCGCCCGCAACGCCCCCACGTCCGGCAACGTCGGTGTGGACGGCCGCTTCCTGCCGCCCGGACTGCTCCGCGAGCGCTTCGCCAAACTCGGCGCGACCGACGCCCTCGACGTCGGCGCCTACTGCGGCTCCGGCGTCACCGCCGCCCACGAGATCCTCGCCCTCAACCTCGCCGGCATCCCCGCGGCCCTCTACGTCGGCTCCTGGTCCAACTGGGTGACCGACCCGGCCAACCCAGTGGCCACCGGCGACAACTGACCACCCCGACCGGCCGACCGAACCACGTCGCGGCTTGGCCCCTGGCCGGCCGGGCGACGCCCACCGGTGCGTCGAACGTCAAGCGGTACGTGGCGGCGGCGTCGATGGCCGGGTGGCCCGTGCCGGCCGAGCCGAACGGCAACGTCCGCTACGGCGACCACGCCCTGTCGTCGCACACCGGTGCTTCCCGGACGTCTCCGGCCGGGTGTGTACGGCGGTGCCCTGGCCGTCCGCCGGGGCGGGGGTTAGCCGGCGCCCATGGGGAGGAAGCCCAGGGTTGTCTCTCATACACATCCCCCACC
>NZ_JABXFD010000028.1 GCF_013372625.1 Actinomadura sp. BRA 177
ACTTCGTGCACCGTGGCGGAACGTGCGCCAAGGCCAGCCACCCGCGGCTGCGGATGGAGGACCGCGGCGGCAACCTCGGCGCCAACGTCGAGCTCAAATGTGTGAACTGCGGGGAGCACCGCAACATCCGGGACGCGCAGGGCAAGCGCGGCGAGGAGAACCTGCCGCGCTGCCGGGGACGCCACCCGCACCTCGCGACATTCGACCCGCCGGGCTGCGACGCGCGGCCGAAACTCCTGGTCGTCGGCGCGTCCAACCAGTGGTTCGCCAAGGGACTCGCCGCCCTGGCCGTCCCGCAGTCGGGTGCCAGCGCGCTGGACGCCCAGGTCGAGCTGCACCGGGGCGCCGTCCGCGGCCTCGACAAGCCGATGTACGCGTGGGCGCGGGAGGACGCCCCCGCCTTCCAGGAACCCGACCAGGCGAAGGCAGACCAACACCGC
>NZ_JABXFD010000524.1 GCF_013372625.1 Actinomadura sp. BRA 177
CTATACGTGTTTCGCTGCTTCTATTGTTTTGTTTTTGAGGATACGGGTCCGCCCTCATCCTCCACTACCCCCTTCGCCGGCAGCGTCAGATTGTTATAAGAGTCAGCCTCCGCGCCCCCGGACGGACGTCCAAGACGATCCCCATGGGCGCGTCCGACGCCGTCATGCCCCGCAGGCGACGACATCCCGCCTGCCACCCGTCGACAGGCGACCGCTGAACACCGTCGCACCAATGCCTCGCAGCACTTCACAAGCCTGCGAACCGGCGGACAACGACACACCAGTCTGGCCAGACGTCGAGGGGCGAGGGGTGGACGCCGCTCGACCGGTACTTCACGAACCTGCCGAGTTGGCAGACGACGGCGTGCCGGGCTGGCGGGTGGGTTAGGCGGCTTTGGGTTCTTCTTCGGTGGGGGGTGTCAGGGCCCACTGGTCGGCGGCTTCGCGGGCCAGTTGGCGGTCTTCGTCGGTTAGGGGGCCGCTGCGTTGGGCGGGGCGGAAGTCGATGGTGCCTCGGTTCAGGTCGGGGCCCACGGTGAGGGCCTCGACCTCGGCGGAGAAGCGCCACTGGTCGTCGCGCTCGTACTGGCGGATGCGGAGGCGGCCGGTGAGGAGGACGGGGGTGCCGCGCTGGAGTTCGGACGCGTTGACGTTCTCGGCGAGGTTCCGCCAGCAGTTGACGGTGACGTAGAGGGGGTCGTCGTCCTGCCACTGGTTGGTCTGGCGGTCGAAGCGGCGGGGCGTGCAGCCCACTCGCAGGGAGAGGAAGGGGGTTCCGTTGGCGGTGACGGCGTAGCGGGGTTCCGCGGCGACCCAGCCGGTGATGGTTACGTGTGCCTCGTTCACTTCGGCCTCCGTTGACGTCGGTTACGAGTCAACGGTGGTGCAGCCGGCGTGGGCGGGGTGCGGGGTCGCTGAATTGTGGATAACTCAGCCCAGGGCTACGTCCACGTCCTTGCGGAAGCGGGCGTAGACGTCCAGGTCGTCCTCGATGGGCTCGATGACCTTTTCGAACGCCACGCGCTCGATGCCCTGGCGCATGTGGTGCTCCATCTTCTCGCCGTGTTTGGCGGACGACAGGGCGACCAGGTTGCGGCAGGCGGACGCGGTCAGCCAGCCCATGCCCAGGGTGCACACCACCAGGACGGCCACGTAGGGGATCAGGCCCGCCTGGCCGATGAGGCCGTCCGGGTCGTCGCCGCCGGCGCCGAGGAGGCCGAAGGCGACGAGGAAGCCGATCCACACGACGCTCAGGACGGCGACCAGGACGAGGAAGTACTGCCAGGTCTTGACCAGCCACCACCAGCGCGGCACCGCGTTGAAGGTGGGCAGGGCCTCCTTGAGCGACTCGCCGAGCGCCTCGGGGATCTCGGTGGCGTGGGCGCGGGCGGCGGCCCGGACGGAGCGTCCCCAGTGGGTCGGCAGGGAGGGGGTCAGGCCCTCGGTGACGCCCTGGAGCGCGTTGTCCACGTCGCCCTGCTGGGCGCCGATCGGGCCGGTGAAGGCGTTGCGGAGCTCCTCGCGCAGCTCGGTGAGGCGCATCCGGCGGAGGGGGTCCGAGCGGAGGCGGGCGATCATGGCGGTGACGGGCCAGCCGACGAAGTCGGCGGCGCGCAGCTCGTAGGCGCTCTCCATGGCCTCGGCGACGGCGGGCGCGCCGGCCGCGTCGGTCAGGGCCTGCATCAGCTCGCCGCGGTGGCCCTCGTCGACGGTGGTGGGGGGCTCGGCGGGGAAGCGGTAGGCGGTGAAGCGCTCGGCGACCCGGTCGACGTCGGCGGAGAGGCGCTCGGTGCGGGCGCGGCGGGCGGCGACGGTGTCGACGAGGACGTCGCGGAAGCCGTGCACGCCGTCCTCGGCGATGGCGGAGGTGGTCACGATCCGCGGGTCGGCGAGGCCCTCGGCCTCCAGGAGGCGGCGCAGGTCGGCGACGCAGTCCTCGATCTCGTGCGGGGCGAGCCGGTCGACCTGGTTGAGGACGATCAGGGTGACGCCGGTGTGCCGGGCGAACGGGACGATGTAGTTGCGGTGCAGGGCGGCGTCGGCGTACTTCTGCGGGTCGACGACCCACACGAGGAGGTCGGCGATGGTGACGAAGCGGTCGACCTCGGCGCGGTGCACGGCCTGGATGGAGTCGTGGTCGGGCAGGTCGATCAGCACGAGGCCCTGCAGGCCGGCGTCGGCGCGCTGCATGTCGAGGGCGCTGGCGCGGGCGTAGCGGTGCCGCTTGTCGACGTCCAGCCAGTCGAGCAGCGGCCCGGCGCCGTCCAGCCCCCACACGCAGGAGTGGGCCTGGGACGTCATCGGGCGGCGCATCCCGGTCGGCGACAGTTCGAGCCCGCAGATGGCGTTGAACAGGGAGGACTTGCCGCTGCCGGTGCCGCCGGCGAGGGTCACGACGGTGTGCTCGCCGGACAGCCGCAGCCGCTGGCCGGCCCGGTCGAGCAGCGCCCCGGCGTCGTCCAGGACGGGCTGGTCGAGCCGCCCGAAGCCGGTCTGGACGAGCCGTTCGAGGGCGCCCAGCCGGTCGACCAGCGCGGGCGGGCCGGCGGGCGCGGCGGGCGCGGGTTCGCCGAGGATCGGGAACCCGCCGGTCCCCGCCGGCGAGTTCGCGGGAATGGCCGAGGTGGTCATCGGGCAACCTCGAGGTTGTAGGTGGCCTGGTACAGCTGGACGGGGACGGTCTCGTCCGGGATGCCGGCCGAGTCGAGCACCTGCCCGAACCGGATGGCCTCCTCGTCGAACAGCATCCCGATGCGGCTGCGCAGGTCGGCGCGGGCCTTGGCGCCCATGCCGCGCAGCGACTCGGCGCCGAACAGCGCCTTCAGCAGCCGCTGCGGGACGGCGCTGTTGCCGCCCTCGACGGCCACGTCGGACGTGCCGTAGCCGAGCAGGCCGATCATCAGGACGAGGGAGACCGCCTCGGTGTCGAACGAGACCAGCTTCGCGACCGAGCGCTTGGTGACGCCCTCGGTGCGGATCAGCTCCTGGACGTGGTCCTGCCAGGAGCTGACGGCCCGGGTGACGCGGCGCGACAGCTCCGGGGAGACGTGCGCGAGGTCGGCGTCCGTCCCGGCGAGGACCTGGCGTCCGGCCGGGTGGTCGCGCCAGCGCGCGATGACCTGTTCGGCGCCGTGCTCCGCGGACGCCATGATCAGTGATTCGAGCCCGCTGCGCAGCGCCGCCTTGAGCGCGCGGACGCGGGCGGGGCTGCGC
>NZ_JABXFD010000674.1 GCF_013372625.1 Actinomadura sp. BRA 177
CGCGTGTCCGACCCGCTCGGGCTGCCCCTCGGCCGTCCGGACGAGCCCGCCGCGCCGCCTCCTCCTCCCCCGGCGCCCGCGGCCCCGGCCGCGCACGGCGGCTCCGGTACCGACACCGACGGCCACAAGCTCCCGACGGTGGACGAGCTGCTCCAGCGCATCCAGTCCGACCGGCAGCGGTCGGCGGGCGCGCCGCCCTCGTCCGACCCGCTCGGCGGCGACCCGCTGGCCACCGGCTCCTACGGGACGAACGCGCCCTCGCGCAACACGGGCAACACCGGCCCGTGGCCGCAGGGCGGACAGGGCGGACAGGGCGGCGGGTACGACCCGGGCCCCGGCCTCGGCGCGCCGTCCGGCTACGGACAGCCGCAGCAGCAGAGCGACGGCTACCCGACCGCCCCGGCCTACGGCGAGTCCACCCGCTACGACGACCCGCTGGGCGGCGGCGGCCACGACCAGTACGGCGGATCCGGCGGCGTCTACGGCGACTTCAGCGGCAGCAGCTACAACGGCGCGAACGACCCGCTCGCCGCGCCGCACGACCCGAACGCGCAGGGCGGCTACGCCGACCCGAACTCCACCCAGGCGTACAACCCCGGCTACTACGGCGGCCAGCAGCAGGGCGGCTACCAGGGCGGCCAGCAGAACGACAACAACCCCTACGGCAACCGCCAGCCGGCCGACGACTGGGAGAACTACCGCCGCTGACCCGCACCACGCCCATCCGAGGGCCCGCCGGAACCCAACCCGGCGGGCCCTCGGCATTTCCCCAGACGGACCGTGGGGGCTGGGGGCGTGTGTTCGCGTGAAGGTCGCGCTAGTCGTGATTATATACGTTGTGTGACTTCAAAGACACGTAACGTGTCCATTTTGCGGCGGGATCTGCTTGCGTCGTTCGTGGTCTTCCTTGTCGCGGTGCCGCTGTCGCTGGGGATCGCGGTGGCGTCCGGGGCGCCCGTCGCGGCCGGGCTGATCGCGGCGGTCGCGGGCGGGGTCGTCGCCGGGCTGCTCGGCGGGTCGGCGCGGCAGGTCAGCGGACCGGCCGCCGGGCTCACCGTGCTCGTGGCGGAACTCGTCCAGACCTACGGGTGGCGCGCGACGTGCACGATCACCATGCTCGGCGGGCTGGTGCAGCTCCTGCTCGGCGCCGGACGGGTGGCGCGGGCGGCGCTCGCCGTGTCCCCCGCCGTCGTGCACGGGATGCTCGCCGGGGTCGGCGTCGTCATCGTCCTGGGGCAGGTGCACGTGCTGCTCGGCGGCAGCCCGCAGCAGTCCGCCGTCGCCAACCTGCGGGAACTGCCCGGCCAGCTGATGCACCCGGACGCGGCGCCGGCGCTGCTCGGCGGGCTGACCGTCCTCGTCCTGCTCGGCTGGTCGCGGCTGCCGCGCGAGGGACGGCTGCGGCTCGTCCCCGGTCCGCTGCCCGCCGTGGCCCTCGCGACCGCCGCCGCCTGGGGTTTCGGCCTGCCGGTGCCGCACGTCGACCTGCCGGACGCGCCGCTGGACGGCTGGGCCGCCCCCGTCCTGCCGGCGGGCTCACCGTTCGGGATCGCCGGGGCCGTGGTCTCCCTCGCGCTGGTGGCGGCCGTCGCGTCGCTGCTGTGCAGCGTGGCGGTCGACCGCATCCGGCCGGCCGGGACGCCGCCCGCCGACCTCGACCGGGAGCTGCGCGCGCAGGGCGCCGCGAACGCCGTGTCCGGCCTGCTCGGCGGGCTGCCGGTGGCCAGCGTGATCGTCCGCAGCACGGCCAACGTGGACGCCGGCGGCCGCACCCGGCTGTCGCCCGTCCTGCACGGCGCGTGGGTGCTCGTCCTCGCGCTGGCCTGCGCGCCGCTCATCGAGCGGGTGCCGCTGTCCGCGCTCGCCGCGCTGCTGGTCGTGCTCGGCCTGCGGCTGACCGACCCCGCCCGCGTCCGCGACCTGCGGCACCACCGGGAGGCGCCCGCCTACTTCGGCACCGTCGCCGGCGTCGTCCTGCTGGGGCTCGGCGAGGGCGTCCTGGTGGGCGTCGCGATCATGGCGGTGCTGGCGCTGCGCAGGCTCACCCGGCTGTCGGTCCGCACGGAGCGGCTCGCGCCCCTGCCGGACGACGGGCCCGCCCCGCCGCGCCGGCACGTGGTCGTCGAGGGGACGTTCACCTTCCTCGGCGTCCCCCGCGTGACCCGCGCGCTGCAGGAGATCCCGGCCGGTTGCGGCGTCGACCTGGACCTCAACGTCGACTTCATGGACCACGCCGCGTTCGACGCGATTCACCAGTGGCGGCTCGCCCACGAACGCCAAGGGGGGAGGGTCGACATCGACGAGGTTCATGAGGCTTGGTATGAAAGAGCCGTGACAGGCGATATGACTCAGCCACGCAAAGCAGCCCCGCCGTCCCGCTGGTGGGCACCCTGGGCGAACCGGCGGCGCCGCTCCGAGGCAGAGCTCGACGCACCGGAGACGTCCCCGGCGGCGGTGCTGCTGGACGGCGTCCGCGAGTACCACGGCAGCACGGCCAACCTCGTCCGGCCGATCATGGCCGAGCTGGCGATGAAGCAGAAACCCCAGCACCTGTTCATCACCTGCGTGGACTCGCGCGTGGTGCCGAACATCATCACCGCCAGCGGCCCCGGTGACCTGTTCATCAACCGCAACGTCGGCGCCTTCGTCCCGCGGCACGAGTCCCGGACGCCGGACGACTCCGTCGCCGCCACCGTCGAGTACGCCACCAACGTCCTCGACATCAAGACGATCACGATCTGCGGCCACACCAACTGCGGCGCGATGGCGGCGCTGCTCGCGGGCGGCACCGAGGTGGAGCACCTGACCGGGCTGTCGCGGTGGCTGCGGCACGGCAACCACAGCCTCGCCCGCTTCCTCGCCACCGACCCGGACGGCTGGGACGAGCCGCCGCTCACCCGGCTCTGCAAGATCAACGTCATGCAGCAGCTCGACAACCTGCTGACCTACCCGTGGCTCCGGGAGCGGGTCGAGTCCGGCGAGATCGAGCTGGTCGGCCTCCTGCTGGACCTGTCGACCGCGACGGTCGAGATCCTGGACCGCGCCGCCGGCACGTTCGCCCGCGTCCCGGACGAGGTCCCCGGCACCCACACCGTCACCTGACCGGAGGTGCGGGCCGTCCCCCCGCCCGGACGACCCGCACGCCTCCCACCGGCCGCGGGCGGAGACCCCGGCCTCCCGCGGCCCGGCGGATCGACGCCCGGCC
>NZ_JABXFD010000022.1 GCF_013372625.1 Actinomadura sp. BRA 177
GCCGGACCCGGCACCACCGCCCGGATGCGCGCCGCCGCGCTCCTCGCGGGCGCCGGGTCCGGCGTCCTCGGCGGCTACGACGACCTCGCGGGGTCCGGCGCGTCCCGCGGCTTCAAGGGCCACCTGACCGCGCTCGTCCGCGGCGAGGTCACCAGCGGCGCGGTGAAGATCCTCGGCATCGGCGCGACCGGGCTGGCCGCCGCCGCGGTCGCCGGGTCGTCCGCCCCGTCCCGGACCGGGCGCGCGTTCGACACCCTCGTCAACGGCGCGATCGTCGCCGGGTCCGCGAACCTGATGAACCTGTTCGACCTGCGTCCCGGGCGGGCGATCAAGGTCGGCCTGATCACCGGCGCCCCCCTCGCCCTGACCCGGTCGGGGTCCGCCGTCGTCGCGGCGCCGCTCGGCGCCGCCGCCGCGCTGCTGCCCGAGGACCTCGGGG
>NZ_JABXFD010000024.1 GCF_013372625.1 Actinomadura sp. BRA 177
GCGAGTCGGCGTGTGGAGGGCGTTGCCAGAGGGGCCCTCGTCGGATCTGCGGGCGCCCGCATGGGCGTAGGCGTGGCGGGGGCCGAGGTGCCGATTGCGTGGGACAAGGAGAACAGCAGTGTTCGAGGTTTTGCCTGTGGCGGCCGAAGTTGGATCCAGGGAGGACGCAGATGCCGATCGTCCGGGAGCCGCTCGATCCCAAGATCTCAATGTGGTACTTCCTGGCCTTCTACCTGCGATTGTGGCGGGAGAAGATGGGGCTATCGCTGACCCAGTGCGGGGAGATCATGGGAGTAACGCGGGGCACTGTATCCAGCTTTGAAGCGGGTCGGCGGCGCCTGCAGGACGACCACGTTCGGGCCCTCGACCGGCACTTTGGGACGGGTCTGTTATTTCAGCTCTTGGTCTGGTTTGCCCGAATGGACCACGGCCCCAGCT
>NZ_JABXFD010000503.1 GCF_013372625.1 Actinomadura sp. BRA 177
TCGTGTAGTCAGCTTATCTTGTGGTGGGCAGGGTAGGAGGGGTAAAGGGGACAGGTCCCAGTACATGCCGAGGAGCGCGATCAGCAGGGACGGCAGCGCGGCCTGCCGGGCTGGGCGGCGCTGCCGCTGCAGGTCGCGCTGCCGTCCCTGCTGATCGCGCTCCTCGGCATGTACTGGGACATCTCCCTGCACATCTCGCACGGCCGCGACGAGGGCCCGCTCGCCAACATCGCGCACTACCCGATCCTGATCGGGCTGTTCGGCATCTTCACCTCCGGCGTCCTGGCCGTGGTGCTGCCGAAGGGGACGCGGCCCGGCGCCGCGTCGGTGCGGATCACCCGGGACTGGTATGCGCCCGCCGGCGGCGTCCTGCTGGCCGGCGCCGGGTTCTACGCGCTGCTCGGCTTCCCCCTCGACGACGTGTGGCACCGCATCTTCGGGCAGGACGTGACGCTGTGGGGCCCCACGCACCTGATGCTGATCGGCGGGGCCGGGCTGTCGCTGGTGGCGATGATGATCCTGGAGCGGGAGGGCCGCCGCGCGGCCGCCGGGTCCGCGCGGCCGCCCGGCTGGCTCCGCTATGCGCGCCGCTGCATGCTCGGCGGCGGGCTGCTGATCGGGCTGTCGGTGTTCCAGGCCGAGTACGACTTCGGCGTGCCGCAGTTCCGGCTCGTGCACCAGCCGCTGCTGATCGCCCTGGCCGCGGGCTGCGCGCTGGTCGCGGTGCGGCTGTGGGCGGGACGCGGCGCCGCGCTGCTGGCGGCCGCGTTCTACATGCTGGTGCGGGGCGGGGTGTCGGTCCTGGTCGCCGGGGTGATCGGGGAGCTGTGGGCGGCGGTGCCGCTGTACTTCGCCGAGGCGCTGTGCGTGGAGATCGCGGCGCTGGTACTGGCGCGGCGGCCGCTGCTGACGGGCGCGGTGTCGGGGCTGCTGATCGGGACGGCCGGGTTCGGCGCCGAGTACGCCTACGGGCAGGCGGCGTTCCGGCTGCCGTGGACGCCCGACGTCCTGGCCGAGGGCATGGCGATGGCGGTGACCGGCGGCGTCGCGGGCGGGCTGTGCGGGGCGCTGCTGGCGCAGGGGCTGGCGGGCCGGTTCCCGCGGCGGGCGGCGGCGCGCGGGATCTTCGCGGGGGCGATCCTGGCGGTGTCGGCGGCGGTCGCCAACGGCCTGCTGATCTCCGTCCCGTCCGGGCGGACCGCGACCGTCACGCTCACCGACGTGCGCGGCGACGCCGCGCACCGCACCGCCGGCGCCCGCGTCGAGTTCTCCCCCGCCGGCGCGGTCGATGGGCCGGCGTGGGTGACGGTGACGGGCTGGCAGGGCGAGGGCCTGCACGTCGACTACCTGGTGAAGGAACGCGACGGCGTCTACCGGACGAGCGCGCCGATGCCGCTGCACGGCGGCTGGAAGACGCTGATCCGCGTGCACGACGGCCGGACCCTCGCCGGCGTCCCGGTCTACCTGCCCGCCGACCCGGCGATCGGCGCCGGGGAACTGCCCGCCCCGGCGGAGTTCACGCGGGACGTGCAGGGCGAGCGGCCCGTCCTGCAGCGGGAGCTGAAGACCGGCGTGCCGGGCTGGCTGTGGGCGGTGTGCTCGGCGGTGGTGCTGGCGTGCACGCTGGCGCTGGTGATCGCGCTCGGCTGGGGCGTCGCCCGGATCGCCCGCCGGCTCCCCGGCACCGGTGAAGCGGGCGCGGAGGCGGGCGCGTGAGCGCCGCCGGCGGGATCCTGGCGACCCACCCGCTGATCACGGCGGTGCCGTTCTTCGTGCCGACGTTCATCGTCGTCGCGGTGATCGCCGTGGTGATCTGGCGGGACCGCCGCCGCGGCGACGACACCCGCGACGACGCCCGCGACGACGCCTCCGGCGGGGGCCCGCACGACCCGCCGCGCGAACCGTAGACTCTGCCGTCATGAGCGACCGGCCGTCCCCCGTCCCGTACCTGTCGGAGCTGTTCTCGCTGGAGGGCCGGGTCGCGGTCGTGACCGGGGGCAGCTCCGGGATCGGCCGGGCGATCGCGGTGGCGCTGGCCCGGTCCGGCGCGTCGGTCGTGGTGGTCGCGCGGCGGGAGGCGGAGCTGGCCGCGACCGTGGCCGAGCTGGCGGGGCACGGGTGCCGGGCGGCGGCGGTCAGCGCCGACCTGGGGTCGCGGGACGCGGTCGCCGAGGCCGCCGAGCGGGCCGCGGCGGCGTTCGGGGAGCCCGACATCCTGGTGAACGCGGCGGCGGTCAACCTGCGCCCGCCGATGGACGACCTGGGCGAGGACGTGTGGGACACCACGATGGCGGTGAACCTGGACGCCCCGTTCCTGCTCGGGCAGCGGTTCGGGCCGGGCATGGCCGGGCGCGGCTTCGGGCGGCTGATCCACATCGCCTCGCAGCAGGCGTTCCGCGCGTCGGTGACCAGCGGCGCCTACGGGGTGTCCAAGGCGGGCCTGGTCGCGCTGGCCCGCTCGCAGGCCGAGGCGTGGTCGGGCCGCGGCGTCACCGCCAACACCCTGGTGCCGGGGTTCGTGATGACGCCGCTCAACGCGCGCCTGTCCTCGGACCCGGTGAAGGTGAAGGCGCTCGCCGAGCGCACCATGACCGGCCGCAACGGCCTACCGGACGACTTCGCGGGCGCCGCGGTGTTCCTGGCGTCGGCGTCGGCGGCCTACGTCACCGGCCAGTCGATCTTCGTCGACGGCGGCTTCTCCGCCCACTGACCCACCGCCCCGCCAGGCCCGCCACCCGCTGCCGGCCAGCCCACCCCGGCTGCCGGCCCAGTGTCGGCTAGGCCCACAGTCCGGTCGCCGCTACCGCTGCGGCCGGGTCCGTGGCGTGCACGATGCCGCCGGCGGGGTGTCCCTCCTCGTCCAGGACGCGCCATCCGCCGACCTGCACGACGGGGATGCGCCCGGCGCGCATGGCCAGGGCGATCTCCGACAGCGTCCCCCAGGACCCGCCGACGGCGATGAGCGCGTCGGCGGCGTTGACCAGGACGTTGTTGCGGGCCTGCCCGAGCCCCGTCGGGACGGCGATGGTGAGGTCGGGCCCGGCGCCGGCGCGGTCTGCCGCGGGCAGCACCTCGACGGCGATCCCGCCGCCGGCGCCGGCACCTGACCCTTCACCACCGCCTACGTCGGCGACGACGACGACGAGTTCGATCCCGAAGTGAGACTGATATCTAACAAAAAAACAACAAAAGCCCACAACG
>NZ_JABXFD010000405.1 GCF_013372625.1 Actinomadura sp. BRA 177
GGGTGGGGCCGTAGATACGCCATCGCTTGGCGCCGGATACCTGGAGGACGATGACGTCGTGATCGTCCCAGTGGACGCCGAAGCCTTCCTTCGCGGTCCACGATGCATAGGCGTTGACCTGTACGCATGTACGAAGATGGCGTTCGAGTGTGTTCACCATGCTGCCGATCGGCGGGTGCATCTCCTCGATCGCGTCCAAGACCAGTGTCGCGCCGTCGCGGAGCTGCTGGGCGACCAGATGCGGTTGCGGGGCCTCCCACGGCGGCATCCGCCGGTATGTCCGGCGCTGACAGTACTCCGACACGGGGATGGCCGCGCCGTCGGCGGACAGGCGCAGACGAGGCGGTTCCAACCGGTGGGTGTCCAAGAGCCGGTTTATTGCTGGCCAGGTCAGCAGGCCGGCGAACCGGTCCCGTCCGACGGACGCGGCTGGGTAGACCCGGTGAGTGCGGCCCAGGTCCTGGGCGAGGAACCGCTCCCCGCCCAGAACCTCGACGATCACGTCGATCATGATCGCTGGTCAGCCGTCGTTGAGGTCGGATTTGCCGGAACCCCCGCCGTCGGACGGCTGGGTGGCGCGGCCGCGCGCCGCGACGATCTTCTCCACGGCCACCACCAGGCCGCCGGTCTTCTCGCTGTCCACTGGAACTCTCCCTTCTCCCCGCCTCTGGTCGGCGGTGGTGTCGGGCCTTAGCTTGTGGTCGTCAGCGCGGATCGAACAGTGACCGAGGCCGTGCCCTGTTCCCGTGGAACCGGCCCACGGACGCGTCTCGTCAATCACCGTTGCGCACGGGCTGTGCGCCACTACCCTCTGACAAGGGGCTTTCGGCGAGTGAAGGACGAATAACGACGTGACCAGACGCAGAACCTTCGATCCCGGAGCGGTCCCCGTAGGATTCTGGTGTCGCGAGGACGTTGCGCAGGCCCTTACCAGCCGCGACGTCGGTCAACT
This sequence comes from Actinomadura sp. BRA 177, assembly GCF_013372625.1. Classification (GTDB taxonomy): domain Bacteria; phylum Actinomycetota; class Actinomycetes; order Streptosporangiales; family Streptosporangiaceae; genus Spirillospora. The sequence goes on from NZ_JABXFD010000405.1 coordinate 953, forward strand.
GTTCCGGCTGTTCCTCGGGCAGTTCGCCGACTGCACCCAGACCCAGTTGGCATTACTCACCCAGCATGATCGTTCCGACATCTCCAACTGGGTGCGCGGTACCCGCCAGGGCCGAGTGTCCGACATCGAAGTACTCACCCGCATCGCCGACGGCCTGCAGATCCCCGATCAGGCCCGTCTCTTGCTCGGCCTCGCCCCGGCCGGTTCGTTTCCGCTCCACCCGAGGCCAGCCGTACCCCGCCAACGCGCGGACGCGCGTGACGCGGATGATGGAGTGGCAGTGTCGGCACCGGTGCACGTGGCCATCTGCGGCAGCAGGGCCCCCGACACCGACGCCAGCGTGATCGACGCCGCCGTACGGTGTCTGGCCCGCCTGGTCATGAGCCGCAACTACAAGGTCAGCCATGGCCCGGTCGGCGTGGGCATCGAGGTCATGACCTACATCGCCGACCAGTACCGTCCCCCCGACATCGCCCTGGCCATCGGTCTGTTCGGGCATCGCAACGTCATCCAGGACGCGGAGTTCGTCATCGTCCTCGGCGGCGGGGCCGGCACACAGGCGGAGGTCGACCTCGCGCTGTCGATGGGCAAACCGGTCATCGCTCTACCGGCCAGCGGAGGCACCGCCCGCCGCTTCTACCACCAAGCGGCCCGCGACCACCGTCTCCGCGCCCCGCTGGACGATGAACAGTTCGCCGCCCTCAACGCCTGCGCCGACCCGGGCGAGGACTTTGTCCGTATCGTCGAGCAACTGATCAACAACGACCCTCGGAGCACCACATGACCGAACGCCCCTACGTGCTGCTGTCCTGCGCCGCCTCGGTCGACGGCTACATCGACGACACCACCGACGAGCGGCTCCTGCTGTCCAACGACGAGGACTTCGACCGCGTCGACGACGTCCGTGCGAGCTGTGACGCCATCCTCGTCGGCGCCAACACCATCCGTCGGGACAACCCGCGCCTGCTCGTCCGGACCGAGGAACGCCGCAAGGCCCGCGTCGCCCGCGGCCTGCCCGAGAGCCCGATCAAGGTCACCTTCACCGCCCGCGGCGACCTCGACCCCAGCGCCAAGTTCTTCGCCGCCGGCGACGTCGAAAAGATCGTGTACTGCTCAAGCGCCGCGGTCGACAAGTGCCGTGACCGCCTCGGCGACGTCGCCACCGTTGTCGACGCCGGTGACCCCGTCGACCTCGACACCGTGCTCGCCGACCTCGCCGACCGAGGAGTGCGGCGGTTGATGGTCGAAGGCGGCGGCACCGTCCACACCCAATTCCTCACCGCCGGACTGGCCGACGAACTACAACTCGTCATCGCCCCATTCTTCGTCGGCGACTCCGGCGCCCCGCGTTTCGTCGGAACGGGTGCGTTTCCGCACCACCCCGGCAACCGGATGAGGCTCGACGAGGCCCGCCCGATCGGCGACGTCATCCTGGCTCGCTACCTCCTATAATCCGCTCCTGGACCGCCGGGATGGGGCGAGACAGTCGAGGACGATCTCTTGGCGGACACGTGGCATCGAGCATGAGCCGTGCCTTGGGGGATGCCCACGGCTTCATGTCGCTCCATCTGCCGAAGTAGTTGTATCGGCTGCGAGGCAAGTGGCCTGGCGGGTGCGGTCGTATGGGAAGCGGCGGCAGCGCTCGCGACCGGCCCAGGCTGGCGGCTTACGGCTGTGGGCTGCCTTGTGATGGCGGAACCGGACGTGGGTTCCGTGCCGAGGCTTGCCGGTTTCCCACCGCAGGTTTGCGGCGGGCCGGCGTTGGCGTCTGTGTCGTGAACGCCCGGGGAAACGCATCGAGCCGGGAGCGAACAGCTGACCGGGGACGGCCGAGTCAATGACTAAATGTCATCATGCGAACGCTCACCGTGCCATCGATCGAGCCCGCCTCGAACCGCACTCGACGAATGGCTGCGTGCCGAGGATGAACGTGCGCATCCGTGCACGTTCACGAATGCGCATGTCGTCGTCCGAACGAGACGCCTCCGTCTCGGCGCCCGACCCCGGTGCGACCGGGTGCGTTGACTTGCGGCGTGTTGTCCTTATGAAGGCGTTGATAAGGGCAACACGCCGCAAGTCAACGCGGGAAGGACCCGGCTGGCGTTCGCGATTACCGCACTAAGCGGTGCTGCGCGGCAGGGTGGGCGGGATGTGGTTGTCCGGGCGGTCGAGCCAGATGTGCTGCGTCGTGGCGGTGACGGTGAGGCCGAACCGCGAGACGGCCGGCTCGCCCATCTCCTCCCAGCGCTCGCGGGTTCGGTGCCTGACGTCCTGCGGCATCCGCTGGTCCCGCAGCGGCATGAACCAGGCGGGGCATGCGAAGCGCCCTTCGGCCGTCCCGTCCTCCCCGACGGTGAGGACCGCCAGCGGATCGTCGGGGTGGAACGTCGGTCCCCAGGGGGCGAGGATCCGACCGCCCGGCCGCGTCTGCCGCACCCACGCGTAAGGCAGCCGGCACGCCGCGGCCGTGGCGATCACGCGATCGTAGGGAGCGTTCGCGGCGTGGCCGTGCGTGCCGTCCCCGGTCACCACCTGCACGTGGCAACCGGCCCGCGCGAGCGCGGCACGGGCCTGCTCGGCCAGACCGGGGTCTATCTCGACCGACGTGACGTTCTGCGGTCCGACCAGCTCCGCCAGCAGCGCCGCGTTGTAACCGGTGCCCGTGCCGATCTCCAGCACCTTCATGCCCGGTTCGACGTCGAGCGCTTCGAGCATCGTGGCCACGATGTGCGGCGCGCTGGCCGAGCTGGTCGGCCATACCCCTCGCTCGGTGGCCCCGTCATCGACCTGCGTGATGATCGAGTCGTCGGAGCGGACGAGTGCCAGCCACCGGTCCGGGTCGTCCGCGCGCCGCAGGGGAACGGCCGAGCCGTCGTCCCGGCGCACCCAGATCACGTCCGGGACGAACGCCTCACGCGGCACCCTGCGCAGCAGCTCGTCGACGTTCATCCCTGCCGCCCGGTGCCGCCGCAGCCGGTGCAGGGAATGTCCCGAGACTTTCCGTCATCGGTGGTGGTGATCGGCACCTGCTTGCCGTGCTTCCCCATGCCGACGGCTCCTTCCGCGATTCACCTTTGAGGCCGGCCCGCTGAGCGGGCACGGTCGATCGGACGTGTCCGGTGAGGGCCGGGGTGACCGCTGACCGGAGGCTTTCGCCGTCCTGTCTCTGTGTTATCAGCCGTTCGCCGAACGTGCTGCCGATCGAGGCGCTCCGAACGGCCTTCCGCGAGCATTTGCGTGCCGCAGACGAACGTGCGCTTTCGTGAACGTTCAAGATCGTGCACGTGCGCCGCGCGGACGTCCCTGCCGTAGACGCACCATCCCTACGGCGGGCGTCCCGATCCCGAAATACGAAGGCGGACACCGGTTCCCATTGCTGAGCATGAGAGCGTCATTTCGGATCGTCCCTGTGAGGTGATCAATGCTGCTCTCGGTGACCGTTCCGGCGAAGCCGGACGCGTCGATGTACTGGCGCCGGGAATTCCACGGCAAGCCGGATCAAATCCGGCTTGTTAGGGCATTCGCCGCGCATCTACTCCCCGACTTTCCGAGCCTGGACGAGCTTCTCCTCGTCCTGGACGAACTCGCCGTGAACGCCGTCCGGCACACCCGCTCGGGCCACGACGGCGGGCGGTTCACCGTCGAGATCAGCATGGACGTGGCCGGCGTCATCGTCTACGTCACCGACCAGGGCGGCCCGGACGAGCCACACCTCCGGGACATCACCGACCTGGCCGAGGGCGGCCGGGGCCTGCTCACGGTCGAGGCCCTGGCCGCGACCTGGTCATGCACTGGCGACGCCCGAGGCCGCACCGTCCGCGCCACCTTCCCCCGCGAACGTTGAGCAGGTCGGTCATCGTGGCCGCCCATCACCTGACGAGCGCGTGCGCCGCGCTCGCTTGGAGGTGACGTAATGACTCCTGAAATGCCCTTCGCCCGACCCGGCGGAGCCCCCTGCGGGCTGATCGCCGAGAGCCGGACAGCCATGTCGGCGGAGACCGACCTCGATCTGGCCGTGGCATGGCTGCAGCGAAGGTACCCGGACCTTTGCATCTGGTGGGGCGAGTACACCGGCTCTATCTGGGCCCTGCTGCCCGACCAACTGGTCGAGGCGAAGAACGCCCTTGACCTCGCCCGCCGTATCGACGCCATCCGCGAGCGCTCCGCCCTGCGGAGCACTGCGGCCCGGCACGTCCAGCAAGCGAGGCCACTCCCTCGGACACCCCGCGGCGCCTGGGCCGACCGAAGCAGGCCGACGTCTCCCGCGGCCCCTCGGCATCGGGCTACCGCCGCAGCGACACGCCAACGGCGAGACGGCCTCCTCCGTCGCCTCCTCACCGGCGGTTGCCGCATCCTGTTCGGAGAAGCCGGGGCGCCTCAAACGTCATGAAAGCCGTCGATCAGCGACGGAGCCGGATCCTCGCGCCCCCGCCCGGCCCGAGGCCGCACCATTCGCGCAACCTTCCCCCGTTCAGCGCTGCGCGTGGGCGGCCCCGGGATAGGCTGATCTTTCAGGTGCGGCCGCCAGGACGGACAATCGTGGGAGCGGGATCATGAACGGCCGGCTGATCGAGCTGGAAGTGCAGAATTTTCGCAGCCTGCGCAAAATTACCGTGCCTTTGGGCCCGCTGAATGTTCTGGTCGGTCCCAACGGCGCGGGCAAGACCAATGTGCTGGAAGTCTTTCGCTTCCTCGCCGACGTCATTCGCACTGACCTGGAGCCGGCACTGGAAATCCGCGGAGGCTTCGAGGAACTCGTGTTCTGGGGAGGGCCGAAGCGACCGGCCTCCTTCCAGATCAAGCTGAAGGCCACATGGACCGCGCACAGCAGCATGAGCGCACCCGACGAGTACACCCTTCGCGTGGAACGGCGTGCGCCTGCCGACGCCCGACCTTCGCTCAGGCGACACGAGACCTTCCAGTTCAAGAGGACGCAGGGGCGCGGAAGGCGCATCACGATCTCCGGGCAGAGAGTGAGCGTCGAGAGCATCAGCCGGGACAAGGAGGCGTCCCAGGAGCACCTCTTCGGCATTCGTCGCCTGAGCAGTGGCCTGTCCACTCTGCCGCGTCTGTCTGACGACGAGGGAGGAAACGAGGTCGCCACAGTAGCCGAGCGCCTTGCCTCCTTCCGGGTCTTCGACGTCAGCGTTGACAGGGCACGGCGTCCGGCCCGCTTCCCGACAAAGCACGTGACGCTAGAGGAGGATGCGCCCAACCTCGCGGCCTTCCTGCTCTTCTTGGAGGGCAGAGGAAATGGGGCGTTCGAACAGTTGGTGGAAGACGCGAAGGAAGTGCTCCCGCAACTGGACGGTGTGAGCTTCGAGTATCCGTCAGGTCCCGCCCGCGAGGTGGTCGTGGTCCTGCATGAGAGAGGGCTGCGCCGACCGACACAACTCGCGGACGCCTCCTGCGGCACGATCCGCCTGCTCGGGCTGCTGGCCTTGCTCTATGACCCGCAGCCCCCCGCACTCACCTGTGTGGAGGAGATCGATCACGGGCTTCATCCGCAGGCCCTTGAACTCCTTGTCGAACGCCTGCGCGAGGCGAGCGAGCGCACACAGTTCCTGATCGCCACCCACTCACCCGCCTTCGCGGACAGGTTGAAGCCCGGTGAGCTGGTGGTGTGCGAGCGGCTCGACGACGGCTCGTCCGCGATCCCCGCCGTTCCGGAGGCCAGGGTCAGGGAGATCGCAGACAGGAGTGACAACATGCCGCTCGGACGTCTCTGGTTCTCGGGCGTGCTGGGCGGCTCGTGCCACTCGCCGCCCGGTCGTCGTGCTGGCCGGCGAGGACCGCAACGACCGGCGATGTCTGCGCATCCTGCTCGAAGCGTTCTGCGAGGAGATGCGCGGCCGGCTGGTGGAGATCAACGAGCCGGTGAGGCTCCACAAGGTTCCCGCGGATCGACTCCCGCGGAGGATCTCGGACCTGGCGGCCCTCACAAGGGCACGCGCCGCCGCTGAGGACGCGGAGCTTGCCTGCGTCTTCGTCCATGAAGACCTCGACAGCACTGACGGCGATGACTACCCGGCGATCCACCGCCGAGTGCAGGAAGCACTGCGTGCGGAAGTGGGCAGTGCGCATTACGTGTTGGCCGTCGAGGAGATGGAGGCTTGGCTGCTGCTCTTTCCCGATGCGCTGTCCAACCTGGTCGGCTCGTGGAAGCTCCCTGCGAAGTACCGCGGAAAGGACACCGGCCGCCTTGCGGACCCGAAGGGCGTCCTCATGTGGGAGCTGTCCAAAGGAGGGCGGCGCTACCGGGAATCCGACGCACCGGCCGTCCTGGAAAGGGCCGTGGCGTTGGCGCTTCACCGCGACCCCATCGGCACCAACCGCTCATGGACGCGGTTCGGCACGGACATCGCGGACTGCTGCCGCCGTCATCTCCAGCAGCCGACGAAGACGAGATGACCGGGCAGACGGACGCGCGCCACCCGGCGAACGTCAGCGCGTACTGAGGCGGGAACCAGGGGTCATGGACGCGGAAGTATCCGTCCGGCCTGAGTTCGGCGGTGGCTGAGCGTGCAGGCGGCCGGTCAGGCGCGAACGGATCTCCAGAGAGCAGCCGTTGCGGCATCGAGGCTGTAGAGCATCGCGCCACCGCTCGATTCGACGACGCGCATTGGCCATGTGTCGCTGTCGTAGTGCGTGTTCAGGTGGCGGGTGAATGCCGCCAGGTTCCCGCGCAGGCTGTGGTACTCCATCGACAGGGCCTTCACCAGATCTTGCATGTCGTACTGCTTGCCGGGCTCCTGGCAGAGGACGTCGAGAATGCGGGTGACCGTTTTGGTGGTGTTCAGTTCGGTGCTGGCCAGCCTGGCCAGCTTGTCGGCGTCCCACGCCCCAGGGGCGTCGCTCGTCCCAGCAAGCCCGGCGTCGGCGTCGGGCTCCTGCTCGAGCTCGGAGAGCAGCCGATACACGGACATGACGTGCTGAGCGGGTACTGCCACCTGGATGAACTCCTGCTCGACTTTCGGACTCATCATCTACCTCGTCCTGTTGTCCATGTGCCTGGAGTGTCTACCATAACACTCCATGTTCTAGCCGGGTAGGTCTCATGTGCCTGGAATCCTGCCTGGTGTGAGTGGAGTGGATACCGTGTTCCCCACCGCCTAGATGTGGTCTCACGCCGGAGACTGGAGCCGGGCCGGGCGTGTAGGGGCGCCGCACGGGGCTCGCTCGGACGTCGAGCTTCTGCACCTTGCCGGGTCGGAGGAGGCCCGCGGTTCGACCGGGACGATGCCGGGGCCGTCGATACCCTCGGAAGGCGTCGGTCCCCTGTTCGCTGTGATTCCGGATGTGGACCAGTTCCCATGACTTGCCTTGTCCCATTGCTCTTTTACGTGGTCAGGAGTTTTCATGGCGTCACAGCAGTTCGAGCCCCCGTCAGGCACCCGCGAGAATGTCTTCGCGCAGATCCGCGAGGTGTTCGGGCGGTACGGGTTCGAGCCGTTGCAGACGCCGGCGTTCGAGCGGCTGGAGACCCTGACCGGCAAGTACGGCGACGAGGGCGACAAGCTGATCTTCAAGATCCTTCGTCGTGGGGAGCACGAGTCCACCGGCGAAGCCGATCTGGCCCTCCGGTACGACATGACCGTCCCGCTCGCGCGGGTCGTCGCCGGCTACGGGTCGCAGCTCCCGACGCCCTATAAGCGGTACGCGATGGGGCCGGTGTGGCGGGCCGACCGTCCAGGCAGGGGCCGGTTTCGCGAGTTCGCGCAGTGCGATGTGGACGTGGTCGGGGCAGCATCCCCGCTCGCGGACGCCGAGGTGGTGTGCGCGCTGACCGACGCGCTGGATGCGGTCGGTGTACGGGATTACCGGGTGCTGGTGAACTCGCGTCAAGCGCTCTCCGGCCTGCTGGAGGTCTACGGCGTGCCCGCCGACCTCGGCGGCGGTGTGCTCATCACCCTGGACAAGCTTGACAAGCTGTCGCCGGACAAGGTCGCTGCCGAACTGGTGGACGCCCGGTCGCTGGTCCGGCTGGCGTCGCCGAAGGTGGGCGAAGACCGGATCGCGTTCACGCTGAGCCTGGTCCGGGGCCTGGACTACTACACCGGCGTCATCTTCGAGGTGGTCGCCGAGGGCATGCCGGGTTCGATCGCCAGCGGCGGACGCTACGACAAGCTGATCGCCGCGCTCGGGGGACCAGACGTGCCGGCCTGCGGCGGCTCCCTGGGTGTCGAACGGATCATTGGCCTGCTCAGTGACGATCAGGGTGATGCGCACAGGATCGATGTCGCCGTCACAGTGATCGCCGAAGACACCGCGTCCGAAGTCATGGGCTTCGCCGCGCAGCTGCGGGATGCGGGTCTGCGGACCGAGGTGTATCTGGCCGCCAGTCGCAAACTGGCCAAGCAGCTGAAGTGGGCCGCTGACCGCATGGCCCGCTTCGCGCTGATCTACGGGGCGTCCGACAAGGAAGCCGGGGTGATCACGGTCCGGGACATGGACACCGGAGAGCAGGCCCAGGTCCCGACAGGCGAGCTTGCCGCACACCTCACCGGGAGGTGTGCGCCGTCGAGGTAACGCCGCACGCCTGGACGTCGACGACGTCTCCGAACGCTGGGCCCGGGGCCTGGTCGAGTACCCGTTCCCCATCGCACTGCTGTCGCTTCAGTTCAACTGGCGCTACATGAAGGAGCACGGCGTCCGCCCGAGCCGACTCGCCACGAGTCATAGGACGCGGAAGTATCCGTCCGGCTTGAGTTCGGCACGCCGGCCGGTGCGGGTGAGGGAGCCGGAGACGCGCACTTCGAGACCTTGGCCGTGGGCGCGGAGGGCACGGTCATAGTCGTCCGGGTCGAGAGGGACCCACACCTGCCGGTTCCTGCTGACATCTCGGACGGTGAGGACGCCGCGGACGACGACCCAGCCTTGTTCGTCGGGGCGGGCCCTGTCCATGGCGCGGACTCGGCCGCGAATCTGCGCAGGCTCGGTTCTCGGTTTCCGCCCGAGGTCCTCGGCGGCGTGGGCCAGCATGCTCACCTGCTCGCCCTCGAAGCGGACCGGGGCAGTGGGTGCTTTGGCGGCCACCGTGCCGGCCCAGTCGAACTGGATCTCGAAGGGACGGTTCCGGTCGGAGCCGCCGAAGCGGGCCAGCGCCTGGCAGAGCGTCCGTGAGACACCGGCGTCCGTCCGTTCCTCGAAAGGCGTGAGCTCGGCCCGTTCGGATGCCTCCTCGGCAGCCGCCCTCACGCTGAAGAGCGCACGCCTCAACCGAAGGAGGACTCTGCGTTCGAAGGCGTCCGCGGTGGAGAAGAGCGTGTCGTCGCTGGGGCCCAGGGGAACTTCCGCGCTGATGACGAAACTTCCCTGAGCGGTACCCAGGAGAGCCTTCTCCGGGAACTCCCGGACGACCTTCGGCTTGCTGTTGGGCAGGATGAATCCCGCGCCAGGGTAGTACTCGGCATAAGCCGCAGCGATGAACAGTTCCCGCACGCCCTGGAACGCCTCAGCCGCATCGGCTGCGGGGATCAAGCCCGGCGGTGCGTCCGGGAAGAGCCGGAAGTACTGCCGATCCGTAGCGGGGGCAGCGAGCCTGTGCAACATCTCCGACTCGGGGCGCTCCTCGACCTCCGCAAGCATTCGGATGACCTCGTACATGCGTTGCGGGAAATCGCGGAAACGGTCGGAGACCGGGACGATGACCTCGAAGTTCCGCCGACCGAATTCCCAGACCGTGGCACGTCCGTTGAGATCGCCCGCCCGGCGCCAGCCCGTGGAGTTCAGGTAGCGCACGACGTCGTCGGGCGCGAGACGCTGGAGTTCGTCCCGGCTGATCGTCATGACGCCTCCGCCTGGGCCGCGGTCGCCTTCTCTGGATCCTCCACGAGTGTGCGAAGCGAATCAACGGTCAGCAGGTTGGCCTTGGGGACGTGGACAGTCGTCTTCGCGCCGGCCTTCGCGTCGACGATCGGGTTCTCGTCCGCCAGGCAGTGCCAGTAAGCGGCGTTCCGCAACAGCAGTCCGTCGTGCCCGGCCGTGGCGTACTCCCGCCACTCCTTCGGGACGATCACCAGGAACAGGAACGTGGGGTAGATGGTGGCCCACCCGTCGGCGAGGAAGTTGAAGTGGGGAACATCGAGACGATAACCCCACGTGGTGTCAGTCTCCGTGGCCACCGAACCTGACTTCACCTGGACGTTGATCCCGGGGGCGCGTGCGCCGCGGAGCGCGCCGACGCCATCAGGCCACATGCATAAATCGATGCCGTCGATATCCGGGATCGGTTTCGCCAACCGCAGGCCCGCCGCCACGGCGAGCGCGCTGACGAACGCCTCGCCGTAGCCGCCCTGGTGGTTCCTCGCATCCACGATGCCGGCGCGTCCTCCGTGCGGCGTTCCGTTGAAAGTTGTCGTATCCAGATCTAAGGCCGTAGTCGGAAATCGGTCAAGGTCCAGTAACGTGACGCTTGCGTTGCTCTGTCCGACCTGGTTGACCTGGAGGAAGCCTTGCCTCAGCTCGCCTTCGCCGCCGACTTCTTCGACGAGTACGAGAACCTGGAGAAGACGGTCAAGCAGGGTGTGCGCGAGGCGATGGCCAAGTTCCAGAGACTCACGGCCGCCGAGCTGACCGCCGACAAGGGCCTGCATCTTGAGCAACTGGAGAAAGCCCGCGATCCGCGCATCCGCACCATCCGCGTCACCAAGTTCTGGCGCGGAGTCGTGCTCGCTCCGGACGACGGCAGTGGCACCTTCCTGCTGCTCAAGGTGCTGCAACACGACAAGGCGATCGCGTGGGCGCGTAAGCGCGTAATCAGCGTCAACACGGCGACGCGCGGACTAGAGGTCCGCAACGTCGAAGCGATCGAACAGCTCACGCCGGTGCTCCAGAAGGCAGCCGAGAAGGCCCCTGCGCTTCTGTTCGCCGACTACTCCGACACCGTCCTGCGGCACCTCGGCATCGACGACGGTGTGCTGCCCGCGGTCCGCACCATCATCGACAAACCGCAACTCGAAGCCTTCGCGAAGCTGTTCCCCGAAGACCAGTTCGAGGTTCTCCAGTACCTCGCGGAGGGCTTCACGCCCGATGAGGTGTGGCAGCAGGTCGTCGCGGTCCGGCGTCCCGCCGACGCGGCTGCTGGCGAGCCCACCGAAGACCTGGCGACCGCCATCGCCAATACCCCGAGCCGCATCGCGCTCGTGTCAGGACCGGACGAACTGCAGGACATCCTGACCAAGCCGTTCGACGCCTGGCGCATCTTCCTGCACCCGTCCCAGCGGCGCATCGCCTACCGCCCGTCCTACAGCGGTGCAGCGCAGGTGTCCGGCGGGCCCGGCACCGGCAAGACCGTGGTGGCCCTGCACCGCGTCAAGCACCTCCTCGACCAGTCCGACGACGCCCGCATTTTGCTCACCACCTTCACGAACGCACTGGCCGACTCCCTGCGGGACAGCCTGACGCTCCTCCTGGACGACCCCGAAACGCTGGACCGTGTCGACGTGACCACGGTGAACGCGCTCGCCCGCCGGGTCGTGGCCGACCACGGCTCCGTCCCCTACCTGGTCTCCGAGAACGACTACCGCACCCGCAAGCGCTGGCAGAAGATCGCCAAGGGGCTCGACTTGCCATGGAACGAGCACTTCCTGGACCTGGAATTCCGGCACGTCGTTCTCGCGCAGGGCATCGGCAGCGAGGAGGAATACCTCTCGGCCTCCCGCGCCGGCCGGGGTGCCGCCCTCCGGACCCCTCAGCGCGTTGAAGTCTGGCGTGCCGTCGCCGAATTCGAGCGGCAGCTCGAAGCCGACGGCCAGTGCACCCACCTCCAGCTCTGCGCCAAAGCCGCCGAACTGCTGGCCACGGAAGGCGCGCGGTACCGGCACATCGTCGTGGACGAAGCACAAGACCTGCACCCGGCGCAGTGGCGCGTGCTCCGCAACGCCGTCGCCGAACAGCCCGACGACCTGTTCATCGCCGGCGACCCGCACCAGCGGATCTACGACACCCGAGTGTCCTTGCGGTCGATGGGCGTGAACGTCTCCGGCCGCTCAAGCAGGCTCCGCATCAACTACCGCAGCACCCAGGAGATCCTTACCTGGTCGTCCGCCATCATGACCGGCGAGAAAATCGACGACCTGGACGAGGGCTCCGACACCCTCGACGGCTACAGGTCGAGGCTCCGCGGCCGGAACCCGGCTCTGGCGTCGGCGTCCAGCCAGGCCGTCGAACTGGACCGCATGGCCGACACGGTTCGCTCCTGGCTGGACGCGGGAGTCGACCCGTCCGACATCGCGGTGGCGACCCGCTTCCACGACCTCGGCGCACGAGCGAAGCAGCGTCTGCTGTCCGACGGCATCCCCGCCGTAGCTCTGAAGGACGGCCCCGACGCATCAGAGCCAGGCGTCCGTGTCGCCACGATGCACGCGATGAAGGGCTTGGAATTCCGCTGCGTCGCCCTCATCGGCGTCACCGAACGCGCCCACCCGCTGGAGGCCGCAGTCACCGCGGCCGACCTCGACCGCATCCAGCACGAGATCGACATGCTCGCCGAACGCTCCCTGCTGTTCGTCGCCTGCACCCGCGCCCGCGAAGACCTCTACCTCTCCTGGCACGCCACCCCCAGTCCACTTCTTCCCCTGTAGGCGTGGCAGCGACCGCCTGTCAGAGCCTCCCGATACGGTTACCCGCACCGTGCGGGCCGACCCTCGAGGGGCCAGGCCTTGCGGCTCTGAGGACCTTCGGCCGGACAGCAGGAGGCTGGTCACCAAGCCGCGGGCTGCGGGTGGGCAGGGAGCCCTTGTCTGAGGATGATGTTGGAGAGCGACCAGCCTCCGGCTTAGGAGAGAAGCATGGACGAACGCGAGCGCGAGTTCCATCGGGCCATGGTGGCGATCTATCAGACGGCCAAGCGAGAGCTGGGCTACAACGCCACTCGGTTCCTGCAGATGGTCAGCAACGAAGGCGGGTTGGCCGCAGCCAAGCAACTCCTCTGGTCCGACACGCCCTCGGACGGGTTCACAACCCTCTGGGACCACGGCCGGCTGGATCTCACCGTGGAAGCTCACGTCCTGCGCCCAGAGTATGAGGAGCTCTTCACCGACGCGGACCGCCAGAAGGCGCGCGAGCGGCTGGAGCAGTACGGCTGGGTAGAACGATCGACCTGACGGCCACGTCGACACGGCGTTCACCACAAGCCCGCCGTCTGACCCAACCAGTACACCGAGGTAGCGACCCAGGAGAGATCTACCCCACCAAGGAGGCTTGGTCTGTGGCGGCATGGCGGCCGCCTCGGGTCGGTCATGGCCTGGAGGTCGAGGCGTCGAGCAGCTGCGAGTACGTCCGGACGGGTCACCTGGAGCAGACGAACGGGCCGTGGATCTGAACACGGGGGCGGTGGAGCAAGTCCGCTCGGTGCTGGTCTGGGGCGGACGGTGTCCGTGGGTGACGGCAGAGTTCGCGGACAAATGACGGACAAAAGATCTTGAGGCCGGTCTCCTGGGTGGAGATCCGGCCTCTGACCTGGCGTTTTCTGTCGGGGTGGCGGGATTTGAACCCACGACCTCTTCGTCCCGAACGAAGCGCGCTGCCAAGCTGCGCTACACCCCGGTGGTGGCTGCCCGGGAGGTCGTACGTGCTCCCGGCGCCTAGACCACTGTAGCGGATGGTGAGGGGTGCTGCGTCCCTATTTACGGGCTGTGAATCCGGTCACGGCGCACAAGGGGGTCAGGTCAATGTCGGTTAGGCCGGCGTCCCGCAGCCAGGTTCGGAGGGTGGTTGTCGTGCTTGGGGTGCCGAAGATGCCTTGGTGCTGCATGAGGGTGATCAGGGGGCTCTGCCTGCGTTGCGGACGATCGTGTTAGGACGCGGGTTAGCTCGGCTATGGCTGCTGGTGGGTCGTCCAGGCAGTGGAGGCCGTTGTAGGTGACGCAGGCGTCGAAGGTGGTGGGGGCGAAGGGGAGCGCGTAGATGTTGGTTTGGAGGAGGGCGGTCGTCCTGCGGTGGGCTCTGCGGAGCATTGTTGGGGACAGGTCGGTGGCTACGTGGTGGGGTTGCCGTCTGCTGACAGGCCGCCGCCGTAGGGGATGCCTAGGGTCAGGACGTTCGGGTCCTGGGCCGTGATTGCGTCCCGGAGGTTGGTTATGTCGTAGTTCCAGAGGCTCTGGACTGCTTTAAGACCAGGGTGGGGGTCTGCCAGGTCACCGGGGGACGAGGGTGAGCAAGGTTGCTTCTGGGGGGCAGCAGAAGCGGATGGGGGCCTTGGGGGACGTGCCTAGGCCTGCGGAGACGTGTAGCCAGGAGCTCTGGTGTTTGTGGAGGCCCTTTACTCGGGGGCGGTCTATGCCGCAGTTGGTCGCTAGGGCGCCGTAGAAGGGGACGCAGACCTGGCCGCCGTGGGTGTGGCCGGCCAGGAGGAGGTCGTAGCCGTCGGCGGCGAAGCGGTCGAGGTTGCGGGGTTCGGGGGAGTGCATGACGCCTAGGTGGACGTCGGCCTGGGGGTCGACGGGGCCGGCGATCTTGTCGTAGCGGGCGCGGTCGATGTGGGAGTCGTCGATGCCGCCGAACTCGATGTCGAGTTCGCCCACTTTGAGGCGTCCGATGCGGTTGTTGAGGTCGAGCCAGCCGGCGGCCTGGAGGGAGGAGCCCAGTTCGCGGTAGGGGAGGTCGGGTTCGCGGCGGCGCTTCTCGTAGTCGGACTTGCTCGTCCGCCAGATGTAGCGCAGGGGGTTCTTGAAGACCGGGGAGTGCAGGTCGTTGGAGCCGTAGACGAAGACCCCGGGACGGTCCAGGAGGGGCCCCAGGGCTTCGAGGAAGGGGCCGATCGCGTCGCGGTGGGAGAGGGTGTCGCCGGTGTTGACGACGAGGTCGGGTTCCAGGGCGTCCAGGGAGCGGACCCAGTGGATGAGGCGCTTCCTGCCGGGGGTGAGGTGCGCGTCGGAGATGTGCAGGATCTTCACCGGCGGACGGCCGGGTGGGAGCACCGGCACGTCGACGCGGCGGAGGCGGAACCAGTTCCGCTCGATCACCGAGGCGTACCCGAAGGTCGCGGCGCCCGCGCCCAAGAGGCCCAGGGGCACGGCGTAGATCTTTCGCACGGCTCTCCCTTCTCTGGGTCCATGCTTCCAGAGATGGGCACCGCGCGGTAATCCTGATGAGGCAGAAGGTGCCGGACGGGCATGATGTTCGGCATGACCCTGAAGGAAAAGCTGGAGACCGACCTCTCGACCGCGATGAAGGCCCGCGACGAGGTGCGCACGCGTACCCTGCGGATGGCCCTCACGGCGGTGAAGAACGAGGAGGTCGCCGGCAAGCAGTCGCGCGAGCTGTCGGACGACGACGTCGTCAAGGTGCTCGGCCGGGAGGCGAAGAAGCGGCGCGAGGCGGCGACGGCGTTCGGTGACGCGGGGCGCGAGCAGCAGGCGCAGGCGGAGCGGGACGAGGGTGCGGTGCTGGAGGAGTACCTGCCGGCGCAGCTGGGCGATGAGGAGCTGACCGCGCTGGTGGCGGACGCCATTGCCCAGACGGGCGCGGCGGGGCCGCGGGCGATGGGGCAGGTCATGAAGGTCGTGAACCCGAAGGTCGCCGGGCGGGCCGAGGGGGGACGGGTCGCCGCCGAGGTCAAGCGTCAGCTGGCGGAATGAGGCGGGCGCGCCCGGCGTGTGCGCGCTGAGGCCGGCCGTGCGCGTGGTGACATACGAAGGGCCCGGCGATTGCGCCGGGCCCTTTGCGGTCAGTCGTTGTCGTGGCGCCGGTCGGGCTTCTTGCCGTTGCTCACGTAGAGGATGACGGTGGTGCCCGGCGGGACTTCGGTGCCCGCGTCCGGTGAGGTGGACACGACCGTCCCGCGCGGCTGGCCCGAGTCGACGGACCCGGACGCGACCGTGGCCTTCAGGTCGGCCGCCGCGAGCTTGGACTTGGCGTCGGCGACGGTCGAGCCCTTCACCTTCGGGACGCGGGTGGTGTCGCCGAAGTCGCGGGACGGGGTGCGGAAGTTCGGGGCGGGCTCGCCGGACAGCGCCCGCTGCATCGAGGTCCGCCAGAGGGGGCCGGGGATCGTCGCGCCGTAGATGCCGTACACCTTGTACTGCCAGGGGCCGCGGAAGTCCCAGTAGGCGACGGCGGAGGCGAGGTTCGGGGTGTAGCCGGCGAACACGGCGCAGGTGAACTCTTCACACGTTCCGGTCTTGCCGGCGGCGGGACGGCCGATGCCGAGTCCGGCGGCGGTGCCCTTGGTGAGGACGCCCTGCAGGATCGAGTTCACCTTGTCGGCGACGTCCTCGTCCAGGGCCTGGTGGCAGTCCTGCTTGGGCAGCTTCAGCTTCTTGCCCTGCGGGTCGACGACCTCGGTGACCGAGATGGGCGAGCAGTACTTGCCGCGGGCGGCGAAGCCGGCGTAGGCGGCGGCGAGGTGAACCATGTCGACGTCGTTGACGCCGAGGACCTGGGACGGGGTGGGCAGCAGCGGGTTGCCGTTGCCCTGCTTCATCCCGAACTTCTCGGCCATCTTCACCGCGTTGCAGACGCCGACGCGCTTCTCCAGGTAGGCGTAGAACGTGTTGACCGAGTGCCAGGTGCCGGTCTTGAGGTTGAAGTTGCCCTGCTCGCTGTCGCCGGCGTTGGACACCGTCCAGGGCGGGCCGCCGCCGACGAGGTCGTTGTCGTACTTCTTGCCCTGCCACGTCCCGGTGTAGCGGCACGGCTGGTAGCCGCCGATCGTCGCGGTCTGCGGCGAGTGGATGGTCGTGCTGACCGGGATGCCCTGGTCGATGGCGGCGGCGAGCGTGAAGATCTTGAAGGTCGAGCCCGCCGATACGCCGTTGCCGCCGCCGTGGTGGGAGTCGGCGGGGAGGTTGATGGTCGTCCGGCCCTTGCCGGGGCCGAACCGCTTGCTCACGCCGATCGCCTTGATCCTGCCCGTGCCGGGTTCGACCATCGCCTGGGCCGCGACGCGGTTGCCGCCGGGGGCGATCTGGCTGCGGAGGGTCTTGTCGATGGCGCGCTGGTCCTGCATGTCGATCGTGGTGCGGATCGTGTAGCCGCCGCGGTTCAGCTCGTTGACGACGTTCTGCTGCTGCTTCGGCTTCATCGACCAGTACTTGCCGTCCGACAGGATGTTGAGCATGTCGTACTTGACGTACTCGCAGAAGTACGGCGCCTTGCTGGACTGGCAGCCGCCGACCGGGTCGGTGCGGTTCAGCTGGATCGGCTTGGCGGCTTCCTCGTCCGCCTGCGCCTTGGTGATGTGCTGGAGCTGAGCCATCCGATAGAGGACGACGTCACGCCGGTGGCGGGCGTCCTTGGGGTTGCGGATGGGGTCGTACGCGGTGGGGTTCTGCGTGATGCCGGCCAGTAGCGCGGCCTGGCCGAGGCTCAGTTTGGACGCGGGGACGCTGAAGTAGCGCTTCGCGGCGGCCTGTACCCCGTACGCGCCCGCACCGAAGTAGGCGATGTTGAGGTAGCCCTCAAGGATCTGGTCCTTCGTCATGCGCTGCTCGACGTCGAGCGCGTAGCGCAGCTCGCGGAGCTTGCGTCCGACGGTGGGGGCGGTCGCCTCGCGGTACTCCTCGTCCGTCCTGGCACTGTCGACCAGCAGGTTCTTGACGTACTGCTGCGTGAGCGTGGACCCGCCCTGCGTCTGCTCGGACTCGACGTTGGACGCCAGTGCGCGGATGGTGCCCTTGAGGTCGAGCGCGCCGTGCTCGTAGAACCTCGAGTCCTCGATGTCGATCATGGCCTTGCGCATGACGGGCGCGACCTGGTCGAGCCGGACGGACTCGCGGTACTTGTCGAAGAACGTGGCGACCTGCTTGCCGTCCGCGGAGTACATCACCGTCTTCTCGGACGGCGGCGCCGTGTTCAGCTCGCCTTCCATGTCCTCGAAGTTGTTCGCGGCGTCGCGGGCGGTCAGCCCGGCGCTGCCGACGGCCGGCAGCGCGATGAGGGCGACGATGAGGCCCGCCACCACCCCGGCTCCGAGCAACCTGAACAGCGTGGAAGCGGCCTTGACCCGATCCGTATTCGCAACGCGCACGGGGTCTAGGGTACGCGGGACGAGAGGTGCATTAGGGACACGTCCCCCTGCGTCCCCCGGGCCGGGCCGCCGCGGGCGGGACGTTCGTCCGGTATGCCCTCATCATGACAACCTGCGTCGTGTCTGGCGCGTCAACTACAGGTAACTAGTCCGTTCCGGCGGTATGGCCCCGGTGGGCTATATCGAGAATGGGCCCATCGGGGACTGTTGAAACGTCCCTCGCTTCCGTAAGTTCTTCCCCACGGCTTTCGTTTGGCGGCCTGACGTCCGCGCCCGTCCGGCCAAGGAGCGCAAATCGACACAGACCCTAGGGGAGTGGGGCCAAGATGTGGATCACGGATTGGACCGCCCGCGCCGCCTGCCGTAACGCGGATCCGGACGCCCTGTTCGTGCAGGGAGCGGCGCAGAACCGGGCCAAGCTCATCTGCCGCGGCTGCCCGGTGCGCACGGAGTGTCTCGCGGACGCCCTCGACAACAGGATCGAGTTCGGCGTCTGGGGCGGGATGACCGAGCGCGAGCGCCGGGCACTGCTGCGGCGGCGGCCGGATGTGCGGTCGTGGCGCGACCTGCTGGAGACCGCGAAGGAAGAGTACGAGCGGTCGGTCGAGACGGACGACGAGGAGCAGGAGCTCGTCGCCAGCTGACCACGGCGGGCCATGCGGCCCGTCCAGGCGTCCGGCAGAAGTCCAATAAAGCGTGGCCGCGGGTCCGCACCGTTCTTCGCGGTGCGGGCCCGCGGCTACGTTCTCGGGTCGTCTCCTCCCGGTGGCAGCCTCGCGCCTCCGAACCCTGCCCACGCACCGCTTGGACGATTCGCCGCGACTGGCGTAATGATACAGTCACGGATTGTGAAATTGGTGGTGCAGGTGAAGCTGCTGCCGTGCCGTTCATCGAGGTGGATCCGGCCTACACCTCGCAGCGCTGCCCGCGCTGCGGCCACACCGCGAGGAACAACCGTCCCTCGCGGGATCACTTTCAGTGTCGTCGGTGCGGTCTCGCTGGGCCCGCCGACGTCGTCACCGGGGTCAACGTACGCAACCGCGCACGCTCGGCGTGGGTATTCGTCAACATGCCCCAACCCGCCCCCACATGGCATGAGGGCAGGTGGATGCGACCCGTGACCGCCCCGCCGTAGCGGGCAGTCGGGAGCGCGAACAACGCCCGAGGACAGGGCAAGCCAGGTCCTCAGGGCCGAGTAGTTGACCAACGAGTACTACAGAGGACGGCCGTCCGATCTGGCACTACAACCAGACGCCGGGCGAGTACGACGGCCGCTTCGACCGCCGACTCCTCCACAAGGGCCCCGCTGGGACGTACGTCACCGAGCACACCTGGTCCAAGGGCTCGGCTTACCCAGACTCCTTCATCATCGGTGACCCGCACTTGAACTACTACGAGGGCTCCGCCTACGTCGACGACATCCGCCTTTACGTCCCCAAGAAGACCGCCTAGCGCGCGCGGACGACTCAGGCGGCGGTTGGGGTCGAGGTAGGGGCGGCCAGGTCTTCGCCCACCTGGCGGAGGCCGTCCAGGTCGTGGACGTCCTCGGCCTGGGCGGGGACCGCTGTGGCCGGGACCGTCGGGTGCGTGGACGCGAAGTGGTCGCGGAGGCGTTCCTCGCGGGCGGCGAGCTGCATCCGGTCGGTGTGCAGGCGGAGCAGGGCCGCGGTCAGCGTGTGCTCGCCGCGTTCCTCCAGCGTTTCGGCGGCGGCCTGGCTGCGGGCGGCGGACAGCGCGTCGGCCGCGGATTCGTGGACGCGGTTGACGACGAGGCCGGCGAGCGGCATGCGCTCCTCGGCGAGACGCTCGACGAAGTAGGACGCCTCGCGGAGCGCGTCCGGCTCGGGGGCGGCGACGACGAGGAACGCGGTGCCGGGGGTCTGCAGGAGCCTGAACGTCTTCTCGGCCCGCTCCCGGAACCCGCCGAACATCGTGTCGAACGCGGCGACGAACGTCTGCACGTCCCGCAGCAGCTGGACGCCGAGGACCTTGTTGATGGCCCCGGTGAACATGCCGAACCCGGCGCTGATCACCTTGACGCCGAAGCGGCCGCCGGTCTTGGCCGGCGCGGCGAGGATCTTCATGAAGCGGCCGTCGAGGAAGCGGCCCATGCGCTCGGGGGCGTCCAGGAAGTCCAGGGCGTTCCGGGACGGCGGCGTGTCCACGATGATGAGGTCCCAGGCGCCGGAGCGGTGCAGCTGCCCGAGCTTCTCCATCGCCATGTACTCCTGCGTGCCCGACAGCGACGAGGAGAGCGACTGGTAGAAGGGGTTGGCGAGGATCTGCTTCGCCCGGTCCGGGTCGGCGTGCGCCTCGACGATCTCGTCGAAGGTGCGCTTCATGTCGAGCATCATGGCGTGCAGCTCGCCGTCGCCGTCGATCTCGATCTTGCGCGGGTTGTTGTCGAGCTCCGACAGGCCCATGGACTGGGCGAGCCGGCGCGCCGGGTCCACGGTGAGGACGACGACGTCCCGTCCCCGCTCGGCGGCGCGCACCCCGAGCGCGGCGGCCGTGGTCGTCTTCCCCACGCCGCCCGACCCGCAGCACACGATGATCTTCGTGCGCGGGTCGTCGAGCAGCGCGTCGACGTCCAGGACGGGAGGGGTCTTGCCGGTCGGGCTCATCGGTTCACCTTGTCGGACGGGCACGCGGGGGCGGTCATGCGGCGCCTTGGGTGCGGAGGGCGGCGGCCAGGTCGTAGAGGCCGGCCAGGTCCATGCCGTCCGAGAGCATCGGGAGGGTGTAGCGGGGGCGGTCGATGGAGTCGAGGCGCTCCTTCTCGCGGCGCTGGAGGGCGGTGCGGCGAGCATGGTCGCCGGCCTCGGCGGCGAGGACGGCGGCGATCGACTCGGCGTCGTGTTCGAGGCCCGCGGCCTTCACGCCGCGGACGATCTCGTCGGTGTCGAGGGTGCCGTCGGCGGCCGCGGCGAGGTCGTCCTCGCTGAGGACGGGCTCGTGCTCCATGTTCACGATGACGCCGCCGATCGGGAGGCCGACGTCGGTGAGGTCACGGATGCCGTCCATCGTCTCCTGGACGGGCATCTCCTCAAGGAGCGTGACGAAGTGCACGGCGGTTTCGGGGCTGCGCACGACCTTCATCACGGTGTCGGCATGGTTCCGGACGGGGCCGACCTTGGCGAGACCGGAGACTTCCTCGTTCACGTTCAGGAACTTCGTGATGCGGCCGGTGGGGGGAGCGTCCATGACGACGGCGTCGTAGATGAACGAGCCGTCCTTCTTCTTGCGGCGCACCGATTCGGAGGTCTTGCCGGTGAGGATGACGTCGCGCAGGCCGGGGGCGATGGTGGTGACGAAGTCGACGATGCCGAGCTTGGTCATCGCCTTCCCGGCGCGCTTGAGGTTGTAGAACATTTCGAGGTACTCGATGAGCGCCTCTTCGGTGTCGATGGCGAGCGCGTACACGTCCCCGCCGCCCGGGGCGACCGCGACGCGGCGCTCCTCGTACGGGAGGGGCGGGCAGTCGAAGAGCTGGGCGATGCCCTGGCGTCCCTCGACCTCGACGAGCAGGACCTTGCGGCCCCCGGCGGCCAGGGCAAGGGCGAGGGCCGCGGCGACGGTCGTCTTCCCCGTGCCGCCCTTGCCGGTGACCACATGGAGGCGTACGCCGTCCCAGTCGGTGTCTCTCGCGCTCACCCGATCGACCATATCGTTCACTCGGCAAACACTTCAGAGGGCGTCCGCCCGTATGCAAGTGATCCCTGACACGGTTCCGTGCAAGATCATCCGTGCGGACGTTGTACACGGGCGTGCCCGCGCGGTTAGCTGGGAAACGTGAGCCGTCCACGGGCGGTTCCATCTGGATCCTCACGGATGCAGAGTTCTGCCGGTGCCCAGGCGCTCCCCGGGCCCGGCCGCCCACGTGAGAAAGGTGCCGTGATGGAAGCGGTGGCCCTCATCATCTTGCTCATCGTCGTCGTCGGCGGACTGATCGTCCTGGCGTCGTCGGTCCGCGTCGTCCAGCAGTTCGAGCACGGGATCGTGTTCCGGTTCGGCCAGGTCCAGCGCGGCGGGCAGCTGCGCCCCGGCGCGGTGCGAACCCCGGGCCTGACGGCCATCCTGCCGGTCGTCGAACGCATGCAGAAGGTCAGCCAGCAGACGATCACCATGGGGGTGCCCGGGCAGGACGGCATCACCCAGGACAACGTCAGCGTCCGCGTCGACGCCGTCGTCTACTTCCGGGTGGTCGACCCGGTGAAGGCGATCGTGAACGTGCACAACTACGGGTACGCCGTCTCGCAGGTGGCGCAGACGTCGCTGCGGTCGGTCATCGGCCAGGCCGACATGCAGGAGCTGCTCGGCGAGCGCGAGAAGATCAACGCACGGCTCCGAACGATCATCGACAAGATCACCGAGGGGCCGTGGGGCATCCTGATCGAGCTCGTCGAGATCAAGGACGTCTCGCTGCCCGAGGGCATGAAGCGGTCCATGGCGCGGGAGGCGGAGGCGGAACGGGAACGCCGCGCCCGCATCATCACCGCGGACGGCGAGTTCCAGGCGTCCAAGCGCCTCGCCGCCGCCGCGGAGATCATGTCGCAGGACCCGGCGGCCCTCCAGCTGCGCCTGCTGCAGACGGTCGTGGAGGTCTCGGCCGAGAAGAACAGCACGCTGGTCATGCCGCTGCCGGTCGAGATCCTGCGGTTCTTCGACAAGGTCGCGGGCGGGTCCGACCGCTCCGGCGAGGGCGGTGAGACCGGCCTCGGCCTCGGCGAACGCCTCGCCAAGGCCGAGCAGGATCTCGCCAAGGCGGCGGAGCAGCCCTCGACCCTGGAATCGGCCGAGAACGTCCCACCGGTCATCGGCCTGGACGAGCCGAAGCGCGAATCCTCGTCGTCCGGCGACGAACAGCGCGGCATAACGAGCGGCGACCGGCGCGGCGACCAGCACCGCCCCCGCTGACCCCACGGCACACCCTTGGCCGAGCCGGCCCCCGGACACCGCACCACGCTGGTGTCCGGGGCCGGGTGCGCTCTGAACGAGGGATTCGAACGGGGTTCCAGTGGGGTGATCGCTAGGGTGATGCCATGAAGAAGTGGGAGTACGCGACCGTTCCGCTGCTGGTGCACGCGACCAAGCAGATTCTTGACAACTGGGGGCAGGACGGGTGGGAGCTCGTCACCGTCCTGCCGGGGCCGAACCCGGAGAACCTGGTGGCCTACTTCAAGCGCGAAGTCGTGTCGGAGTGAACGCCCTCAACGAGGAGGAGTGGTCATGAGCACGCCCGAGGAGCGGCTCCAGGAACTGGGGATCGAGCTGCCCGACCTCGTCCCGCCGGTCGCGTCGTACGTCCCGACCGCGCGGACGGGGTCGCTCGTCTACACGGCGGGCCAGATCCCGCTGGTGAAGGGCGAGCTGGGCGCCACCGGGAAGGTGGGCGCGGAGGTCAGCGCCGAGGAGGCCGCCAAGCAGGCGCGGATCTGCGCGCTGAACTGCGTCGCGGCGCTCAAGGCCGAGGTCGGCGAGCTGTCGCGGGTCGTCCGGATCGTGAAGGTCGTCGGGTTCGTCGCCAGCGCCCCGGACTTCACCGGGCAGCCGCAGGTGGTCAACGGGGCGAGCGATCTGCTGGCCGAGGTGTTCGGGGACGCGGGCAAGCACGCGCGCAGCGCGGTGGGCGTCGCCGTCCTGCCCCGCGACGTGCCCGTCGAGGTGGAGCTCATCGCCGAGGTCCAGTAGGACGCAGGCTTGACGGAACGCCATTCGGTATGTCCGAATGGGCCGCCATGGGCACTGTGAACGGGCTGAAGCTGCCGGCGAGTTTCCGGGATCGGATCGAGGACATCCGGGCGGGCCGGGCCGAGCCCGTTCCCGCCCGGCACGCGGCCACGGTCGTCGTGCTCCGCGATCACGAGCGGCACGGCCTGCAGGCGTTCATGCTGCGGCGCGTCCGGTCGATGGCGTTCGCGCCGGGCGCCTACGTGTTCCCGGGCGGGTCGGTCGACCCGCGCGACGGCGAGGCGGAGCTGGCCTGGTGCGGGCCGCCGCCCGCCGAGTGGGGGACGGCGTTCCACGCGGACGAGACGCTGGCCCGCGAGCTGGTGTGCGCGGCGGTCCGGGAGACGTTCGAGGAGACGCTCGTCCTGCTGGCCGGGCCGACGAGCGGGACGGTCGTGGACGACACGCGCGGCGACGAATGGGAGACCGACCGGCAGGCGCTGCTGGACCGTTCCCAGTCGTTCGGCGGGTTACTCGACCGGCGCGGCCTCGTGCTGCGCGCCGACCTGCTGCGGCCGTGGGCGCACTGGATCACCCCGGCGATGGAGCCGAAGCGCTACGACACCCGGTTCTTCGTCGCCGCGATGCCGGCGGGGCAGCGGGCCAGGGACGTCAGCACCGAGGCCGACCAGGTCGCCTGGGTGCGGCCGGCGGAGGCGGCCGAGCGCGCGGAGAAGGGCGAGTGGATGATGCTGCCGCCGACGATCGCGACGCTGGCCGAGCTGGCCGAGTACGACACGGTGGCGGACGTGCTGGCCGCGCCGCGCGAGATCGTCGTCCACGAGCCCACGGCGGAGATCATCAACGGCGAGGCGTACCTCGTCCTGCCGGAGGGCGTCGAGCGGCACTACCCGCACGGATGAGGCGCGTACCGGTGTCGCAGGCCGTCCTGTGGCGGCTGGCCGGCACATCCGCGCTGCGGCATCTCGACCGTTTCGGCTGGAACCCGGCCCGTCACCCGGATCGGGCCTCGGGCAGGATGGGAGACATGACGGAGATCGACGGGATGGGTACCGAACGGGCGACCTGCGTGCTCGCTCCGAACCCGTCCGCCATGACCCTGGACGGCACGAACACCTGGATCATCGCCGAGCCCGGGTCGGACGAGGCGGTCGTCGTCGACCCCGGGCCCAAGGACGGCAAGCACCTCAAGCGCGTCCTGGACGTGATCGAGGCGCAGGGGCGGCGGGTCGGGCTCGTCCTGCTCACCCACGGACATCCCGACCATTCCGCCGGTGCCGGAAAGCTCGCGAAGCTCGCCGGCGGCTCCGTCAAGGTGCGGGCGCTCGACCCTGCGCACCGGCTCGGCGACGAGGGGCTCGCCGAAGGGGACGTCGTCACCACGGGCGGCCTGGAGCTGCGGATCATGGAGACGCCGGGCCACAGCGACGACTCGCTCACCTTCTGGCTGCCGGCGGACGGCGCCGTCCTCACCGGCGACACCGTCCTCGGGTACGGGACGACCGTGCTGGAGGGCGGCCTCGGCGACTACCTGAGCTCGCTCGACCGGCTCCGCACGTTCTCCACCGACGTCGAGGCCGCCACCATCCTCCCCGGTCACGGGCCCAAGCTGGACGACCCGATCGCCGTCCTCGACCACTACATCGACCATCGCCGCGAACGCCTCGCGCAGGTCGAGGCGGCCGTGGCCGCGGGCGCGCGCACGGCGCGCGAGGTCGTCGAACGGGTCTACGCCGACGTCGACAAGTCCCTCTGGCCCGCGGCCGAATGGTCGGTCCAGTCGCAGCTGGACTACCTCAACGAGCGCGGCTAGCTGCTCCGGGTGCTGCCGGCTACTTCGAGCGCTTGCGGAGGCGTTCGATGTCGAGGATGACGACGGCGCGCGCCTCTATGCGCAGCCAGTTGCGCTGCGCGAAGTCGGCGAGCGCCTTGTTGACCGTCTCGCGGGAGGCGCCGACGAGCTGCGCCAGTTCCTCCTGCGTGAGGTCGTGGTGCACGTGCAGGCCCGCCTCGGACGGCTGGCCGAACCGCTCCGCGAGGTCGAGCAGCGCCTTCGCGACGCGTCCGGGCACGTCGGTGAAGACGAGGTCGGCCATCACATCGTTGGTCTTGCGGAGCCGCTGCGCGAGGGCGCGGAGCAGCTGGACGGCGACCTCCGGGTGCCCGGTGAGCCAGGGCCGCAGGTCGTCGTGGCCGAGCCCGGCGAGGCGGCACTCGGTGACCGCGATGGCGCTCGCGGTGCGGGGGCGGGGGTCGAACAGGGACAGCTCGCCGAACATCTCGCTCGGGCCGAGCACGCTCAGCAGGTTCTCCCGGCCGTCCGGCGCCGTCCGGGTCAGCTTGATCTTGCCCTCCAGGACGACGTACAGCCGGTCTCCGGTCTCGCCCTCGTTGAACAGCGTCTGACCGCGCGCGAGCCGCGCCTCGGTCACGTTGGCGCGCAGCGCCTTGGCGCCCTGCTCATCGAGGGCCTCGAAGAGCGGGGCTCTGCTCAGAACGTCCACGTCGCGATCGGTCACGCTTCTCCTCCTCGAACACCTACATGCCTAGTGTGACGTACGTCCCACCGCGTACGTGAAGGCAGGGTCACGGCGCGCCGAAACGCGGGACCGAAGGTTGTTCGTCCCGCGGCGGGTCACGGTCCCGTTCGCCCAGTGTACGGACCGTTGGGTGAATGCCATCACACCGGTCTCATCACCTGATATCGGACGACACGGGAGGCGGGCGGCGGTGCCTTAACCTGAGCGGATGCAGAGCTCCGCGCCCCGCCCCGCACCGCGCCGGCTCCCCCGGGGCCGGCACGCGCTGTCCCGTGCGGAGGTCGAGCGCGTGCACCGGGACCGCCTGTGCGCGGCCATGGCCGCGGCGATGACGGAGAAAGGGTACGTCGGAACGTCGGTTGAGGACGTCCTCAAACGGGCCAGGGTGTCCCGGCAGAGCTTCTACGGGCTGTTCTCGTCCAAGCTCGACTGCTTCATGGCCGCGTTCGACCAGGCGAGCGAACTGCTCATCCGCCAGCTGGAAGGCGCCGTGAAGGGCGAAGGCGACGCGGCGGCCCGGTTCGAGCAGGCCATCACCACCTACCTGGAGGCGCTGGCGTCCGAACCGGGTTACGCACGGCTGTTCCTGGTTGAGGTGTACGCGGCCGGTCCGGAGGCCATCCGGCGACGGTCCGAGATACAGCACGACCTGGCGCAGGCCCTGGTGGGCCTTATGGGCGTGACCGGTCAGGCGGGCGAATTCGCGTGCCAGGTCATCGTGTCGGCGGTGAGTTCGATGGTGACGCCCGCGGTCGCGGCGGGTGATATGGAGGCGTTGCAGGCGGTCGGGCCCCCGATCGTCGAGCACGTTCGCCTCCTCCTGCGATCGGGGGCTTTGGACGCCTAACGTGAGGTGATGCTCACCCGCGCTGTGGTGACGCCGTGTGCGCGCGGGAGCGTGACAGTGAGCCGTCCGTACGGGCCGGTCGTTGCCTTGATGACCCGATTCCTAAGGCGGATGACGACACGTGTGCCTGGACGGTAGAACGCGGGCGTCGTGACCGTGGCGGTTCCGGTGGCCCGCAGCGTGAAGCCCTTCTTGGACGCCTTGGTGAGCGTGCTGAACTCCTGCGGCTTCCGGCGGTTGAGGGAGACCGTCCAGCCCCACTGTGACCAGGTCCGGTCGATCGACCGGTAGGAGGTCTTCGTAGGTGGACGGGGAGGGTCGGCGAACGTCCGCATCAGCGGGCCCATGTACTGCCGCAGGTCACGCGCCCAGTACGGGAAGATGTGGGTGCCGAACACGTAGTCGGTGTACCGGCTGGGGATCTTCAGCTCGTCCAGCCGCTGGTGGAAGCTGACCGTCGAGGCGTGCGTGAGGGCCTCGATGCCGATCGCGTACAGGTCCGGCTGCGGCGGGTCGAGCGGGCCGGGGATACCGGTCGCGGTGTAGAGCGCAAGCCGCATGCCGCGCAGGTTGGACGCGAGGTCGGCGGGGTCGTGGCCGCGCCAGTTGATCTCGTCCGTGAGCCGCGAGCCGAAGATCGCGTCCGGGCTCACCTTGTTGAGGGCGACCGCGATGTAGGAGACGACGGCGGTCGCACCCACCGAGACCACCGGGTTGTAGGCGATATCGGGCGCACCGGAGAACGACGCGGCCGACACGAACGAATCGGGATGCCGGGCCGCGTAACTCATCGCCCCGAACCCGCCCTGCGACAGCCCCGCGATGGCCCTGCCTTCGCGGCGGGCGACGGTGCGCAGGTTGCGGTCGATCCACGGGATCAGCTGGCCGACGTGGAAGGTCTCCCACTTGGACGGCCCCAGCTCGGTGTTCGAATCGGCCCAGTCGGTGAACCAGCCGCCGCCGTTGCCGTCGAAGCCCGCGTCCGGCATGACGGTGATCAGCGGCCGCTCGGCGGTCGTCTTCTCGGCGTCGCCTGCGTCGACCCAGTCGGAGGCCCGTCCGGACGTCCCATGGAACAGGTAGAGGACGGGGTAACGCGTGCCGGCGCGCGCATAGCCGGTCGGCAACAGGATGCGGACATCCACAGCCCGCCCCAGCGCCGCCGTGCTCACGCGAACCGTGTACTGCCGATCGTCGATCTGCCGCACTTTCACGACGTGGATGCCGCCCGCATCCCCGAACCGAACACCGCCCTCAGCGGCGCGAGCCGGAACGCCAAGCCCCGCCGAGGCCGTCAGCACCGCAAACACGACCGCAACGACGCGAGACACGCGCCTAGCAGTGGTCCTGCGCAGAGGAGAGGTTTTGCGCAGAGCGGAGATCTTGCGCAGAGCGGAGGTCTTGCGTGGGGCAGAAAGTGTGCGGGGAGTGGGGGGCTTGGGCGGTGTCTCTTATGCACATCTGACGCTGCCGACGAAGGGGGTAGTGTAGATTTCGGGGGGCGTCGGATCCGTCTCGACACACACTGGAGGGCTATCTAGCAGTTCATCACACGGATGGAGCACTATCACACAACCTCACGAA
>NZ_JABXFD010000009.1 GCF_013372625.1 Actinomadura sp. BRA 177
GACGTGGGAGTCCACGATCGTCGAGCAGGTCCCGGACGAGCACGTCGTGTGGCGCTCGAAGGGCCCTAAGGGGCCCGTGGACGGCACGGTCAGCTTCCATGAGCTGTCCCCGAACCTGACCCGCGTGCTGGTCGGCCTCGAATACCACCCGCAGGGCTTCATGGAGCGCACCGGCAACCTGTGGCGCGCGCAGGGCCGCCGGGCCCGCCCCGAACTCAAGCACTTCCGCCGCTACGTGACGACGCAGTCGCTCACCCGCGCGGACGAGATCGAGGGCTGGCGCGGCGAGATCCGCCACCGCGAGGTCGTACGGCCGCACGAGGAGGCCCTGGAGGACGAGGAGAAGTCCACCAAGACGGCGAACAACAAGTCGCCCGAGACGACCACGACGGCCAAGCACACAAAGGCGAACCAGCGCGACCACAGAAGGAGACGCG
>NZ_JABXFD010000508.1 GCF_013372625.1 Actinomadura sp. BRA 177
TGTGGTCTGTGGTGTACGAATGCTGTCATTGATTCTTGTTCACGTATAGATCACCCACCGGAATCTACACTCTCCTCTTAGCCGTCAGCGTCAAACGAGTATAAAAGACAGCCCCCGGACACGCCGAGCGAAGCCCCCTCCGACCGCCCAACCAGACCCGCCACCGAACAGAAGGCCACGCAGGCGTGCGCATCCCTGGCACCTCAGCACGGCATCGGCCAGGGAGAACCGCCAGCCGGACCGCAACAGGGCAACTAACCCAGCACCGAAACCCCCGGACGGCCACCACGCCACTCTCAACCGTCCGGAAACACACGGCGCCCACCCCCTCGAAGCCACCACGCACGGACGGCGCCCACCTGCCCCACACGGACCCCATCTCGCCCAGCACCGCACCCAACACCGTGCCGCGTCCCACCCCGCCCTATTCCACCGCGCGCTCGGTCACCCCATCCCGCCACCGCGCGCTCCCCCACCGCCGTGCGCGTCATCGCCGCGCTGCCCTGGCGTCGGCGTGCCTGGCAGGGCACCGCGTCCCGTCACCCCCGTGCCGTGCGCCGTTCCACCACCGCCGTGCGCCTCTCGCCGTGCTGCCCTGGCGCCGCTGGCCTCTGGCAGGGCACCGCATCCCGGCGCCCCGTCCCGTCCCCCGCCGCGAGGACGACCGTCGCCCCGCAGGTCCGACGCCGTGTGCGTGACTGTGTTCGCGACCATCTCGCTGACCGCCATGACCAGGTCGTCCACCGAGGGAAGGTTGGCCAGGTCACGAACGAAGTTCCGCGCGACCCCGGCCGGCCGCCGCACCCTTGGCTACGTGGTCTCGCCGAGCACCACGTGGCCGCGCACTACACCGCGTGCCGTTGCCGTCCCGCCGCTCCCTCTCGCCACCGTGCCCGCACCGCGGCTCCTCGCCCGGGGCTGCGGCCGCGGCCCCGGGTCGCCGATGGCCGCGGGCCGGGCCCGCCAGCGCGCTGCTCCACCACCGCTGCGCCCCAATCCGTCACGGTCGTGCCCCGGTACGGCGCCATGTGTCGTTAGTGCGTCGCGGCCGTCCCGTCGACCGCGCGCCCTCCCATCCCGTCACGGCGTTCCCGTCCAGTCACGGGCCTCTCTCGTCTCGTCATCGGGCGGTGTCCGTAGCGCTGCGCCCGGTACGGCACTGCACGCTTCACTGCGCCGTGTCCCGTCACCGTCCGGCCCTCGGCACGGTGGGTGGCCTCGGCCGCTGCGTGGACGTAGCGTAGGCGGCGGCGTACGTGCCGCTATGACGAGACGGGGTCCAGGTGCGGGCAGCGAGGTTCATCAGTGTGGTCACCGTGCTGGCACTGGCCATGGTCACCGGTTGCAGTAACGGGGAGGGGAACGGCGACGGCGACAAGAACGGGACGACGGCGTCATCGAGCGTCCCCAAGGGACTCGAGTCGTTCTACGGCCAGAAACCGTCCTGGAAGAACTGCGACGACGGCTTCCAGTGCGCGACCGTCCAAGTCCCCTTGGACTACGCCAAACCGTCCGGCGAGAAGGTCGGCATCTCCGTGATCCGGCTCCCGGCCGAAGACAAGTCCGACCGCATCGGCTCACTGCTCACCAATCCGGGCGGGCCGGGCGGTTCCGGCGTCGACTTCGTCCGGCAGGCCGCCCGGACCTTCGGGGACGACCTGCGCCGCCGCTTCGACATCGTCGGCTTCGATCCGCGCGGCGTCGCCGACAGCGACCCGGTCCGCTGCAACACGGGCCCGCAACTCGACGAGTTCTTCGCCACCGACGCGTCCCCGGACGACCAGAAGGAAACTGACACGCTCGCCACCGAGAGCAAGGACTTCGCCCAGCGCTGCAAAACCAAGGCCGGGTCGGAGCTTCCCTACGTCGGCACTGTCAACGCCGCCCGCGACATGGACGTCATGCGGGCCGCGCTGGGCGACAAGAAGCTCACCTACTACGGCGCCTCCTACGGCACCTACCTGGGCGCCTTCTACGCGGAACAGTTCCCGAAGAACGTTCGTGCCCTCGTCCTGGACGGTGCCGTCGACCCGAACCTCTCCTCGACCGAGCTGCTCGTGGAGCAGGCGAAGGGCTTCGAAACCGCCCTCCGCGCCTTCGCCGACGACTGCGTCAAGTCTGGCAACTGTCCCTTCGGCAGCTCCGCTGACGCCGTCATCGCCAAGATCTCCTCGTTCCTCTCCGCGACCGACAAGAAGCCGCTCACCAACACGCGCGACTCCCGCAAGGTCACCGAATCCCTGGCCGTGATGGGCATAGCGAGGTCGCTCTACGTCAAGGAGTACTGGCCCGTCCTACGCCAGGCCCTCACCCAGGCGATGCAGAACCACGACGGCACCGTCCTCCTAGCCCTCGCGGACGAGATGGTCGAGCGCAAGCCCAACGGCACCTACAGCAACCAGACCGACGCCAACATGGCCGTCAACTGCGTCGACAAACCCAACCCGCCGGACCTCGCCGCCTACGAGAAGTACGCGAATGAAGCCAAGAAGGTCGCCCCGCGCTTCGGCCCGTTCGTCGTATGGGGCGGACTCCCATGCGTCTACTGGCCCGTCCAGACCAAGCAGGAGCCGAAGCCCATCACCGCCAAGGGCGCGGCCCCCATCGTGGTCATCGGAACCATCCGCGACCCGGCCACGCCGTACAAGTGGGCCCAGAACCTCGCCGACCAGCTCTCCAGCGGCGTCCTCCTCACCTTCAACGGCGACGGCCACACCGCCTACCTGCAGGGTAATCCCTGCATCACCAAGGCCACGGACAACTACCTCGTCACCACAGACCCACCCAAGGACGGGACCACCTGCGGCTGAAAACCCGTGCACACCCACCCCTGAACACCCGGTAGACTTCATCCCGCCGTGCTCGCACGGCGCGCCGCCTTAGCTCAGTCGGCAGAGCGATTCACTCGTAATGAATAGGTCAACGGTTCGATTCCGTTAGGCGGCTCCCAGCTCAAAGCCCTCTTGCGAACTTCGCAAGAGGGCTTTTGCTAACGGGCTTGCTACCAGCAGCGTCTACGCCGCTTCGTTCATGACCCGAGCGAACACGTCCGCCTCAGCCACCCCCCGCCGACCGGATCGCGTGCGCGCAGACCCAGCGTCCGGCGGGGCTGCCGTCCGCGCGGCGGGCCTCGACGACGCGCGCCTGCCGGCCGCAGACCGCCGCGTCCGCCGCGCGCA
>NZ_JABXFD010000567.1 GCF_013372625.1 Actinomadura sp. BRA 177
GAACCGTCCGGGCCGGTACTCCTCGGCCTGGCGGAGCCCGTTCTCGTAGTCGCGGTACACGTTGACGAGGTCGTCCTCGCCCAGGGTGGCGAGGCCGTCGTCGCGCTCGGCGAGCACCGCCATGACCTGCGCCAGGTCCGCGTTGCCGCCGGCGGCGACCATCCTCCCGTCCATGCCGACGGCCTCCACCCGCTCGGGCACGACCTCGCGCCGCCCCGGCTCGAGGTCCTGGCCGTGCTTCGCGCCGCTGAGCGCGCGCCGCCCGACGCCCCACCCTCCACCCGCCACCCCCCTCAAGCGCAGCCCGCGCGAGACCGGGGCCGGGACGCGGGTCGCGCACCGCCACCTACCCGTGGCGCCATCCCACACTCCGCGCGGACACCGCGCCGCACGCCTCATCAGAGATCGCACCACCCGCGTCGAGCACCCAACCCGC
>NZ_JABXFD010000032.1 GCF_013372625.1 Actinomadura sp. BRA 177
TTTTTGTTTTGTTGTGCGGTGGCGGCGCCTGCGGCGGCTGCTCGTGTCCTCTTCGTGGGCAGCGTCGGATGTGTATAGGGGCCAGGTCCTTGCCCCGGCCGCGGCCGCGGCCGCCGCGGCGGCGGCGCCGGCGGGACGGGCGGTCGTCGGAGTCGTCCTCGTCCGCCGGACCGTGGTCCTGGTCGTCGTCGCCGGTGTCCTGGTCGGCGGGCTCGGCGGGCTCGGCGGGCTCGGGCTTCGGCTCGTCCTTCTTGGGCCGGGCGGGGGTATCGGCCGACGGCTGCGGCGG
The DNA here is from genome assembly GCF_013372625.1 of Actinomadura sp. BRA 177. Classification (GTDB taxonomy): domain Bacteria; phylum Actinomycetota; class Actinomycetes; order Streptosporangiales; family Streptosporangiaceae; genus Spirillospora. Next base: position 290 of record NZ_JABXFD010000032.1, read on the forward strand.
CTGGAAGACGACCATCGGCGGCTGGAACGTGACGCCCGGGACGCCGACGCCGCTCGCGGGCGCCGAGGTGTCCCCCGAGCAGGTGTCGGAGACCGAGCCCGCGAGCGGGACGCCGGGGATCTCCGGCACCGGCGGGACGGCGGGCG
>NZ_JABXFD010000036.1 GCF_013372625.1 Actinomadura sp. BRA 177
GAGCCGCGCACCCCATGACGCCCAACCTCGGGCAGGGCGCCTGCCAGGCCATCGAGGACGCCGTCGTCCTCGCCCACGCCCTCACCGCCGGCGACGGACCGGCCGCCTACACCGCCGCGCGGCTCCCCCGCACCACCGCGGTGATGCGCCGCTCCCACCGCGTCGCGCGCCTCACCGCCCTGTCCGGCCGCGTCCCCGTCACCGCCCGCGACACCCTCCTGCGGCTCGCCGGGCTCCTCGGCCCCACCGCCGTCCTACGCCAGGGCGACATGCTGTTCCGCTGGCGCCCGCCCGCCTGACCCGGGCCCGCTGGTCGTAGGCTCCCGGATGTGACGGGCCGCGATCCGCAGTACCTGGCGTTCCTGCGCCACCGCCTCACCGAACCCGCCGAACCCGGCGGGTTCGGTGAGGCGGTGGCGCAGGAACGCCAGGTAC
>NZ_JABXFD010000008.1 GCF_013372625.1 Actinomadura sp. BRA 177
CGGTTTCTTGCCTGCAGGCCGCCTGCCACGGTCCCGGCGAGGGCGGGCGCTGGTGGGTTCCAGGCGGGCACTCTATGCCAATCGTCAGATTTCCCACCGCGCCGGGTCCCCGCAAAGACCCGCCACCGAGACCAGCCCCGGCCCCCCACGATCTATTCCCGCTCAGCGCACCTCGATGAACGCGTCGGCGCTCCGGGCCGGACGGTCGCGCGGCGGCGCCGCCGCGCGACCGTCCGGCCCGGAGCGCCGACGCGTTCATCGAGGTGCGCTGAGCGGGAATAGATCGTGGGGGGCCGGGGCTGGTCTCGGTGGCGGGTCTTTGCGGGGACCCGGCGCGGTGGGAAATCTGACGATTGGCATAGAGTGCCCGCCTGGAACCCACCAGCGCCCGCCCTCGCCGGGACCGTGGCAGGCGGCCTGCAGGCAAGAAACCG
>NZ_JABXFD010000597.1 GCF_013372625.1 Actinomadura sp. BRA 177
GGGTGGGGCGGCTCACGGGCGCTCGCGGGCGCCGCAGGCGCGCGAGGAGGCCGCGCTGGATGCTCGGCGACGGGGCCGACGAGGAGCCCGGCGCGGCGATGGGCGCCGACGCCGACCGCTACTTCGAGCGCGGGCGCGACCTGCGGGGGAAGGAGGACCCGGACGACGTCCGCGCCACGCTCGCCGACGCCGGCCTCGCCCGCGCCGACCGGATCCGGCTGATGACGATGGTGACCGCCGCGTCCGGCGTCATCGTCGCGACGCCGGGCGACGCGACCGCCGTCCGGCAGGCCGAGGTCACCGGGGTGCTGCTCGCCTCCCGCCTCGCCGCGCCGGTCTTCACCGCCTCGCTGAACGACGAGGCGTCCGTCAAGGCGGCGGCGGAGCAGCTGCGCGCGGCGGGCGCCGCGTCCATCGCGATCGCGCCGCACCTGATCGGCCCCGAACCCGAGGCGGTGCTGGCCGCGCCCGCGGCCGCCACCGTCGGCGCCGCCTGCTCGGCCCCGCTCGGCGGCCACCCGGCCCTCGCCCGCCTGGCCGCCCTCCGCTACGTCGAGGCACTGTCGACGGCACTGGCCGACTAGCCCGGCCCAGGGGACGACCCCCTGGGCCGGCCCTAGCGGTTCTTGAATTCCGGCGTGCGCTTCTGCAGCGTCGCCGTCATGCCTTCGGCGAGGTCCTCGCTGAAGAAGGCGAGCGTCTGGACGGCGGTCTCCGCGGCGAGCTGGCGGCGGAGGCCGGGGGCGTCCAGGGACGCGTTGAGCAGTTCCTTCGTGCGGCGCAGGCCGTACGGGGACTTGGTGAGCAGTTCGTCGGCGAGCGCCTGCGCGCCCGCCAGGTCGGCGCCCTCGGCGGTGATCTCGGTGATCAGGCCGAGTTCGTCCGCGCGGTGCACGTCCAGCCGCTGCGCGCGGTAGGAGACCTCCGCGGCCTTCGCCGGGCCGATCAGGCGCGGCAGCAGCCAGGAGAGCCCGCAGTCCCCGGCCGACAGGCCGAGGTCGGTGAACGGCACGACGAACCGGGTGGTCGGGTCGGCGACCCGCAGGTCGCAGGCCAGCGCCCAGGACACGCCCATGCCCGCGACCGGGCCGTGCAGCGCCGCGATCACCGGCTGCGGGATCTCCCGCAGCCGCGCGGTGACCTCCGCGCCGCGCGCGATGCCCCGGTAGAGCCGCTGGACGCGGCCCTCGGCGCTCCCGCCGTCCGCTTCACCGCCCTGGATGTCCATGCCCGAGCAGAACCCGCGGCCCTCGCCGGTGAGCACGACCACGTGGGTGGACGGGTCGCGCGCCAGCTCGTTGAGGGCGTCGAGCATCTCCTCGGTCAGGGCGCCGTCGACGGCGTTCAGGCGCTCCGGCCGGGACAGGGTGATCGTGACCACCCCGTCCCGCCGGTCGAGCTTGATCCCGCCCAAGGCTCAGGAGGTGAGCTGCTGGATGAGGGGGCCCATCTGCTCGCCCACGTTCTTGAACACCGTCAGCGGCTCGTTCCCGCTGATCGCCGCCCAGTTGTCCCGGACGTCCTCGACCGACAGCGTGCTGTTCTGCCCGTAGCCGGGGCCCTCCGCGACGAAGATCTTCGCGATCCGGCCGCCGCCGACGGTGTAGACCTCGCCGGAGTCCTCGTTGGACTCGTGCACGAGCCAGGCGACGAGCGGCGTGACCTGGTCGACGCCGAGCTTGTCGGCGAAGTCGGCGGGCAGCAGGTCCTCGGTCATCCGGGTCCAGGCGACGGGGGCGATCGCGTTGGCCTTGATGTTGTACTTGGCGCCCTCCTGCGCGAGGGTCTTGGTGAACCCGACCAGGCCCATCTTGGCGGTGGAGTAGTTCGCCTGGCCGAAGTTGCCGAACAGGCCCGCCGGGGACGAGGTGTTCACGATCCGGCCGAAGCCCTGCTCGCGCAGGTGCGACCAGGCGGCGCTGGACACCAGGAACGAGCCGCGCAGGTGGACGGCGATGACCGCGTCGAACTCCTCCACCGACATGTTCTTGAACGACTTGTCGCGCAGGATGCCGGCGTTGTTCACGACGATGTCGACCTTGCCGAACGCGTCCAGCGCGCTCTGGATCACGGCCTTCGCGCCCTCGGGCGTCGCGACGTTGTCGGGGTTGGCGACGGCCTCGCCGCCGTTCTTCTTGATCTCGTCCACGACCTCCTGGGCGGGACCGGCGGAGGCGCCGACACCGGACCGGTCGCCGCCGAGGTCGTTGACGACGACCTTCGCGCCGCGCGCGGCGAGCTCCAGGGCGTGCTGCCGGCCGAGGCCGTGGCCGGCCCCGGTCACGACCGCGACCCGGCCGTCGTAGCGCAGTTCCGACATTCGCTTCTCCTCACATCGTGGGGCCCGCCCCCAGGAAATCATCCGGGGGTTACCAAGTGGTACCACTAAACCGAATCTCACTCGGGCGCCGTCCACCGGGGTCCTTCCCCGCGTACGATGGGTGATGGGGGAAGTTGCGCTTAACACCGCAATTCGCCGGAGCCGCCGCGTAGTCTCGGGCGAACCGCGAGGAGCAACGGAGGTCCCGTCTCGATGATCCCCGCCGACGCGCCGACCGCAGGCCGCCGCCCCTACCGCGTCGTGCAGTGGGCGACGGGCGCGCTGGGACGCAGCGCGATCAGGGGCGTCCTCGACCGCGCCGACATGGAGCTGGCCGGCGTCTGGGTGCACACCCCCGCCAAGGACGGCGCCGATGCCGGGGCACTCGCCGGCCGCGACCCGATCGGCATCGCCGCGACCCGCGACATCGAGGACATCCTGGCCCTGGACGCCGACTGCGTGATCTACGCCCCGAGCCCCGTGCACGACCGGTTCGCCGAACTCGAAACGATCTGCGCGCTGCTGGCGTCCGGCAAGAACCTGATCTCCCTCAGCGGGCTCGTCTACCCGCACGCGCACGGCCCGCAGTTCGTCGGCGAGCTGGAGCAGGCGTGCAAGCGGGGCGGGACGAGCGTGCACGGCAGCGGCGTCAGCGGCGGCTTCATGGCCGACGTCATGCCGCTCGTGCTGTCCCGGCTGTCCCGTCGGATCACCCACGTCTACGCCCGCGAGTGCTCTGACTTCGCCCGGCACCCGTCCTGGCGGATGGTCCACGAGATGCTCGGCTTCGGCAAGACCGAGGAGGCCTACCAGCGGGCGCTGCGGCCCAACCGCGCCGCGATGCGCGCGATGTTCGCCGAGAGCCTGCACCTTGTCGCGGCGGGCCTCGGCGTCGACCTCGACGAGATCGACGTGGACGTCGACTACCGGCTCGCCGGCACCGACCTCGTCACCGCCGCCGGGCCGGTCCCGCACGGCACCGTCGCGGCGGCCCGCTGGACGTTCAGCGGGCTCGCCGCCGGGCGTCCCGTCATCACGGTCGAGGTGGTGCACAAGGCCAACGCCGCGCGGATGTCCGACGAGTGGGGCCGCCCCGGCTACTCGCTCCGCGTGGACGGCCGCCCGTCGCTGACCCTCGCGGTCGACGAGGAGTGGGTCTCGGACGTGATCTCCGCCGCGTCCGCGCACGCGCTGAACTCCGTGCCGGCCGTGTGCGCCGCCGACCCCGGGATCCGGACCTACCTCGACCTGCCGATGATCAGCGGCCGCATGCACGTGTGAGCCCTACGGGAGCGTCCGCGCGGGCTCCCCGTCCAGGTCGGCCTCCACCGCGGCCTCCTCGCGGGCCTCCTTGCGGCGCTTCCGGACCGTCCACACCACCAGCCCGGCGACGGCCGCCACCGCGAGCCCGATCGCCAGGCCCCGGCCCGCCAGCTTCGCCGCGTGCTCGAACGCCGTGCCCGCGAAGTAGCCGCCGAGCGTGAACGTCACCACCCAGGTCACGCCGCCGATGACGTTGAACACCAGGAACTTCGGATACGGCAGCCGCGAGCTGCCCGCCAGCGCCGGCATGAGGGCCCGCAGCAGCGCGGTGAACCGCCCGATGAACACCGCGAACGCGCCCCGGCGGCGGATCAGGTCCTGCGCGCCGGCGACCTTGCCGCGGTGTTTTCGCATCACCCCGACGTCCAGCAGCCGCGGCCCGTACTTGCGGCCGATCTCGTAGCCGACGGAGTCGCCGACGACCGCCGCGACCACCGCGATGACGGGCAGCAGCGGCAGCGACAGGACGTCCTGGCTCGCCAGGACGCCGCCGACGACGATCGCGGTCTCGCCGGGGAAGACGAACCCGACGAAGAGCGCCGCCTCGGCGAACACCAGCGCCGCGATGACCAGGTAGATCATCGCGGGCGGCAGCCCGTCCACCAGGGCGTTGAAGTGTTCGAGCATGGACCCCCGCCATCTCGTAACCACCGGGCCGAGCACACGGCCGTTTGACACTTGCTACCGACGGTTATGGTAGCCGCGAGGTTCCCGGGCCCGGATCGGCCGTTCGGGCTACGTCCCAGGGATGACCCAGCGACTTCTGGAGGAGACGGGCATGAGCGTTCAGGAGGTCGAGGGCGGGCGGTTCGTCCGGCAGGCGAACCGGTTCACCGACCGGATCACCGCGGACGGCTCGTCGGGCTTCCCCGCCGAGCCCGGCCGGTACCGGCTGTTCGTCTCCTACGCGTGCCCGTGGGCGCACCGCACGCTGATCGTGCGGCGCCTCCTCGGCCTGGAGGACGCGATCAGCGTCGCCGTCGTCGACCCCATCCGGGACGAGAAGGGCTGGCGGTTCCCGGACCGCGACCCCGTCACCGGCGCGGAGTTCCTCTCCGAGCTGTACCTCGCCACCGACCCGTCGTTCCAGGGCCGCTACACCGTCCCGTCCATCTGGGACACCGAGACCGGGCGCCTGGTCACCAACGACTTCCCGAACATCACCACGATGTTCGAGACGGAGTTCACCGCCCACCACCGGCCGGGCGCGCCCGACCTGTACCCGGAGGCGCTCCGCCCCGAGATCGACGAGCTGAACGACCTCGTCTACCGGACCGTGAACAACGGCGTCTACAAGGCCGGGTTCGCCACGTCCCAGGACGCCTACGAGGACGCGTTCGACGCCCTCTTCGACACCCTCGACCGGCTCGAAGAGCGCCTCGGCTCCCGCCGGTACCTGTTCGGCGACGCGATCACCGAGGCCGACGTCCGCCTCTACCCCACGCTGGCCCGCTTCGACGCCGTCTACCACGGGCACTTCAAGTGCAACCTGCGGCGCCTCGCCGACTACGAGAACCTCTGGGGCTACGCCCGCGACCTGTACTCGGTCCCCGCGTTCGGCGAAACGACGAACTTCGACCACATCAAGCGCCACTACTACGTGACGCAGCGCAACATCAACCCGTCCGGCGTGGTCGCCAAGGGCCCGCTCGTGGACTGGACCGTTCCACAACGCCGGGACGGCTGACCGTATCCCCTCGTTATGCTGGCGGATCTCCACCGATCCGCACGAAAGGCATGACCCGACCATGCGCAGCCAGTTCTTCGGCAACCTCGACCAGGGCCAGCAGCTTCCCGGCCACTTCGCCCTCCAGAACTCCAAGATGCTCCGGGTGCACCTGAACGGGGACGTCCTGGCCCGGCAGGGCTCCATGGTCGCCTTCCAGGGCCAGATGGACTTCGACTACGAGGGCTCCGGCGGCATCGGCAGGTTCATGAAGAAGGCGCTGACCGGCGAGGGCGTGCCGCTGATGCGCGTCCACGGCCAGGGCCTGCTGTTCGTCGCGAACGACGCCGACGACATCCACCTGTTCTACCTGGAGAACGAGGGCCTCACCGTCAACGGCAAGAACATCCTCGCCTACGACTCGACCCTGCAGTCCGACATCCAGCGCGTCCAGGGCGCGGGCATCGCCGCCGGCGGCCTGTTCAACACCACCCTGCAGGGCACCGGCTGGGTGGCGCTCACCACGCACGGCACGCCCGTCATGCTCGACTGCGGCCGCGCCCCCACGTTCGCCGACGGCCAGTCCGCGGTGGCGTGGAGCACCAGCCTCCAGGTCGGCGTCAACCGCACCTTCAAGGCCGGCGCCCTCATCGGCCGCGGCAGCGGCGAGGCGATGCAGCTGGCCTACCAGGGCCAGGGCTTCGTCCTCATCCAGGCCAGCGAAGGCCCGACGGTCGCCCCGCACACTCACTGATTCGCCCAGGCGGGTCCCCACTACAGTAGCCTGGGGTGCGTCTCAGAACTCACCTGCGAGCAGCGGAAGAGGGCGATCTCCGCCGTGTCGACAGAGTCGTCGCAAACTAGTGCCGACCCAATGATCACCGATTTCGGCGCCAACGAGTGGCTGGTCGACGAGCTGTACCAGAAGTACCTCGAAGACCCGAACTCCGTTGACGAAGCCTGGTGGAACTTCTTCGCGGACTACCAGCCGGACAACCGGCCGTCGTCCGTGACCCCCGCGTCCCCACCGGCCACCACCGAAGGCGCGGCCCCGGCCGCGAACGGCACCGCGGCCGCTCCGCCGACAGCGCAGCGCCCGGTGGCACCGCGGGCGCCCGCGAAGCCGGCGCCGAAGCCCGCGCCGAACGCGGCGGAGAAGCCTCCTCGCCGCCGGTGCCGGCCGGCGCCGAGGAGGTCCGGCTGCGCGGCGTCGCCGCCCGGACGGCCACCAACATGGAGGCCAGCCTCGGCGTGCCGACGGCGACGAGCGTGCGGGCCGTCCCGGCGAAGCTGCTGGTCGACAACCGCATCGTCATCAACAACCACCTGAAGCGCGGGCGCGGCGGCAAGGTCTCCTTCACGCACCTGATCGGGTACGCGATCGTCAAGGCGCTCACGGCGATGCCGGAGATGAACGCCGCGTTCACCGAGGTCGACGGCAAGCCGGTGCTGATCCGGCCCGAGCACGTCAACTTCGGGCTGGCGATCGACCTGCAGAAGAGCGACGGCTCCCGGCAGCTCGTGGTGCCGAGCATCAAGGCCGCCGAGACGCTGGACTTCCGCCAGTTCTGGGCCGCCTACGAGGAGATCGTCCGCAAGGCGCGCGGCGGCAAGCTCGCCATCGAGGACTTCCAGGGCACCACGATCAGCCTGACGAACCCGGGCACGATCGGGACCGTGCACTCGGTGCCGCGGCTGATGCCCGGCCAGGGCACGATCATCGGCGTCGGGGCGATGGAGTACCCGGCCGAGTTCGCGGGCGCGTCCGGCGAGACGCTGTCGCGGATGGGGATCAGCAAGGTGATGACGCTGACCTCCACCTACGACCACCGGATCATCCAGGGCGCGCAGTCCGGCGACTTCCTGCGCCGCATCCACCAGCTGCTGCTCGGCGAGGACGGCTTCTACGACGAGATCTTCGAGGCGCTGCGCATCCCGTACGAGCCGGTGCGCTGGGTCAAGGACATCTCCGCCGCCCACGACGACGACGTCGCCAAGGTCGCCCGCGTCCACGAGCTGATCCACGCCTACCGGGTCCGCGGCCACCTGATGGCCGACACCGACCCCCTCGAGTACAAGCAGCGCCGCCACCCCGACCTCGACATCCTCAAGCACGGCCTCACCCTGTGGGACCTGGAGCGCGAGTTCGCGACCGGCGGGTTCGGCGGCAAGCCGACGATGAAGCTGCGCGACATCCTCGGCGTGCTGCGGATGGCGTACTGCCGCACGGTCGGCATCGAGTACATGCACATCCAGGACCCGGAGGAGCGCGCCTGGATCCAGGAGCGCGTGGAGGTCCCGCACGACAAGCCGTCGCGCGAGGAGCAGCTGCACGTGCTGCGCCGGCTGAACAGCGCCGAGGCGTTCGAGACGTTCCTGCAGACGAAGTTCGTCGGGCAGAAGCGGTTCTCGCTGGAGGGCGGCGAGTCGGTCATACCGCTGCTGGACTCGGTGATCTCGGCGGCGGCGAAGGACAGCCTGGACGAGGTCGTCATCGGGATGGCGCACCGCGGCCGGCTGAACGTCCTCGCCAACATCGTCGGCAAGTCCTACGCGCAGATCTTCGGCGAGTTCGAGGGCAATCTCGACCCGCGCAGCGCGCAGGGCTCCGGCGACGTGAAGTACCACCTCGGCGCGTCCGGCGACTTCGTCGCGAGCGACGGCTCCAAGATCCACACCGAGCTGGTCGCGAACCCGTCCCACCTGGAGACGGTCGACCCGGTGCTGGAGGGCGTCGTCCGCGCCAAGCAGGACGTCCTGGACGTCGGCGAGGCCGGCTTCACCGTGCTGCCGGTCCTGATCCACGGCGACGCCGCGTTCGCCGGGCAGGGCGTGGTCGCCGAGACGCTGAACCTGTCGCAGCTGCGCGGCTACCGCACCGGCGGCACCGTGCACGTGATCATCAACAACCAGGTCGGGTTCACCACCGCCCCCGAGTACTCGCGGTCCAGCGTGTACGCGACCGACGTGGCCCGGATGATCCAGGCGCCGATCTTCCACGTGAACGGCGACGACCCGGAGGCGTGCGCGCGGGTCGCGCGGCTGGCGTTCGAGTACCGGCAGACGTTCAAGAAGGACGTCGTCGTCGACATGGTCTGCTACCGGCGCCGGGGCCACAACGAGGGCGAGAACCCCTCGTTCACCCAGCCGCTGATGTACGACCTGATCGACGCCAAGCGCTCGGTGCGCAAGCTCTACACCGAGGCGCTGATCGGCCGCGGCGACATCACGGTCGAGGAGGCCGAGCAGGCGCTCCGCGACTACCAGGAGCAGCTGGAGCGGGCCTTCACCGAGACCCGCGAGGCGGTGAAGAAGCCGCTGGAGCCGGGCTCGGTCGTGAAGCCGGACGTCGAGGAGCGCATCCCGATCGACCACGGCAAGGCCGGCACCGCGATCCCGCAGGAGACCGTCAAGCGGATCATCGAGACGCAGGTCAGCCTGCCGGAGGGCTTCACCCCGCACCCGCGGCTCCAGCCGATCCTGCAGCGCCGCGCCCAGATGATCGAGGACGACGCGATCGACTGGGCGACCGGCGAGCTGCTCGCGATGGGCTCGCTGCTGATCGACGGCCGCCCGGTGCGGCTCGTCGGGCAGGACACCCGGCGCGGCACGTTCGGCCAGCGGCACGCCGTGCTCGTCGACCGCAAGACGGGCGAGGAGTACACGCCGCTGAAGCAGTTCGGGCAGGGCGTGTCGAAGTTCTACGTGCACGACTCGCTGCTCAGCGAGTACGCGGCGATGGGCTTCGAGTACGGCTACTCGATGACCCGCCCGGACGCGCTGGTCTGCTGGGAGGCCCAGTTCGGCGACTTCGCCAACGGCGCCCAGTCGGTGGTGGACGAGTACATCTCGTCCGGTGAGCAGAAGTGGGGCCAGCACTCCGGCGTCGTCCTGCTGCTGCCGCACGGCTACGAGGGCCAGGGGCCCGACCACTCGTCCGCGCGGATCGAGCGGTACCTGCAGATGTGCGCGCAGGACAACATGACGGTCGTCTACCCGACCACGCCGGCGAACTACTTCCACGTGCTGCGCTGGCAGGTGCTGTCGGGCCGGAACAAGCCGCTGGTCATCTTCACGCCGAAGTCGCTGCTGCGGCTGAAGGCGGCGACGTCGCCGGTCGAGCAGATCACCGAGAGCGCGTTCCAGCCGGTCATCCCGGACAGCGACCCGGCGATCGACCCGGCGGGCGTGCGGCGCGTGCTGCTCACCACCGGCAAGATCTACTACGACGTGGTGAAGGCCCGGCAGGCGGCGGGCGCGAACGACACCGCGGTCGTCCGGGTCGAGCGGCTCTACCCGCCGCCGGTGGACGAGATCAAGGCGGAGCTGGCCAAGTACCCGGCCGGCGCCGAGGTCGTGTTCGTGCAGGACGAGCCCGCGAACATGGGCGCCTGGCCGTTCATGGCGCTGAAGCTGCCGCACCACATCGAGGGCCTGAAGATGTCGCGGGTGTCGCGCCCGGCGTCGTCCTCGCCCGCGGTCGGTTCGGCGAAGCTGCACCAGGCGGAGCAGGAGGCCCTGCTGGCGAGACTGTTCGGCGAGCGGAAGTAGGCCGGGCGGCGGAAGGAATCACGAGACCCGAGGGCTCCGGTGCGTCGCGCCGGGGCCCTCGGCGTCCCGACGGCATGATCAAGAAGGAAGACACCCGTACATGTACTTCACCGATCGGGGCATCGAGGAGCTGACGGACCGGCGCGGCGCGGAGGAGGTCAGCCTGACCTGGCTCGCCGAGCGGCTCCGCGAGTTCGTCGACCTGAACCCGGAGTTCGAGACGCCCGTCGACCGCCTCGCCACCTGGCTCGCCCGCCTGGACGACGACGAGGACGACTGACTCGCCCGCAGGACGCGATATGTCTTGACTTTCCGGGAACGCGACATATCGTGTTTACTGATGGCGGAGCCGGACGAAGGGCACATCGCGATGTCGCGCTGGACGATCGAGGAACCGACCACCCTGGACTTCGACGGCGTGGTCGCACTGCGGGTCACGCTGATCGCGGGCAGCGTCTCCGTGCTCGCGTCCGACGAGCGCCCGTCCATCATGGTCGGCGACGTCGAGGGCCCGCCGCTCATCGTCACGCACGAGGCCGGCATGCTGACCGTCACCCACGAGAAGCTGCTGGAGGGCGTGCTGAGCTGGCTGCGCACCCACAAGGTGCGCGCCGCGATCACGGTGACCGTCCCGCACGACTGCCCGGTCTCGCTGAACCTCGTGTCGGCGGACGCGGTGGTGACCGGCATGACGACCCGCACGTCCATCAAGAGCGTCTCCGGCGACGTGGTCCTGGACGGGGTGGCGGGCGCGATCGACGCCAACACCATGTCCGGCGCGATCGAGGCGCAGGGCCTGGACGGGACGGTGTCGTTCACCTCCGTGTCCGGCGACCTGACCCTCGCCGGCGCGTCCGTCGACCGGCTCGGCGCCCGCACGGTCAGCGGCCGCGTCGCCGCCGACGTCGACCTGTCCGGCGGCGCCGGCGTGGACGTCAACACCGTGTCCGGCGAGGTGGCGCTGCGCGTGCCCGAGTCCGCCGGCGCGCACGTCTCGCTGAACTCGGCCGCCGGGCGGATCGAGACGTCCTTCCCCGGGCTCGCCCGCCAGGACCGCACCATCGCGCAGAGCGTCACCGGCGAGATCGGCGACGGCACGGGGCGGCTGAGCGTCAACACCGTGTCGGGCCCGATCACGCTGCTCGGCCGCGACGCCGACGAACCGGAGATCACCACCGGCCCCCGAATGGAGAAGTGAGACGTGAGCCCCGTTTTCGGCCACGGCCGGCTGCGGCTGTACCTGCTGAAGCTGCTGGAGGAGAGTCCGCGGCACGGCTACGAGGTGATCCGGCTGCTGCAGGACCGGTTCCTCGGCGTCTACTCGCCCTCCCCCGGCACGATCTACCCGCGGCTCGCCCGGCTGGAGGCCGAGGGCCTGGTCACGCACGAGGTGATCAAGGGCAAGAAGGTGTACTCGCTGACCGACAAGGGCCGCGAGGAGCTGGAGCGCCGGATGGACGAGCTGGCCGAGCTGGAGGAGGAGATCTCCGCCTCGGCGCAGGAGTTCGCGCGCGGCGTGCAGGAGGACGTCCGGCAGACCGTCCGGACGCTGCGCGAGGAGCTGACGCAGGCCGCCCGGACGATGCGCGACCAGGGCAAGGCCACGTCCAAGGACGCGTGGAAGGAGACCACCGAGCGGCAGAAGGACGAGTGGAAGCGGCAGAAGGAGTACTGGCGCGAGCAGAAGCAGGCGTGGACGGAGGAGTGGCGGCAGAACTGGGACGACGCCTGGAAGACGGCGACCGGCACCCGTGACGACGTCGCCCGCCTCAAGCTGGAGCGCCTGCTCCGCACGTTCGTCGAGGACGTCCGCAAGTCGGCGCAGAAGGCCCGCCTGGACGACGACGACCTGGCCGCCGCGCAGGCCCTCCTGGACGAGACCCGGGAACGCCTGAAGAACGAGGTCTTCCGCAAGAAGCCGTGACCGGGTCGCCCAGGCCACGGCTCCCCCGCCTCAGGGCGTGAAGACGATCTTGCCGAAGAGGTCGCCCTCGTCCATCGCGGCGAACCCCTCGCGCGCCCCGCTCAGCGGCAGCATCCGGTCGATCAGCGGCTTCGTGCCGGTCTTGACGAGGAACCGCGCGAGCCGCTCCAGCTGCGCCCGCGTCCCCATGGTGGAGCCGACCACCGACAGCTGCAGGAAGAACACCCGGTTCAGCTCCGCCGGCGGTACCTGCCCGCTGGTCGCGCCGGACACCACGATCCGCCCGCCGGGCCGCAGCGACTTCAGCGAGTGCGACCAGGTCGCCTGCCCGACGGTCTCGATCACGGCGTCGACCCGCTCGGGCAGCCGCGCGCCCGTTTCGAACGCGGCGTCCGCCCCGAGCTCCTGCGCCCGCTTGCGCTTGCCCTCACTCCGGCTCGTCGCGTAGACGCGGAACCCCGCCGCCGACGCCAGCGCGATCGCGGCCGTCGCCACGCCACCCCCGGCCCCCTGCACGAGCACCGACGACCCGGGCTGCAACTCCGCCTTGTCGAACAGCATCCGGTAGGCGGTGAGCCACGCCGTCGGCAGGCAGGCCGCCTCCTCGAACGACAGCTCGGCGGGCTTCGGCACGAGGTTGCGGCGCGGCACCGCGACCTTCTCCGCCAGCGTCCCCTGGTGGACCTCCGACAGCAGCGACCGCTTCGGGTCGAGCGTCTCGTCGCCGCCGCCCCGGTCCGGGTCGCCGATCACCGAGTGGACGATGACCTCGTTGCCGTCCTCGTCCACCCCGGCCGCGTCGCAGCCGAGGATCATCGGGAGCTTGTCAGCGGGCAGCCCGACGCCCTTCAACGACCAGAGGTCGTGGTGGTTGAGCGCGGCGGCCTTCACCGTGACGGTCGTCCACCCGTCCGGTACCTCGGGATCGGGCCGCTCCCCCAGCGTGAGCCCGTTCAGCGGATTGTCTGCGTCGATCTGCGTGGCCGTGACAGCGAACATCCCCCGACACTAACCGCGCCCGCCGCCGGGCGCCGCAGCGGGTCTCCGCCTCTTCCCGCCCCGGAAGGACGCTCGGCGACAATGTCCCCATGCGCATCCGAGCGCTCCTCCTCGCCGGGCTGGTGCTCACCACGGCCGCCTGCACGGGGCAGGCGGACGGCGGAACGGAGCGTCCAACGAGCACGGCGGCACCGGGCGGCCTCGCCAATCCGCGGATCATGAACTGCGCGAACCGGAACGCCTCGTTCCCCGGAGAGGAGTCCGGTCCCGTCCAGACCGAGCCAGACGATCTCGTCGTGGAACCACTGATCATCGGCGGGCTGCGCGGGTGGGCGGACGCCGATCCGATCGGTCACGGGGTGGACGGCCGGTACAAGGTCGGTGTCGTGCTGCGCGCCGGGAAGACGGCCACGCTGTCGATTCCGGCCGATTACCACAAGGCCGCGGGCCTGCTGTACAGCGACGCCGTGCGCGACGCCCCGACTCCGTCGGAGGCCGATCACGCGATCACGTTCACGGCGTGCGCCGACCACGACACGGCGTTCCCGGGGTTCCTGTTCGTGCCGCGGCGGCAGCACGTCCCGCTGCTGATCCGGCCGGAGCATGGGCGAGCGGCCCGCGAAGTCGTCTCCTTCTTCGCGGGCCGCTGAGCCTCGGGCGCTAGAGGACCTTGGAGAGGAAGTCCTGGGTGCGCTGGTGCTGTGGGTTGGCCAGGACGTCGCGGGGCGTGCCCTCCTCGACGACGACGCCGCCGTCCATGAAGACGAGGGAGTCGCCGACCTCGCGGGCGAAGCCCATCTCGTGGGTGACCACGACCATGGTCATGCCGTCGAGGGCGAGCTGCTTCATGACCTCCAGCACCTCGCCGACCAGCTCCGGGTCGAGCGCCGAGGTCGGCTCGTCGAACAGCATCAGCGCCGGCTCCATGGCGAGCGCCCGCGCGATCGCCACCCGCTGCTGCTGGCCGCCGGACAGCTGCCCCGGGTAGCTCTGCGCCTTCTCGGCGAGCCCGACGCGCTCCAGCAGCGTGAGGGCCTGCTGCCTGACCTGCTCCTTCGGCAGCTTCTTGACCCACATCGGCGCCCCCATGACGTTCTCCAGCGCCGTCTTGTGGGGGAAGAGGTTGAACCGCTGGAACACCATGCCGATCTCGCGGCGCTGCGCGGCGACCTCGCGGTCGCGCAGCTCGTAGAGCTTGCCGCCCTGCTGCCGGTAGCCGACCAGGTGGCCGTTCACCCACAGCCGTCCCGCGTTGATCTTCTCCAGGTGGTTCATGCAGCGCAGGAACGTGGACTTGCCCGACCCGGACGGCCCGACGACGCACATCACCTCGCCCTGCCGCACCGTCAGGTCGATGCCCTTCAGCACCTCCAGGCGGCCGAACGACTTGTGCACCTTCTCGGCCTTCACCATCAGGCCGCCGGCCTCGGGGGCCGGCGCCGTCGCGGGGTCCTTCGAGAGGGCGTTGCGCACGGTGTCCTCACCTCCGCTCACTGGCCACCGCCTCCGCCGCGGAAGCGGACCCGCTGCGCGCGCGGTTCCCTGCCCCGGCCGACGCCCCGGCTGAAGTGGCGCTCAAGGTAGTGCTGGCCCACCATCATCAGCGAGGAGAGCAGCAGGTACCACAGGCACGCCATCACCAGCATCGGGATGATCTTGTAGGTGTTCGCGTAGATGGTCTGCGCGGTGAACGTCAGCTCGGAGAACGGGATGGCCGCGACCAGCGAGGTGTTCTTCATCATCGAGAGCGCCTCGTTGCCGGTCGGCGGGATGATGACCCGCATCGCCTGCGGCAGCACGATCCGGCCCATGGTCTGCATCCGGGACATGCCGAGCGCGCTCGCCGCCTCCTGCTGCCCCTCGTCCACCGACAGGATCCCGGCGCGGATGATCTCCGCCATGTAGGCGGCCTCGTTGAGGATCAGCCCGAGCCCCGCGGCGATCATCGCGGTGACGAGCGACTGCGTCTGCCAGGTGTGGAACTCCGGTCCGAACGGGATGCCGATCCCGACGGTCGGGAACAGCGAGCCGATCGCGCCCCAGATGAGCAGCTGCGTGTAGAGCGGCGTGCCGCGGAAGAACCACAGGTAGAACCAGGACGCGCTGCTCAGCAGCGGGTTGGGCGACAGCCGCATCAGCGCGAGGACGGTGCCGAACAGCACGCCGCCGATCATCGCGGCGATGGTCAGCAGGATCGTGTTGCGGACGCCCTTGAGCACGGCGATGGACAGGATGTACTTGCGCTGCTCCGCCCAATCCAGCGCGTCGCTGGTCAGCAGGAAGTGGACGAACATCGCCACCAGCACCAGCACGACCGCCGCGGCGACCCACCGGCCGGGATGCCGGACCGGGACGGCCCGGATCGCTTCGGGCCGTCCCTTCTCGACGTCGGTGTCGACCGTCATGCGATCAGCTCTGCGCGGCGTTGATCGCCGGCTCGGTGATCGCGCCGCTCTCCACGCCGTTCTCCGTGAGGATCTTCTTGTAGGTGCCGTCGGCGATGAGCGCCTTCAGCGCGCCCTGCACGGCCTCCTTGAACTGGCCGGAGTTCTTGCCGAACGTGTAGCCGTACGGCGCGGTGTCGTAGACCTGGCCGATGATGTCCAGCTTGCCGGTCTTCTTCACCGCGTCGCCGACGATCGGCGAGTCGGCGGCCATGGCGTCGATCTTGCCCGCGACGAGGTCGTTGTTGACCTCGGTCTGCTGCTTGCGGACGACCGTCTTGATGGCCGGCTTGCCGGCGTCGGTGCACTTCTTGCTGCGCGCCTTGAGGTCGTCCACCTGCACGGTGCCCTGCTGGACGCCGATGTTCTTGCCGCAGGCGTCGTCGGGATTGACGCCCTTGGGGTTGCCCTTGAGCGCCGCCCAGGCCGTCCCCGCCGAGTAGTAGGTGACGAAGTCGACGGCCTGCTCGCGCTCCTTGGTGTCGGTGAAGGAGGAGACCCCGGCCTCGTACTTGCCGGACTGGACGCCCGGGATGATCGTGTCGAAGCTCGCGTTGTGGTACTCGGTCTTCAGGCCGAGCTTGGCCGCGACGGCGTCGAACAGGTCGACGTCCCAGCCCACGATCTTCTGCGACGCCGGGTCGACCGACTCGTTGGGCGGGTAGGACGCGTCGGTGCCGATCGAGATCTTCCCGTCGCTCTTGATCGCGTCCGGGACCATGGCCGCGAGCTTGCTGTCCGCGCTCGTGTTCGAGGCGGCGCCGCCCGAGTCGCCGGAGTCGTCACTGTCGCCACATGCGGACAGGGCGAGGGCGCCGGTCAGCACGAGAGCGCTCGCCGCGACAAGGCGGCGGCGCAGAGAACCGGTGGTCACTGGTCCCCCTCCAGATGGTTGCGTCGGATCCGTGAAGGTCCGAAGGTCAGGTGCACAGTTTGGCGTACAACCTCCCTGATCTGGATAAAGGGTCCGAAACAATCACGCAACGAGGAAGCTCCGGAACGACGCGCCGACCCTCGCATACCCCACTCTTTGCCACTGACCGGCTACGTGTGGCGACCGTCACGTGACGGTCAACACCCACCCCGGCGGCGGGGGCGGCACCACCCCGTGTGGCACAATCGGACAACGGGTGACCCCCGTACGTCGCGAGATGACCACCAGGTGACAAGGCCACCACGCCACCACCACCGCGGCGGCATCGCAAGAAAGCCAACTTTCACTGACAGGGGTCGCTGTGGCTGCTGAGCCCATTACCACCGAACCGCTTTCACTCGAGGACGATCCGGCCTTCCCGCTGCACCGCGGCGGCAAGCTGGAGATGCGGTCGACCATCCCAGTCCGCAACAAGGACGACCTCTCGCTGGCCTACACGCCCGGCGTCGCCCGCGTGTGCACCGCCATCGCCGACAACCCCGAGCTGGCCTACGACTACACCTGGACGTCCAAGGTCGTCGCCGTCGTCACCGACGGCACCGCCGTGCTCGGCCTCGGCGACATCGGGCCCGCCGCGTCCATGCCGGTCATGGAGGGCAAGTCCCTGCTGTTCAAGGAGTTCGCCGACGTCGACTCCGTGCCGATCGCGCTGAACTGCACGGGCGTGGACGAGATCGTCGACACGGTGATCCGGATGGCGCCGAGCTTCGGCGGCATCAACTTGGAGGACATCAGCGCCCCCCGCTGCTTCGAGATCGAGGACCGGCTGCGCGCCGCCCTCGACATCCCCGTCTTCCACGACGACCAGCACGGCACCGCGATCGTCGCGCTCGCCGCGCTGAAGAACGCGGCCCGCTTCGTCGGCAAGCCCCTCTCCGAACTGCGCGCGGTCGTCGCCGGCGCCGGCGCGTCCGGCATCGCCGTCTCCAAGATGCTGATCGAGGGCGGCATCGGCGACATAGCGCTGTCGGACAGCAAGGGCCTCATCCACGAGGGCCGGGACGGCCTGAACCCGATCAAGGAGCGCATCGCCGCGATCACCAACCGGTCGCACCTGAAGGGCTCCACCGAGGAGGCGCTGCGCGGCGCCGACGTGTTCATCGGCCTGTCCGGCAGCACGGTGCACGAGTCGTGCGTCGCCACGATGTCCGACAGCGCGATCGTTTTCGCGCTGTCCAACCCCACCCCCGAGGTGCACCCCGAGGTCGCCCGCCGGCACGCCAAGGTCGTCGCGACCGGCCGCAGCGACTTCCCGAACCAGATCAACAACGTGCTGGCGTTCCCGGGCATCTTCCGCGGCGCGCTGGACGTCCGCGCGCACACGATCACCGAGGGCATGAAGCTGGCGGCGGCGAACGCGCTGGCCGACATCGTCGGCGGCGACCTGACCGCCGACTACATCATCCCGAACCCGTTCGACGACCGGGTCGCCCCGGCCGTCACTGCCGCGGTGGCCGAGCAGGCCCGCCGCGAGGGCGTCAACCGGGTCTGACCCGCCGTCCCGGACGGCCCGTGCTCCCCCCGCGAAGCACGGGCCGTTCGATTGGTCCATAAACTCGCGTCCCGGCGGACCGAATCCACGTAATTTTGCGTAACACCCCCCCGCACCCACCGCGTTTCTTCCGGTAAAACCGGTGTAATTCACGTCACGTGGGAATGCTTCCCGACACTTCGTCCGATCAGGTCGAGTCCGTCAGGAGCGACAGTGAATCTCGCCTCGTACGCAGACCTGGCGATCGATCTCGTGAACACGCGCCGTCCCGACGGCGACGACCTGCGTGATCTCGACGGGCTGCGGGCCCTGCTGGCGCACCGGCCGCATTTCGGGGGGCGGATCGCGCACCGCGACCTCGACGCCATGCGCGAACTGCGCACGCAGCTCCGCGCGATCTTCGCCGCCGCCGCGCGCGGGGACGAGGACGGCGCCGTGGACCGCCTCAACACGATGCTCATCCACCATCCCGTCCATCCGCAGGTCTCCCGGCACGACGGCCAGGACTGGCACCTGCACTTCAACGAGGCCGGCTCCGTCCCGGACCGGTACGCCTCCCGCGCCGCGATGGGCCTCGCCGCGAAGATCGCCGCGCACGGCCTCGGCCGGCTCGGCACCTGCCGCGCGGAGGGCTGCGAGCGCGTGTTCTTCGACACGACCGCGAACGGCTCGCGCCGCCACTGCTCCGACCGCTGCGCGGGACGTCCCAGCGTGACCGCCGCCTGCCACCCGACCAGCCCCCGCGTCACCGTCCCCGCCCGCGAGACCGACCGGTAGCGACCGGCGCCTACCCGTCCCGGAGACGCGCCGGCGGGAGAGGCCAGTAGCGGGCGGCGACCCGGCCGACGATGAGCGCGTCCGGCACGGCGCCGAAGTCCCAGCTGTCGCGCCTGCCCGCCGCGCGCTGGTTGTCGCTCTCCAGCCACCACCCGTCCCCGGTGCGGTGCGAGGCGCGCTTGACGATGAGGAGGCCGCGCCGCTCCGGGTGCTCGGCGACGACGAGGGCGCCGGGGGCGGGACGGGCGCCGGGGCGGACGATGAGCCAGTCGCCCGGGCGCAGGCCCGGGAGCATCGAGTCACCGGTGACCTCCACGGTGCGCAGCCGCCGTGCCGCCGCCAGCGCCGCCGCGCCGGCGAGGCAGCAGAGCGCCGCCGTCCGGATCCGCATGCTCCTCCTCGGCCGACCGCATACTTCGGCGGACGGCGGTCATGACACGTGCTGGAAGGGTTCCGGGCCGCGCGCGGCCCGGGTCTTAGGCCGAAATACCGAGCGCCCTGGCCGGACGTGCCCAGGGGCACAAGGGTAATGTCGGTGACCTGAGCATGATCCGCAACGAGGGAAGGGATGAGCAGGTGTTGCTCAAGCTTCTGCGCCCGAAGACCACGGTGTCCGCGCACTGCGACCTGCCGTGCGGCGTCTACGACCCGGCGCAGGCCCGGATCGAAGCCGAGTCGGTCAAGGCGATCTGCGAGAAGTACGCCGCCAACGAGGACCCGGAGTTCCGCGCCCGGGCGATCCTGATCAAGGAGCAGCGCTCGCAGCTGGTCAAGGAGCACCTCTGGGTGCTCTGGACCGACTACTTCAAGCCGCCGCACTTCGAGAAGTACCCGCAGCTGCACCAGCTGTTCAACGAGGCCACCAAGCTCGCCGGCGGTGGCGGCGGCACCAAGGCCACCATGGACGTCAAGGTCGCCGAGGACCTGCTCGGCAAAATTGCCGAGATCGACAAGATCTTCTGGGAGACCAAGCAGTCCTGACCTGTGTAAATACCGAGGCCCAGCCCGCGAAGGGCTGGGCCTCGGCCATGTCCGGATCAGCCCCGCGTGCGCGGGGAGCATTCCGTAATCGTATTGGAACTAACGGTTAGGAACGGGCGGCTTTGGTGAGGGCGTCGCCGGTGAGGCGGTAGACCGTCCACTCGTCCTGGGGTCGGGCGCCGAGGGACTCGTAGAAGCCGATGGCCGGCTCGTTCCAGTTGAGGACGGCCCATTCGACGCGTTCGTAGCCTCGGTCGTCCGCGATGCGGGTCAGTTCGGTGAGCAGGGCCTTGCCGTAGCCGTGGCCTCGGACGTCCGGCTCCACGAACAGGTCCTCCAGGTAGATGCCGTGGGTGCCGTTCCAGGTGGAGAACGTGAGGAACCACAGGGCGAACCCGACGACGCGGCCCTCGTGCTCGGCGACGTGGGCGAAGACCTTCGGGTCGTCGCCGAAGAGCCGCTCCTGCAGTTGCTCCGGTGTGGCCTTCACCTCATCTAGGGCCCGCTCGTAGTCGGCCAGCTCGCGGATCAGCCGCAGGATGTCCGGAACATCGTCTGGGGTCGCATACCGAATCACTCCCGCAGATTATGCGAGACCGGCACCCACTACTGCGCCGACACCAGCCACTACACCAGCCACGCGACGACCCTGACCGTCGCGATTGCGTCCGAAGGCAGGTTCGAGCTTGCGAGAACCTGATCGCGCAGCGAGCCGCTAGGCGAGTCGGATGCGATGCAGCAATCGCACGCGTTGCCCGCCGAAGGAGGGCCCCCAGGGCCCGACGCCAAGGGCAACGCAAGAAACACTGCGCGCCGGAGTCTCCCGCAGGGGCTCGCAGGCGGTAGTTTCGAAGCAGCGGGACAATCCTGCGAGGGAGTGACGTGACCGAGGAAACCGCTGCAATGCCGGCCAGTACGAAGTTGTCCGTCCGCGATGTGGTGACGGTGAAGCTGCCGGCCGCGAGTGCGTACCTGTCCGTGCTGCGGACGGCGACCGCGGGCCTCGCGGCCAGGCTGGACTTCACGCTGGACGAAATCGAGGACCTGCGCATCGCCGTGGACGAGGCGTGCGCGATGCTGCTCGCCCAGGCCCTGCCCGGGACCGACCTGACGTGCGAGTTCGAGCTGACCGGGGACGCGATGCGCATCTCCGTGTCGGTGCTGACCGTCGACGGCGAGGAGCCCAGCCGCGACACCTTCGCCTGGACGGTGCTGTCGTCCCTGGCGGGCGAGGTGGACGCCGAGGTGGGCGCCGACGACCGGGTCACCGTGACGCTGCAGAAGCGGCGCGGTGCGGCGGGGGCCCCGTGACGGAGAAGACGACGACGGAGGAGACGACGACGGTCGCCGCCGCGAGCACCGAGCGGTCGGACTCCGGCGTGCCCGACCGGGCACGCGCGCGCGCGCTGTTCGAGCGCCTCGCCGAGCTGCCGGAGGGCGACCCGGAGCGCCAGCGCATCCGCGACCAGCTCGTGGAGCTGCACCTGCCGCTGGTGGAGTATCTCGCCCGCCGTTTCCGCAACCGCGGCGAGTGGCTGGACGACCTGATCCAGGTCGCCACCATCGGCCTGATCAAGTCGATCGACCGGTTCGACCTGGAGCGCGGCGTGGAGTTCTCCACCTACGCGACGCCCACGATCGTCGGCGAGATCAAGCGGCACTTCCGGGACAAGGGCTGGGCGGTCCGCGTCCCGCGCCGGCTGCAGGAGCTGAAGCTGTCGCTGACGAAGGCGATCAGCGACCTCGCGCAGCGCGAGGGCCGCGCGCCCACGGTCAGCGAGCTGGCCGCGCACCTGCAGATGAGCGAGGAGGAGGTGCTGGAGGGCCTGGAGTCGGCGAACGCCTACTCCACGGTGTCCCTGGACGCCCCCGACTCCGGCGACGAGGACGCCCCGGCGGTGGCCGACTCGCTCGGCATGGTGGACGAGTCGCTGGAGGGCGTGGAGTACCGCGAGTCCCTCAAGCCGCTGCTGGAGAAGCTCCCCGCGCGGGAGAAGAAGATCCTGCTGCTGCGCTTCTTCGGCAACATGACCCAGTCCCAGATCGCCGCCGAACTCGGCATCTCCCAGATGCACGTGTCCCGCCTCCTCGCCCGCACCCTGGCCCAACTGCGCGAGGGCCTGACCGCCGACGAGTGAACAAGTCCGCGAGAGGGCCCCGGGTCTCGTCCCGGGGCCCTCTCCCGTTCCGCACGGTTTCCGCCCCTGTGGTCACTCCCGCTTCGCGAACACTCCCGCGCTGCGACACCAGTTCCGCACTATCCTCACTCCCGCGCTGTGACCAGTTCCCCGCTGTGACCAGTACCGCTGGGGTCGGTTTCGCGCTGGGTCGGTTTCGCGCTGGGTCGGTTTCGCGCTGGGTCGGTTTCGCGCTGGGTCGGTTTCGCGCTGGGTCGGTTTCGCGCTGGGTCGGTTTCGCGCTGGGGTCAGTTCTTGGTGGGCTGTTCCTTGAGGCGGGCCATGAGGCGCTGGCTCAGGGAGCGTGGTTCCGCCGGGGGCGCCTTGGTGAGTTCGGGGCGCGGTGCCTCGTCCTCGTCTTCGTCCTCGTCGTCGAGCAGCCAGGTGGTGGTCGGGGGGCTGAGGACGGTGATCAGGGCCAGGGCGGCGATCACGCCCATCGGGAGGGCGATGCCGGGGCGGTCGCTCTGCCACAGGGACCAGGCGATCGGGAGGGCGAACAGCTGGGTGAGCACCGTCGGGGCGCGGCTCCACTGCTCGGCGCGCAGCAGGCCTCGGGCGCAGGCGAGCATCCCGACGCCGCCGGCGAGGGCGAGGACGGTGACCCCGATCGCGCTGGCCGGGTCGACGGCGGCGCCGATGGCCGTCTCCACGCCGGTGTAGACGCCGAACCCGACGGCGACGAGGCCCTCGGCGGCCTCCAGGGTGGCGGCGGCCTGGACGGTGAAGGGGCGCTTGCTCACACGTGAACCCTACTCGTCCCGTTGACGTGCGCGTCCCATACCCTGGCGCACGTGCGCGCCATGCTCATCGCCAACCCCAAGGCGACCTCCACCTCCCGGCGGGCCCGCGACATCCTCATGCGGGCCTTCACCGGCGACATCGACCTCGTGCTCGCCGAGACCGGCCACCGCGGCCACGCGACCGAGCTGGCCCGGCAGGCGGCCGTGGACGGCTACGACGTCGTGGTCGCGCTCGGCGGGGACGGCACCGTGAACGAGGCGGTCAACGGCCTGCTCGCGGACGGCCCGTCCCCGGGCCTGCCGGCGCTGGCGGTGCTGCCGTCCGGGAGCGCGAACGTGTTCGCCCGCGCGCTCGGCCTGCCCGACGATCCGATCGGCGCGACGACGGCGGTGCTGGAGGCGCTGCGGGCGGGACGGCACCGGACGGTCGGTCTCGGGACGGCCTCCCTCGCGGACGGCGGGCAGCGCTACTTCACGTTCTGCGCGGGCGTCGGGCTGGACGCCGAGGTCGTCCGGGAGGTGGAGCGGCGGCGCGACGCGGGGGTGCGCGCGGACCCGTCGCTGTATGTGCGGACGGCCGTCCGCCATTTCTTCTCCGGCACCGATCGGCGGCGCGCGGCGCTCACTTTGGAACGGCCGGGACGCCCGCCGATATCGGGGTTGTTCCTCGCGTTCATCTCCAATACGTCGCCGTGGACTTTCATGGGCCGGCTGCCGGTGAATCCGAGCCCGAAGGCGAACTTCGGGCGGGGCCTGGACGCGTTCGGGATGCGTTCGCTGGAGGTCGGCCCGACGGTGGGCGCGCTGGCCCAGATGCTGACCGCGCGGACCCGTCCGCTGCAAGGACGCCATGTGGTGAACGTCCACGATGCGGCGGAGGTCACGTTGCGCGCGGCCCGTCCGGTGGCCTTTCAGCTGGACGGCGACTACCTCGGCGAACAGCGGAGCGTGACCTTCCGGTCGGTTCCGAAGGCGATACGCATCGTCATTTGAGGGCGCCCGCATTTGCGGGACGGGGTCATTCGCACCGCATGGGCGGCCAGGTGAGAGCCAAGTAACACGCCCGACCCACGGGTGTGACACATGCGACACCCATACTTTGAGAATCCTTTCTCAAAGGTCTTGCGTCCCCCCGCGCCGCCCTGACACGCTCAAAGTGCGCCCGCTGGACGGGGACCCCGACGCCGCTGGTCCCCCGCTCACGGCCGCCGCCGA
Organism: Actinomadura sp. BRA 177; assembly: GCF_013372625.1. GTDB lineage: Bacteria > Actinomycetota > Actinomycetes > Streptosporangiales > Streptosporangiaceae > Spirillospora. The sequence continues at coordinate 23,547 of NZ_JABXFD010000597.1, forward strand.
ACATTCACCCCTGGACCTGTGTCACAGCCTCCGGGCGTTCGCGACATGTGAAACCGTTCACAAAAGTGGAGTTTCTCCACCACCTGACGAAGGAGTGGACCGCATGGACTGGCGCCACCGCGCAGCCTGCCGTGACGTGGACCCCGAGCTGTTCTTCCCGATCGGCAACACCGGGCCTGCGATCCTGCAGATCGAAGAGGCCAAGCAGGTATGCCGCCGCTGCGACGTGACCGACGCCTGCCTGCGCTGGGCGCTGGAGTCCGGCCAGGAGTCGGGCGGCTGGGGCGGGATGGGCGAGGACGAGCGCCGCGCCCTCAAGCGCCGCGCGCGCGCCAACCGCACCGCCCTGACCATCAGGCGCTAGACACGACGGCTGAGGCGCCGGTCGCTCCGGGTGCAGTAACGGGAGACCGTACTGACAACGCGACCGGCGCCGGTCAGGCCCGTCCCGGCCGGTGGTTGTGGTCCAGCGGGATGTCGACGACCACTTCGGTGCCCCCGCCGGGACGCGGGCGGAAGTCCAGCCGGCCGCCCAGCTCGCCGACGATCAGCGTGCGGACGATCTGCAGGCCGAGGCTGGTGGTGCTCTCCACGTCGAAGTCCGCGGGCAGGCCGACACCGTCGTCCGCGACGACCGTGACCAGGCGCGGCCCCGGCCGGTCCTCCGCCGGCTCCTCCTCGTGCGGGGCGCGCGGCTCGTCCGCCCCCGGCGCCGTCCACTCGCCCCAGACCGCGACGCCGCTCGGCTCGCGGCGCTCCTCCCCCTCGCCGTAGCGGTGCGCGACGACCTCCAGCGTCCCGAACCGGTTGGCGAGGCCGTGCTCCAGAGCGTTCTGCAGCAGCTCGGTCAGCGCCATCGCCAGCGGCGTCGCGATCTCGGCGGGCAGCACGCCGAAGCTGCCGGTCCGCTTCGGGGCGACCTTCGTCTCCGGCGTCGACACCTCCCCCGCCATCGTGATCACGCGGTCCGCGATGTCGTCGAAGTCGATCAGCTCGTCCGGGGTGTGCGACAGCGTCTCGTGCACGATCGCTATGGAGCCGACGCGCCGGACCGCCTCGTCCAGCGCGGCCCGTCCCTCCGGGATCCGCAGCCGGCGGGCCTGCAGCCGCAGCAGCGCCGCGACCGTCTGCAGGTTGTTCTTCACCCGGTGGTGGATCTCCCGGATGGTGGCGTCCTTGGTCAGCAGCTCCCGGTCCCGCCAGCGCAGCTCGGTGACGTCCCGGCACAGGACGATGGCGCCGATCCGCGTCCCGCCGACGACGAGCGGGATCGTCCGCAGCTGCATGATCGACCCGCGTGACTCGACCTCCACCTCGCGCGGCGCCCGGCCGGACAGCACGACGCTCAGCGCCTCCTCCATCGGCTCGCCGGTGTCGCACAGGTCCGCGGTGACCTGGCCGAGCGCCTCGCCGACGAGGTCCGTCGGGTAGCCGAGCCGCCGGTACGCCGACTGCGCGTTCGGGCTCGCGTAGGTGACCTTGCCGGCGCGGTCGAGCCGCATCAGGCCGTCGCCGACGCGTGGCGAGCGGACCATGTTCGGCTCCTCGCCCGGCACCGGGAACCGTCCCTCGGAGATCATCGTGGCGAGGTCGCTGGCGCTCTGCAGGTAGGTCAGCTCCAGCCGGGACGGGGTGCGCGCCGAGCTGAGGTTCGTGCTGCGCTGGATCACCCCGAGGACCTTCGCGCCGCGCCGCACCGGGATGGACTCCTCCCGGACGGGGATGCCGCTGCCCCACTCGGGGTCGCCCTCCCGGACGATCCGGCGCTCCCGCCACGCGATGTCGATCAGCTTGCGGCGCCCCGTCCGGACGACCTTGCCGACGAGGTCGACGGGGTAGGCGGTCGGGCCGGTCGTGGGGCGCATCTGCGCGATCGCCACCCAGCCGGGGACGGCGGCGCCGGTGTCGAGCAGCCCCCGCTGGCCGCGTCCGCCGCGGGAGGCGGCCTCGGCGGGCAGCGCGTCCGCCGACCGCAGCGGCACCCACAGCAGCAGGTCCGCGAACGACAGGTCGGCGAGCAGCTGCCAGTCGGAGACGAGGGCGTGCAGCCATTCCAGGTCGGTCTCGGTGAGATCGGTGTGATCACGGACCAGATCGGTCAAGGTAGGCACGCGACCATCATCGCCCATGCTTCCTGGTGCCCGGGCGGGTCCCCCGGCCCGCGGGCGACCTGGCAGGATTCCCGCCATGACCGCAGGAAGAGACCCCCTGGACAGGCTCCGGGACGCGGCGGCGCGGCGGGCCGGGGACGGGCTGCGCCGGACGCTCCGCCCCCGCCCGGACGGGCTCACCGACCTGGCGTCCAACGACTACCTCGGGCTCGCCGGAGACCCCCGCCTGGTCGAGGGGGCGTGCGCGGCGGCCCGCGCGTGGGGCACCGGCTCCACCGGGTCGCGCCTGGTCACCGGGACGACGGAACTGCACGCCGAGCTGGACCGGCGGCTCGCCGCGTTCACCGGCAGCGCCGCCGGCCTCGTCTTCTCCTCCGGTTTCCTCGCCAACCTCGGCGCCGTCACCGCCCTGGCCGGGCCGGGCACGCTCGTGGTGTCCGACCAGGTCAACCACGCCTCGATCGTGGACGCGTGCCGGCTGTCGCGGTCCCGCGTCGTGATCGTCCCGCACCGGGACACCGCCGCCGTCGAGCAGGCCCTCGCCGACCGCGACGAGGACGACGCCCTCGTGGTCACCGACGCCGTGTTCTCCGTGGACGGCGACCTGGCACCCTTGCAAGCCCTGCACGCCGCCGTCCGGGCGCACGGCGCGCTCCTCGTGATCGACGAGGCCCACGCGCTCGGCGTCGTCGGCGACCACGGCCGGGGCGCCGCCCACGCCGCCGGCCTCGCCGGCGAACCCGACGTGATCCTCACACTCACCCTGTCGAAGTCCCTCGCGTCCCAGGGCGGCGCGGTCCTCGGCGCCCCCGAGGTGATCGAGACGCTGATCGACACCGGGCGGTCGTTCATCTTCGACACCGGCCTGAACCCGCCCGCCGCCGGCGCCGCCCTCGCCGCCCTCGACGTGCTGGAATCCGACCCCGGCCTGCCGTCCCGCGCCCGCGACCGCGCCCTCCGGATCGCAAACCTCGCGGCCGGTTCCGGCCTGGAGACCGCCGTCCCGGCCGCCGCCGTCGTCCCCGTCTTCCTCGGCGAGCCGCACGCGGCGCTGCGGGCGGCGGAGATCTGCGCTGAGCACGGGCTCCGCGTCGGCTGCTTCCGGCCGCCGTCCGTCCCCAAGGGCCGCGCCTGCCTGCGCCTCACCGCCCGCGCCACGCTGGACGAGGCCGACCTCACACGCCTCCGGGAGGCCCTGGCGGAGGTCGCATGTTCTACCGGCCGTAGTCTGCACGCATAACATCGGGGAAAACCGATGATGAACGTGAGGAGATGCCGTGACGGAGGTCAGGGGCGGACCCCGGCACGGGGGCGGGTTCGAGCACGGGTTCGACCGTGCCTCGCTCGCGGGGATCGGCCAGCGGCACCCGAACCAGGCGCCCCGGATCCCGAAGTACTACAAGCTCAAAGAGCTGCTGGTGGAGCTGATCCAGTCGCTGCCGGCCGGCAGCCCGCTGCCCCCTGAGCGCTCCCTCGCCGAGAAGTACGAGACGTCCCGCACCACCGTCCGGCAGGCGCTCGCCGAACTCGTCGTCGAGGGGCGCCTCCAGCGCATCCAGGGCAAGGGCACCTTCGTCGCCAAGCCGAAGGTCGCGCAGGAACTCCAGCTCGTCAGCTACACCGAGGACATGCGGCACCACGGGCTGCGCCCCGAGACCCGCATCCTGGAGGCCAGCTACGTCAGCGCCGACGAGAGCCTCGCCACCCTCCTCGGCATCCGCCCCGGCGGCCGCGTCCTGCGCGTCCACCGGCTCCGCCTCGCCTCCGGCGAGCCGATGTCGATCGACACCTCCCACCTCCCGGCCCGCCGCTTCCCCGGCCTGCGCCGCGAGCTGTCCCGCCACCACTCCCTCTACGAGACGCTCGCCACCGCCTACGACGTCCACCTGACCGAGGCGGAGGAGACGATCGAAACCGTCCTCGCCACCCCCCACGACGCCCAGCTCCTGGGCGTGGACGTAGGCCTCCCGATGCTCCTCCTCTCCCGCCACGCCTTCGACACCACAGGCCAGCCGGTCGAGTGGGCCCAGTCCCTCTACCGAGGCGACCGCTACAAGTTCATCACCCGCCTAAGCCGCTGACCCGCCCCCGGCTGCACCCGGTCTCACCACGCGAACGAGGATGCGGCCTCACCAGCTGGTTCTCGGACTTCGACCACAAATTCGAAGGTATTGACTACGCTAGGTGCATCCCTTCTCTACGATGACTGGAGCAGATCGTGAGGGAAAGGTCGCAGAACGTGACAAAGACCGTAGTTTCCAGTCTCGACGGAGTGTCCGAGGACACGCTGTACGACATGTGGATGCGCGGCGAAGTGGACGACCTTCTCGATCTTCCTTACGAGGGACTGCGGGTCGAGATCATCGGGGGTCGGATCGTCGTGTCGCCAGCACCCACCGTGGCGCATGCCTGCATACTGAGCGACATCAGCAGCGCTCTGACGGCGGCCTCCTTCAAGGACCCCGACTTCCCATGGAAATCCACGCAGGTCGTCAACCTGTATCGCCGGTCGGCATCTCCCTCGTGCATCCCAGATCTTCTCGTTCTGGAGACGGACGTGCTGAACGCTGCCGGGGACGCCGAAGCCCCCGGGTTGATGCCCGACGAAATCGAGATGGCCGTAGAGGCCACTTCTCCGAGCAACTTCGAGCAGGACCGGCCGCCGACCGGTGGGAGACGACTGGCGAACCCCAACAAGTGGTCCGGCTACGCCGAGGTGGAGATCCCCTACTACCTCCTCGTCGATCGATCGCCCAAGGAGGCCAAGACGACTCTCTACTCCATCCCGGACCAGTCCACGGGCGCCTATCTGCACCGGGAATCGTGGGAGTTCGGCGAGACGATTCAACTACCGGAGCCGTTCAACATCGAGATCGAGACCTGCCGCTGGCGGCCATGGAAGTAGAGAACGAGCCTGCGGTCAGGCCCCCGCCCATGGCAACGACCGTCGATCAGCGGACCGGAATCGTGATCTACGGCGTTGCCTATCCCCAGGACCCGCGGAGCATGACGCCGATGGAGATCCGGGAGCATCTCTTCCTTCCGGAGGAGGCCCGTATCGACGTCCTGGATCACCAGCACGAGGGCGGGGTCACCGAGGTCGGCATCTCTTGGGCCGGCAGTGTCGACGGCAAGGTCGTACTCGACCACGTCCGGCGGATCATCCGAGAACGGATGATCCGCATCGTGTAAACACGTGGCCTGCACCGGGCCGCGCCGCCACGCATCAGAGGGTCTGGGAGAGGGCCTTGATGGGCATGTGGAGGTCGGTGAGCAGGTCCAGGTCTTTTTGGGCGGGGCGGCCGAGGGTGGTCAGGTAGTTGCCGACGATGATGGCGTTGATGCCGCCGAGCATGCCCTCGCGGGTGCCGAGGTCGCCGAGGGTGAGTTCGCGGCCGCCGGCGTAGCGGAGGATGGTGCGGGGCAGGGCCAGTCGGAAGGCGGCGATCGTCTTCAGGGCTTCGGGGCCCTCGACCAGCGGGAGGTCGGCGCACGGGGTGCCGGGGCTGTCTTGTATCCACCTCCGACGCTGGCGAAGAAGCGGCGAGTGTAGAGCACCGGGGTCGCCCTACCGATCAAAAAA
>NZ_JABXFD010000007.1 GCF_013372625.1 Actinomadura sp. BRA 177
TCTGATCGCGATGATGTGGGGGGGAGGGTTAGGATGTGGAGAAGAGGCAGGGGACGGCCCGGGCGCGCGGGCGGACGGGGGGAGGGGGCTTGGAAGGACGCCGGGCACGAGCGGGGACCGCGCGGGGTTCGTCGCCAACGGGCGGCTGGGCGGCTACCTGAACCAGGCCGCCGGGATGCTGGAGTCCGGGCACGCGACCCGCGACGACATCGACGCCGCGATGAAGGCCGGCGCCGGCCTGCCGATGGGCCCGGTCACCCTCATGGACCTGATCGGCCTCGCCACCCGCCTGGCGGGGCTGGACCCGCTCCGCGCCCGCCTCTTACACCCACCCTGCGCTGCCGACGACGGGCGCAGTGTCGATCTCGGCGGTCGCCCTCCACTCCAAACAACAAAACACACAACCAAACACACAGAACAACATAAAGCCACA
>NZ_JABXFD010000006.1 GCF_013372625.1 Actinomadura sp. BRA 177
GGCTGGGCCCGCGGGGCAGGCGGTCGGCGTGTTCCACCCGCGGATGGCGGGCGTCATCGCGGGCGTGTTCGCCGCGCGCGGCTGCTCGTGGCTGGGGTGCCGCGGCGGCGACGGGCTCGACGAGCTGACGACCACCGGCACGTCCACGGTGTGGGTGGTCCGCGACGGGACGGCGGCGGAGACGGTGTTCGACCCGGCCGACCTCGGCATCCCGCCCGCGCGGCCGGAGGACCTGCGCGGCGCCGACGCGGCGTTCAACGGCCGGGTGGCGCGCGAGACGTTCGCGGGCGCGAAGGGGCCCGTCCCCGACATGGTGCTGCCGAACCGCCCCGCCACCCTCACCCCCTACGAGGGGACGCCCCCCGCCGGCACGGCCACCGAGGCACTGGGCGACGCCTTCGGCCGCACGGCCCCGGCCGACGACTCGGGCGCG
>NZ_JABXFD010000128.1 GCF_013372625.1 Actinomadura sp. BRA 177
ACGTGGTCGCGCTCGCCGCGCACGCCGCCGGGGTCGCGGCCGTCGTGTCCGACGGCGTCGGGTCCTCGCAGCGCCCCGAGGACGCCTCCCGCGCGGCCGCCGTTCCCGCCGGGGGCGGGCAGCTCCAGCTCGACGTGGTCGCGCTCGGCGGGCTGGCGCAGCCCGCAGTTCTCGCAGTAGCCGTCGGCGTCGATCGCCGTCCCGCCGCAGTTCGTGCACGGCCGCGCGGAGGACGGCTCCCGCGCCGCCGTTCCGCCCGGCGGCGGCGCGTCGGTGAGGCGGTGGCCGCACTTCTCGCAGAAGACCTCCTCCGCGTACACGATCTCCCCGCACGCCGGACAGGACAGCTCCGCCGCCTTCGTCGCGTGGTCGGCTCCGGCGTCGGCTCCGGTCTGGTCATCGGTCACAGCAGCGTCCTCGGGCGTACGGCGTTGGCGGAGTCGACGAGGCGGCGGCACTCGTCGCGGTCACGGGTGCGGCGGGCCAGCTCGCGGTACGTCGCCTCCAGCAGGCGGCGCAGCGCGGTCTCGGTGAGCGGGGCGCCGAGCAGCGACCCGCCCTGAGCCGCGCCGGGCCCGGCGAGGAGCCAGTCGAGCGCGGCCTCCAGCACTTCGGCGGCGAGCCGGTCGCGGCGCTCTGCGTCCAGGTCGAGGGCGGTGAGCCGGTCCCCGGCGGCGACCAGCTCGGCCGCCGACAGCTCGGCGGGCGGGCGGCCGCGCACCGCCGTGCCACCGCCGCGACCTGGGCGGGCACGTACCGGATGGAGATCGTCGGCACCGAGTCGAGCGCGGCGACGGCCGCGCCCCGCTCGCCCGCCGCGAGATGCACGCGGGCCAGGCCGAACGCCGCGTTGATGTAGCTCTGGTCGGTGCGCCACACCGTCTCGTACAGGCGGATCGCGTCGGCCGGCGCCGTCCGCTCGCGGCAGTAGGCGAGGGCCAGCTTGGGCGCGGCCTCGCCGGGCAGCAGCCCGTACAGCCGGTCGAAGAGCGGCTCCGCCTCGTCCACCCGGCCGCGCGCGAGCAGCGCGACCGCGCGGTACCAGGCGACCCGCCAGTCACCGCGGCGCTCGGCTGCGAGCTCGTCGAGCAGCTCGTCGGCCTCCCCGCCGGCGCCCAGCTCGATCCTGGCGCGGGCGTGCGCCAGCCGGACCTCCGGCGTGCGGGACGGCGCGTTCGCCGCCGCCTCCGCCACCTGCGCCGGCTCCAGCGCGGACAGCCCGGACACGAACCCGGCGGCGGGGTCGGACCCGTCCACCAGCGGCACCGGCAGCGCCGCCGCGGCCACCTCCGGCGGGACGGGCGGCAGCGCGTGCGCGTCGCCCGCCCCGCCCGCCATCCGGGTCGTGAACCGCTCCGGCCCGAACAGCCCGGACGGGGCGGGCCGCGGGGTGCCGTCCTCGGCGGCGAGGACCTCCCGCAGCACGCCGGTGAGCTGCTCGGCCATCTCCGCCGCGTCCTGGAACCGCGCGTCCGGGTCGGCGTGCGTCGCGCGCAGCAGGAACCGGTGGAACGACTCGAACCGGCGGAACACCGGGACCTCTGGACCCGGCGGCAGGGAGCCGGCGTACTTCCTGGTGTAGCCGCGGAAGGGGAAGCTCAGCACGGCCAGCGCGCGGCCGACCGTGTACAGGTCGGAGGAGACGGACGGCCCCGCGTCGGCGATCTCGGGCGCCTGGTAGCCGACCGTGCCCCAGATCGCGCCGTCCGGATCGTCCAGCCGGCGGACGCCGCCGAGGTCGATGAGCCGCAGCTGCTCCTCGGACTGGATCACGTTGTCCGGCTTGAAGTCGCAGTACAGCAGGCCCTGCGCGTGCAGGTACTCGAACGCCCGCAGCACCTCCAGCCCGTAGGCGATGGCCTGCGCGAGCGGCAGGTGCTTCTCGCCGGGCGGCTGCGGCTGGCGCAGCAGGATGTCCTTGACCGACTCGCCGCCGACGTACTCCATCACGATGTAGCCGTCGCCGTCGTGCTGGACGAAGTTGTAGATCTTGACGATGTTGGGGTGCTCGACCTCGGCGAGGTAGGCGCGCTCGGCCGCCGCCGCGGCCATCGCGTCGGCGTCGCCGCTGTCCAGCAGGCCCTTCAGCACGACCCAGCGGTCGTGGACGTTGCGGTCCTTGGCCAGGTAGATCCAGCCGAGGCCGCCGTGCGCGAGGCAGCCGAGCACACCGTACTGCCCGCCGACGAGATCGCCGGGGCGCAGCTTCGGGGTGTAGGAGAAGCGGGCGCCGCACTTGGGGCAGAAGCCCTCGGTCCGGCCGGGCCGGTCGCCGCGCCCCCGGCCGACGGGCTCCCCGCAGCTGCTGCAGAACCGCTTGGCCTCGGCGACCTGCGGGTCGCTCATCACCGCGCCTGCCGGGTCCCGGTACGGGACGCGCGGCACCTCGACCAGCCCGGCGCCCAGCATGCCGCGGCGGCCGGACGAGCGCGACGACCCCGTACGGGTGCTGCCGGTGCGGGTGCTGCCCGTCCGGGTGCCGCCGGTGGGGGTGCTGCCGGTCGTCGCCACCCGGGCCGTGTGCGCGGGCGGCGAACCGCAGACGTCGCAGTAGCCGTCCATGATCGTCCCGGCGCAGCCGGCCTGCCCGCACGCGTCGGACCGCTCGGCCGGCGGGCGCGGCGCCGGCACGACCGGCGCGGCGCTCTCCGGCGGGCTGCCGCAGACGTCGCAGTAGCCGTCCGAGATCGTCCCGCCGCAGCCCGGCTGCGCGCACCCGCCGGACGGCGCCGGGCCTCCGGGCGCCGGGGTTCCGGGCGAGGCTGCCACGCCGCATACGACGCAGAAGCCGCCGTCGACGGTTCCGCCGCAGCCCGGCTCCGTGCACTGGCTCATCGTTCCGCTCCCTCCGCCCGCGACATGATGGCCCGCTGGTATCCCGACAGCGCCACGGTCGCGCTCCGCAGATCGCACGGCGAGGTCCACAGCAGCTCGCGGGCCTGCTCGTAGATCCGGGCGAGTTCGGCGTCCTCGGCGTGGCCGAGCCGCGCGGCCTTCACCCGGTAGGCCTCCAGCCGGCCGCGCGCGTGGTCGGCGGGCTGCTGGACCGGCGCGAGGAGCTGCGCGGCCGGCTGGAGGCCTACCGGGTGAAGGC
>NZ_JABXFD010000488.1 GCF_013372625.1 Actinomadura sp. BRA 177
AGACCCTGCGCGCGCAGGGCCCCGGCGCGACCCGCGACCGGCTGGAGAGCGAGGCCGCCGCCATCCGGGCGAGCGCGCTCTCCGGGCAGGTCGTCGCCGCCCGGGACCGGCGCCTCGCCGCCATCGCCGACGCCCGCGCGTTCGGCGACGTCCGGCTGCTCGCACGGATCATCGCCGCCTTCGACGTCCCGACCCTGTGGACGAGCCGCGAGTACGGAAGCCTCGACGCGACCGTCGTGGACGCCACCGACGAGGCGCTCGACCGGCTCCCCGGCGCCGAGCGGGAACTGCGCGTCCGGCTGCTGACCACGCTGGCGATGGAGCTGGAGGGGGAGCAGCACGACCGGGGCGTCCGGGCGTCCGGCGAGGCGGTGCGCACGGCCCGCGCCGTGGGCGACCCCGAGCTGATCGCCGCCGCGCTCAACGGTTCCTACGTCAACCACTACCGGACGGTGGAGAGCCTGGCCGAGCGGCACCGCATCGCGTCCGAGCTCCTCGCGCTCGCCACCGAGCACGACCTCGGCACCTACCGCGTCCTCGCGCACCTGGAGCTGCAGCAGACGAACGTCGCGCTGCTCGACCTGCCCGCCTCGCACCGGCACCTCGCGGAGGGGCGGCGGCTCGCCGAGCAGTACGGGCTGCCGCTGCTCGCCCAGATCTCCGCCTGGCACGAGTCGCTGGTGGGCGCCATGACGGCCTGGCCGGACGCGGCGGAACGCGCGTTCGCGGAGGTCGGCGGCACCATCGGCCGGACCCGGATCTGGTTCAGCGAGCGCGGCATGGCGGTCCTCGGCCCGTTCTGCCTGCGGGTCGTGCAGGGGCGGGCGGCGGAGGTGATGGACGAGGCCGCCTGGCTGCACGAGCAGTGGGGGCCCGTCGCGGCCACCGCGGACGTGTACGCCCTCACGCTGGCCGCCGCCGGCCGCACCGCCGAGGCCCGGCGGGTCGTCGCCGGGGCCGGGCCCCTGCGGCTCGACTACTTCTACGACCTCACGATGGCGATCCGGGGCCTGCGCGCCATCGCCCTCGGCGACCGCGCCCTGGCCGCGGACGCCTACGCGGCCCTGCTGCCCTACGAGGGCCGCTTCACCGGCGCCTCCACCGCGGTCGGCACGGTCGGTCCCGTCGCGCACATCCTCGGCGACCTCGCCCGCTTCCTGGAGCGTGCCGAGGAGGACGCCGCCGCCCACTACCGCAGGGCCGCGGACGTGGCTGCCCGCCTCGGCGCCCCCTTCTGGACCGAGCAGGCGGCCGCCGCCCTCGACCGCCTCGGCACCCCCGCCGCGTGAGCGGGCGTGCCGAGGCGCACGTCCGGGTGGGCGACAATTGACGGGTGACGAGTCTGGGGAATGAGACGCCCGAGGGGCATCGGGCCGGTTTCGCGTGCTTCATCGGGCGGCCGAACGTGGGGAAGTCGACCCTGATGAACGCCCTCGTCGGGACGAAGGTGGCGATCACCAGCAGCCGGCCGCAGACGACGCGGCGGGCCATCCGGGGGATCGTGCACCGGCCGGACGCGCAGCTGGTCGTCGTCGACACGCCCGGCCTGCACAAGCCCCGCACGCTGCTCGGGGAGCGGCTCGACAGCCTCGTCCGGTCGACGCTGACCGAGGTCGACGTGATCGGGTTCTGCGTGCCCGCCGACCAGCCGGTCGGGCCCGGCGACAAGTACATCGCGCGCGAGCTGGCCGGGGTGAAGAAGACGCCCGTGGTCGCGATCGTGACGAAGACCGACCTCGCCGCGCCCGAGCAGGTCGCCGAGCAGCTCCTCGCCGTCGGGCGGCTCGGCGAGTTCGCCGACATCGTGCCGTGCTCAGCGGAGCACGGGTTCCAGGTCGATCTCGTGGGCGACCTGCTGATCTCCCATCTGCCGGAGGGGATGCCGCTCTACCCGGAGGGCGACCTCACCGACGAGCCCGAGCAGGTCATGATCAGCGAGCTGATCCGGGAGGCGGCGCTGGAGGGCGTCCGCGAGGAGCTGCCCCACTCGATCGCCGTGGTGGTGGACGAGATGGCGCCGCGCGAGGGCCGCGCCGACCTCGTCGACGTGTACGCGCACCTGTACGTGGAGCGGCCCAGCCAGAAGGGCATCATCATCGGGCACAAGGGCTCGCGGCTCCGCGAGGTCGGCGCGGCGGCGCGCCGCCAGATCGAGGCGCTGCTCGGCACCAAGGTCTTCCTCGACCTGCGCGTCAGCGTCCTCAAGGACTGGCAGCGCGACCCCAAGCAGCTGCGCCGCCTGGGCTTCTACGACTGATCCTTCCTGGGCTCCTCCGGGGGCTCCTCGCTCTCGTCCGGATTCCGGTTCCACGCCTGGTCCTCGTCGGGCCAGGCGGCGTCCCCGGTCGGCTGGTCGGGGTAGGCGTACTGCGGCTGGTACTGGTACTGGTGCTGGTCCGGCCGCTGCGAGCGCGCCACCCGTGCGCTGATCGGGCGGGCGAGGCTGAAGCCGATCAGGAACAGCGACGCGACGACCGCGAGGTACCAGCCGTAGCGGACGGTGATCTGGTAGCCGAGGTCCAGGCCGGTCTCGGGCAGGTCGTCGCGGACGTCGCCGAGCCGCAGCACGAAGATGCCGCAGACCAGCAGGGCGAGCGTCCCGGGGACGGCGGCGAGCCCGCCGATCCGCGCGTCGCGGCCGATCAGGTCCCAGCACGCCAGCGCGATCGCGATGACGGCCAGCACCGGGACGGCGAGGACCATGTCGTCGGCGTCGATGCCGGCGACGCTCCCGAGGTCGCGGCTGAGCGTGCGGCCGAACAGGTCGAGGACGACGTCGGCGTGCGCCCACGGCAGGAACGCCGACACCAGCAGCGCCGACGCCGCGGCGATCACGGCGATGATCCACGGCGCGCCGCGTCCCGGCGCGGGCGCGGCGGGCGGCCGCGCCGGAGGGGGCGGCCCCGGAGAGCGGCCGGGCCGCGCAGGCGCTGCGCGGGCTGTCCGGCGGCGCCCGGGCCGGGACGCTCACCGCCCTCGTCGGCCGGGCCGGCGCGGGGAAGACGACCATGACCCACCTGGTGCCGCGCCTGTACGACGCGACGTCGGGGACGGTGCGCATCGGGGGCCACGACGTCGCGTCGTACA
>NZ_JABXFD010000005.1 GCF_013372625.1 Actinomadura sp. BRA 177
ATCCACACCGCCGCCCGTGTGCTCCTCGCCGCCCCCGTGCTCGGACCCACCCACCTGGCACACCCCCCAAGCCACCGCGCGTGACGCGGGTGGGCACGTTACGCTGGTCCCCTGCAAGATCACGGAGGCCGCGGTGCAGGGCCACGCACTGGCACCGGACAGGCCGGAGCGGCAGGGGCCACCCGGCCCACCCGCCCCGCCGCCCGGAATCCAGCCTCCCCCGCCGGGACGCCAGGTTCCGCTGTCGAGCGGGCCGGAGCCTCCCTACGGGCCGCCGGGGTACGGGGCGCCTGCTCCTGCTCCGGCCGGCGAGAAGCCTGCGCCTCGCGCGTGGGTGGTCCCCCTGTCTCCTATACCCATCTGTCGCTGCCTGCGGACAGTGCGGTGGCGTAATCGATCTGACACGACGCCCTCTAACAACAACGCCCAGA
>NZ_JABXFD010000004.1 GCF_013372625.1 Actinomadura sp. BRA 177
TTTGTGTGGGGACGGCGCGCTCGAGGTGTGACCTCTTCCTCTCCGTCGGCGGCGGCGGATGTGTGTAGGGGCCAGGGGGGGGGCCGGGGGGGCGGAGGGCCATCCCGGCCGCGCCGACGGCTCCGTCGCCGGCGCAGCGCGGCGGCTCGGCGAAGCGGTCGCGCAGCCCGGTGCGGACGGCCTCGGCGACGGGGCCTTCACGGAGCACCGAGCCGTGCATCACGACCGGTGCGCGGGGGTCGGACAGGGCGGGGCGCACCGCGTCGACGTCGCGCAGCCGCCCCTGCGCGGCCCCCGCGGCGGAGCGCCGGGCGCCCGGATCGCCGGCCGCCGCGGCTGGCCCTTATCCCCCTCCGACGCTCGCGACGCCGCGGGCCGGGTCGCGCCTGGGCGGCCCCGCTCCACGCAGACACACAACAGTCACGCCACCC
>NZ_JABXFD010000625.1 GCF_013372625.1 Actinomadura sp. BRA 177
TTGTGTATAGGAGACGGGGTTCATGTGGAACGAGCTGTCGCGCGGCGCGCTCGGGGCCGTCGTGCTCGCCGACACGCGGCGGCTGCTGGCGAGCTTCGCCTCGATCGAGTACTGCGAGCGCAAGGGCACGCCGTTCGTCGTCGCCGTCAACTGCTTCGACGACGCCGACCGCTACGACCCGCCGGAGATCCGGACGGCCCTGGACATCGACCCGCACGTCCCCGGCCTGCTGTGCGACGCCCGCCGCACGGGCTCCGCGCAAGAGGGCCTGCTCTCGCTCGTCGAGCACGCCCTCCGCCTGGCCGGCGGCGCAAGCCCCCGCCGCGCCGGCTGACCCCCGTTGACCTGCCGCGTGTCGCCCTTATCGCGCGCGGTGCAGGGGCAACACGCCCCGGGTCACCCGGGGGCGCACACGGCGCCCAGAGACCCC
>NZ_JABXFD010000388.1 GCF_013372625.1 Actinomadura sp. BRA 177
CGTGTTGTAGTCGTTGACGTACAGCGAGACGGTCGGCGCGGCGGACCGGGCCCGCAGCGTGCGGGACCTGTGGCCCGACCCCGAGCGCTACGCCGGCCTCGTCGGGCAGCTCGACCGGTCCGGCGACCACCGGCTGGAGCGGCTCAGCATCCACGACGTCTACCGGCTGGACGAGGTGCGCCGCTCCTGGACGCTGTCGGTCCGGACCGTCCTGCGCGCGGCGGGCGACGACATCGACCGCATCGTCTGCGTCCACCAGGTGGCCGGCGGCGGGAACGGCGGCGGGAACGGCCGCCTCGCCGGCGTGCGGTACTGCCGGCCCGGCCGCGTCCGCGCCGAGGACGGCCTGATGGCGTTCGAGCTCGTCTTCGACCGGGTGCTGTCGGCGGGGGACACGGCGGTCGTCGAGTACGAGCTGGGCCCGGCGGGGGAGCCGCCGTCCGACAGCTACGACCGGCGCTTCTCCCATCCCGTCCACGACTACGTGGCGATCGTCCAGTTCGACGGCGACCGGCTGCCCGCGCGCTGCTACGGGTTCACCGCGGAGACCTCGCAGGCCCCGCGGCGGCGGCTCGGCGAGCTGTGGGTCGGCACGTCCGGCAGCGCGAACATCGCGGTCGGCGCCGTCCGGCGCGGCATCGTCGGCGTCGAATGGGAGTGGCACTAGCCTTTGGACCCCTGGTTGTGACAAGTTGCCTGTTGGCATCGGGGGCCATGGGCCTTACAGTGAGCGCGGAAGTCGCAATCGCAGGAGTCAAGGCCGTTGGACGGGGGCCGGCCGGAGCAGATCCGGAGGCCGCAGGTGCAGAGTGTCGCAGAGGACGATCTCCTACAGGTCCTCCAGTACGGTCCGTTCAACGTCGCCCTGCACGCCGCCATCCAGGCGCGCGGCCTCAGCCTCGACTCGCTGCGGCGCCGCCTGGAGGAGCAGGGCATCGCCGTCAGCCTGTCCACGCTGAGCTACTGGCAGCGCGGTCGGACCCGGCCCGAGCGCGCCGACTCGCTGCGCGCCGTCCGCGGCCTGGAGGTCATCCTCGAACTGCCGCGGCACTCGCTGCTGACGCTGCTGCGGCCCACCACCGAGCGGTCCGCCGGGCCGTGGCTGCCCGTCGAGGAGCTGTGCCCGGAGCCGGGCGTCCGCGACCTGCTGGACGAGATCGGCGACCGCGGCGAGCGGCTGCTCACCGGGCTCAGCCTGCACGACCAGTACATCGTCGGCCGCCGCCGGGAGCTGCGCGAGGTCCGCTGCCGGGCGGTGTTCCAGGCGCAGCAGCGCGGCGTCGACCGGTGGATCGCCGTCTACCACCACCCGCAGGGCGTCCTGCCGTCCTCGCGGACCGTGCGCGGCTGCCGGTTCGGGCGCGTCCGGATGGACGAGGCCAGCGGGCTCATCGCCGCCGAGCTGCTGTTCGACCGGGCGCTCGGCCGCGGCGAGACCTACCTGCTGGAGTACGGGTTCGGGTTCGACGAGACGGGCCCGCCCATCACCGAGGAGGGCCGCGGCTTCCGCACCCCGCAGCACGAGTTCCTCATCGAGGTGCGGTTCCACCCGTCCGCGCTGCCCGCCCGCTGCCACCGGACGTGGCGCCCCGACGGCCACACCGCGCTGAAGGACTCCGCCGACCTGCGCCTGTCCAGCTACCACAGCGTCCACTTCATCGAGTTCGGCATGGCCGCCGGCTACCACGGCATCCGCTGGGAGTGGGACTAGAGGACGAGGAGCCCGAGCAGCCGCTCCAGCTCGGCGGCGGGGTCGGCGGTGAGGCCGGCGTGCACCGGGCCGGGCTGGACGATCGTGCTGCGCGGCGCCGTCAGCCAGCGGAACCGCCGGCCCGGCGGCTCGGCGGCGGCCTGCCCGGCGCGCTCGCCGCCGCAGCACACCGCGTCCACGCCCTTGAGCGCGGCCCGGACGCCCTCCAGGTCGAGCGAGGGGTCCAGGGCGAGCAGGCGGCGCTCGTCCAGGTGCGTCCGGCAGCCGAGGTAGTCGAGCGCCCGGCAGTACACCACCACGCCCACGTTCATCGACTCGCCGCGCTCGACGCGCGGGACGACCCGCAGCGCCGCGTACTCGAACACCGTCGGCTCACCGGCCGTCCTGATATTGGTCATGACGGCCCGCCGAGCCAGCCGGGGCGGTTCTCCCCACGCCGCGCGGACGTGTTCGGCCCGTGGCCGCTGACGTCCAGGTCGGGCAGCCAGTCGCGCGGCTTGCCGGCGCGCGGCAGCAGGATGTCGACGTAGGCGTCGCGGAGCGCGTCCGGGCCGGCGAAGCCGGGCTCTCCCTCCAGCCACCGGTCGGGCACCAGCGCGGTCACCTCGCGCAGCAGCCCCTCGGTGATCCGCGGGGCGAGTTCGGCCTCGGCGGCCTCCAGCCGGGTCGCGTACGGGGTCAGCACGTGGTCGTCCACGTCGTACGGGCCGGCGAACAGCCGGGCCGCGTTCGACCACGCGTGGTGGAAGATGAGGCTCGCGCCGTGGTCGATCAGCCACACGTCGCCGTGCCAGACGAGCATGTTCGGGTTGCGCCAGCTGCGGTCGACGTTGCCGATGAACGCGTCCAGCCACAGCACCCGGGACGCGAAGTCCGCGTCGGGGCTCCAGCCCAGCGGGTCGAAGCCGAGCGACCCCGGCAGGAAGTCGACGCCGAGGTTCCAGCCGGGGCTGGCCTTGAGGAGGTCCTGGACGTCGGGGTCGGGCTCGTGCCGTCCGATGGCCGGGTCGAGGTCGATGAGCACCTGCTCGGGCACCCGGAAGCCGAGCCTGCGGGCCAGCTCGCCCGCGATCACCTCGGCGATCAGCGCCTTGCGCCCCTGCCCGGCGCCGTGGAACTTCATGACGTAGGTGCCGAGGTCGTCGGCCTCGACGATGCCCGGCAGGGAACCGCCCTCGCGGAGCGGCGTCACGTATCGGATGGCCGTCACATGTGGCAACACGTCGCAACGCTATCGGGTGGGGGTGCGGGCGGGATAATCGTTTACATGGGCGTTGAGCTGCTCGACCTTTCGGTGCCGATCACCACGGGCATGCCGGTGTACCCCGGCGATCCCGAGGTGGAGGCGGTCCCCGCCCTGACGGCCGCCGAGTCGGGGGTGAACGTCCTGCGCCTGCACATGGGGTCGCAGACCGGCACGCACGTGGACGCCCCGTTCCACATCGACGACTCCCTGCCCCGCCTGGACGAGTTGCCGCTGACCCGCTTCACCGGCCCGGCCGTGGTCATGGACGTCCGCGGCCTGCCGCCCCGCACGCCCATACCGCCGGACGCGCTCCCGTCCGGCCTCGCTCCCGGCGACGTCCTGCTGATCGCGACGGGCTGGTCGCGGCACTGGGGGACCGGCGGCTACCTCGCCCACCCGTACCCCGTCCCCGAGACCGCCGAGGCGATCATCGCGGCCGGGGTGCGCACGGTGGGCATCGACGCCCTCAGCGTCGACCGCACCCCGCCGCCCGGCTCCGGCGACTTCTCCCTGGCCGCCCACCGCGTCCTGTGCGGGGCGGGCGCGGTGATCGCCGAGAACCTGACCGGCCTGGATCGCCTCGTGGACGCCCAGGACGACGGCTGCGCGATCGAGGTCTCGCTCTTCCCCATCGCCCTGGCCGCCGCCGACGGCGCCCCGGTACGCGCCGTGGCCCGCGTGGACGACCGGGCCGTCCTGGTCTGAGCTAGCGGATCATGCGGAAGCAGAAGAAGGCGGGGAAGCGGTAGTACTGCCCCTTGCCCGCCTTCACCGCGCCCAGGATCATGAACACCCAGCTGCAGACGATGAACTCCAGGTACGGGACGATCAGCAGGGCGAGCAGGCCCCACGTCTCGGTGACGATCGCCGGCGGCACGCAGAAGGCCGCCACCACCAGGAAGTGGATCAGCATGGTCAGCTGCTGGTTCATCGACTGCGCCGCGTGGAACCGGGTGAGCGGCGAGGTGTTCTTCTTCGCCAGGTAGATGATCAGCGCCGGGAAGAAGTTGATCAGCACGTTGCCGAGGTAGGCGAAGATCGCCCAGGTCGTCTCCTCCGGGGGACCCTGCTGCGGCACGCCGTAGGGGACGCCCGGCGGGCCGTACCCCCACCGCGGGTCGTAGCCGCCGGGCGGCTGCCCGTAGGGCTCGGAGTAGGGCGGCGGCTGCCCGGGTGGCGGCGGAGGCTGGTCCGTCACGGCTGGTCCTCGGCGGGTCTGGGGCGGCTGGGGGTACCGCAGGAATCTATCCGAACCGGGGCCCGGTGTCCGGAGCGTTTCCCCGGCTATTCTAGAATTTCGTTCGGTCATGGGCGGTGCTGCGGGGGACGGACCCCGCGAGGAGGCTGGATGAGCGGGATCCCGATGGAGCGATCGGTGCTGGGGGAGGACGAGGCGGCGGCCCTGAGCGGCCTCGCCGCCCGCGTCCGCGAGCTGGCCGAGGCCACCGTGCTCACCGCGGCCGGCACCGCGGAGGCCGCCGCCGTCGCCGCCGAGATCGAGGCGCTGACCGCGCGGCTCGCCGCCGTCCGCCGGGACGCGCCGCCGTTCGTCCCGTCCAGTGAGCGGCGCATGGACCGGCAGATCGGCAACCCCGTCACCGGCGCCCTCAACCCGTTCGCGCCGCCCGTCGAGCTGACGGTCAGCTCGGACGGCATCGTCCGCGGCGAGTTCACGCTCGGCCCCGTCTACGAGGGCCCGCCGTCGTACGTGCACGGCGGCGTGTCCGCGATGGTGCTCGACCAGGTCCTCGGGATAGCGGCCGCCGCGTCCGGCACGCCCGGCATGACCGCCACCCTGGAGACCCGCTACCGCCGCCCGACCCCGCTCGGCGTGCCGCTCGCGGTGGAGGCGAAGGCCAGCCGGGTCGAGGGGCGCAAGGTCTACGCGTCCGGGACGATCTGCGGGCCGGACGGCCGCGTCACGGTGGAGGCCACCGCGATGTTCATCATGCCGCAGCGGTTCGCCGGCTGAAGAACACGTCCGTCAGCTTCTCGACCCTGAGGTGAAGGGTCGAGCTTGCAGTTCTGACTGGCCCACCTGGCTAATGGGCGTCAGGCCGCGTCGTCGGCAGCGTGACTCACTGCCCAGCCCGCGGCGCCGCGTGCGGCGATGTTGCGGGCTGCGTTGATGTCGGCGTGCTCAGCGAAGCCGCACGACGTGCACTTGAAGGTGGCCTGGTCGGGCCGGTTCTTGCGATGGATGTGGCCGCACGACGAGCACCCCTGCGAGGTGTAACGGGGGTCCACGAAGACCACCGGAACCCCGGCGCGTTTCGCCTTGTAGGTGATGAATGCGCCGAGCTGGGCGAAACTCCAGGTGTGCAGGGTGACCCGCTGGGGCTTGCGTAGCCGGACCCGCGCACGGATACCGCCCAGGTCTTCCAGGGCGATGCCGTGCGTGGTGCGTTGAGCCTCGGTCACGATCTGCTTGGAGATGCGGTGGTTGGTGTCGGCCGCGAACCGCGCCTCACGGCCCGACAAATGGCGCAGCAGCCGCTTGGCCGACTTGCTGCCTTTACGTTGCAGCCGCCGCCGGAGGCGGCGGTTGCGGTGGCGGACCTGGTTGACCTGCTTACCGGAGTGGACGGTGCCGTCGGACGTGGTGGCGATGTTGACTATGCCCAGATCCACCCCCACGAAGCCGTCCGGGATGTATTCCGGGGCTGAGGGGACGTCGCAGGTGGCGTGCAGGTAGAAGCAGTCGCCGCGCCACACCAGATCCGATTCGCCCCGCCGAGAGGCTGCCAGCAGCGCCGCCTGCTCGACCGAGCAGGCGAACGGGATGCCTTGGAGCCTGCCGCGGACCGTCCAGACGCTCACGGTGCGCTCAGCGATCTGCCAGGACAGGGACCGGTCGTCAAACGGCTGCGCGGCGTCCTTGCGGAACCGGACCGGCGTGCCCTCCACCCGGGCACGGCGCCGCGAGCCGACCGGCCCGTAGTTGCCGGCCTTCAGGTTCTCGGCCAGCGTGGCGTAGGCCCCCGCGACCTTGCGGACGCAGTGGATCGCCGGCTGCGCAGACAGGCCCATCGCCTTCAACTCGCCGTACACCAGCCGCTGCAGCGCGGTCTTACCGGTCACGCCGGTGGCGTGCGCGCGGCGGGAGGCGTGCCCGGCGGCCTGGTTGCACAGCTTAAGCGTCTCCCACAACGCCGCCGCGGTGGCGGTGTCGGGGAGTAGTTCGACCTGCACCACCAGTTTCACGCCTGAACCATAACATTGTGTGTCCAGGCTATTGCGGTGAGTTCAAGATGACGCAGCCGATCCCGGCCGCAGCCGCGATGTCGAGGCCCCCCAGTCGGACGGCCATGATGGCCGTACCTAGCCCGGCCCCACCGCGACTACACCTCCGGCCATCAGGGACACCGCACCTATCGGCATCGCGCGCGTGGAGAAGGGCGCCTTCTTCTCCGTGGGGGCTTCCGGGCGCCACCATCCGAAGCGCGTCGGTCAGCCGTCCACCGGGACGGCGAGCGCGATCGTGCCGCGCATGTCGAGCCAGACGGTGCCCGGGCCGCGGACCAGGCGCAGCACGATGTGATCGCATCCCGGGCAGCGTGCCACGAATCCGGGCGCGCGGCCGTAGACGCGCAGCGCGGCGACCGGCCCGGTGCGCCCGCAGCCGGCGCAGCGGCTCTCGGCGGCCGTCACGTCGACCGCGAAGATCTCCGCCAGCGGGCCCGCGATGGCGTTGCCGTCGGTGAAGGCGTCGCGCCGGTCGTCAAGGATCGCCATGTCATCCTCCGCTGGGGCCGAAGCGTTCCGTCCGGACGTTCCCGGGTGCGTGGCCGAGCAGGACGAGGTGGGCGGCGGCGTTCTCGACGAACCCGGTCGGCCCGCACACGTAGCAGGTCGGCTCGAAGTCGGCGGGCCACCCGTGCCGGACGAGGTCGTCGGGGGTGAGCCGTCCCGCCGGGCGCGTCCCGCCGGCCGGGGTGCTGCGCGTGTACAGGTAGGTCACGTCCAGGCCGGGGGAGCCCTTGTACAGCTCGGTCGCGTAGAACCGGTAGTCGGGGCCGCGCACCGACTGCAGCAGCCGGAACGGCACCCGGCTGCCGGCCGCCCGGCGCGTCCGGATCATGGACATCAGCGGGACGATGCCGGAGCCGCCCCCGACCAGCAGGACCGGCTCGGCCTGCTCGGGCCGCCACACGAACCAGCCGCCCACGGGCCCGCGGATCTCCGCCAGGTCGCCCGGCATCATCTCGCTGACGAGGTAGGGCGACACCTCGCCGTTCACCACGCGCTGGACCGTCAGCTGGACGCGCTCGCCGTCGGACGAGGACGCGACCGAGTAGCTGCGCTGCGCGCTGTAACCGTCCTCGGCGGTGAGCCGGACGTCCACATGCTGGCCCGCCACGTGGCCGGGCCATCCGGCCACGTCGAAGACCAGCGTGACGGCCGTCGCGGTCTCGGCGCGCCGCTCCAGCAGCTCGGCGGCCTGCCAGCGCAGCCGCCCGCCTAGTCGCCCTGGTACCGCTGCTCGCGCCATGGGTCTCCGTAGTCGTGGTAGCCGGCGGTCTCCCAGAACCCGGGCTCGTCCTCAAGCCCGAGCCGGATTCCACGTACCCATTTCGCCGACTTCCAGAAGTACAGGTGCGGGACGAGGAGCCGGGCCGGGCCGCCGTGTTCCGCGGGCAGTTCCTCGCCGTCGTAGCAGTAGGCGATCCACGCCTTGCCGCCGAGCAGATCCTCCAGCGGGAGATTCGTGGTGTAGCCGCCGTAGGAGTGGACGAGAGTGAAGTCGGCGGCGCTCTCCACGTCCTCGAAAAGAACGTCCAAAGAAACGCCCCGCCATTGTGTGTCGAATTTTGACCATTTAGTGACGCAGTGCAGGTCGACCGTGGGCGTCTCGGCGGGCAGCGCCATCAGGTCGTCCCAGGTCCAGCGGTACTCGGTGCCGGTCTCGGTGCCGATGGTGAACTCCCACTCGTCCAGCGGGACGTGCGGGGTCGGACCCGCCGACAGCACCGGGAAGTCGAACGTCTCGTACTGGCCCGGCGGGAGTTCGTGGTCGCCGGAAGGCCGCCGTCCGCGGAATCCGCGGGAAATGATGGGCATGGCGTCCTTGTTCCCCGCCTCGGCTCAGTATTCGTAGACTTTCACGATCGGATCGTGCTCGTACCAGGACGCGATGACCGACGAGGTGTGCTTGTCGTTGAGGAAGTCGACGCGGAGCCATCCCTCGGCCTGCGTCACGCGCGTCTCGTACCCGGGATTCGGCGTCGCCGAGACGAGCCGCACCCGGTCCTTCTCGATGGACATCGCGGCGCGCCCGCCGCGCGTGGCGTAACTGCGCACGTTGTCGGGCGTCTTCGGCGTCTTCTGCGGATGGTCGGGCTTGGCCGGCGGCGGCTTCGCGGACTTCGACGGCTTGGGCGCCCTGTCCTCGCCGTCCGGCGGGCTGGGCCGCGCGGTCGGCGACCCGATCGTCGTCGGCCCCGGCGGCGTGGACGGGCTGGAGTGGATGACGGGCCCCGCGATCGGCGGCGGCGCCGACCGCTCCGACACCGCGCCGCGGACGACGTCGCGCACCCCGAGCCACGAGAAGGCCACCGCGAGCGCGGTCACCCCGGCCCACGGGGCAACATACGACATTGCGCGACGCATGGGCACATGGTGGCATACGGTTCCGCCATGGCGAGTGTTTTGGTGGTCGAGGATGACGCTAATGTCCGGACCGCCCTGATTCGGGAACTGAGCGTGCGGTCGCATGTCGTGCGCAGCGTCGGGACCGCGATGGACGCCCTGCGCGAGGTCACGCAGGCGCCCCCCGACGTCGTCGTGCTCGACCTCGGGCTTCCCGATCTCGACGGCGCGGAGGTGCTGAAGATGCTGCGCGGCATCTCCGACGTCCCGGTCATCATCGCGACGGCGCGCGACGACGAGCCGGAGATCGTCCGGTTACTGAACGCGGGCGCCGACGACTACCTCATCAAACCGTTCTCGATCGAGCACCTCAGCGCCCGGCTGGCGGCGGTGCTGCGCCGGTCGGCGCGGTCCGGGCCGACCGCCGAGCTCAGCGTCGGCGGCCTGCACATCGACCTCGACCGGCGCGAGGCGCTGCTGGACGGCAACTCCCTGGAGCTGACCCGCCGCGAGTTCGACCTGCTCGCCTACCTCGCCGCCCGGCCCGGCCGGGTGGTCGCGCGGCGCGAGCTGCTCGCCGAGGTGTGGCGGCAGGCGTACGGCGACGACCAGACCATCGACGTCCACCTGTCCTGGCTGCGCCGCAAGCTCGGCGAGACCGCCGCCGCCCCCCGCTACCTGCACACGGTGCGCGGGGTCGGGGTCCGGCTGGCCGAACCCG
Source organism: Actinomadura sp. BRA 177 (assembly GCF_013372625.1). Classification (GTDB taxonomy): domain Bacteria; phylum Actinomycetota; class Actinomycetes; order Streptosporangiales; family Streptosporangiaceae; genus Spirillospora. The sequence goes on from NZ_JABXFD010000388.1 coordinate 9,268, forward strand.
ACCCGCGCTCATGAGGAAGACGCTCGTCCTGGTGTCCCTGGCGGTCACCTCGATGGTCGCGCTGGCGTTCCTGATCCCGCTCGCGCTGACCATCCGGGAGATCGCCCGGGACCGCGCCCTCACCACCGCCGAGCGGCAGGCCAGCGCGCTCGGCCCCGTCCTCGTCGTCACCGAGGACCCCGCCGCCCTCGAACGCGCCGTCGCCAGCACGCAGGCCGGCGCCGCCGGGCGGATGACCGTGCACCTGCCGGACGGCGGGCTCGTCCCGAAGAACGCGCACGGCGACTTCAGCGCCCGCCCCGAGCAGCTCACCGAGGCCGGGCGGCGCGGGCGCTCCTACACCGCCAGCGTCAACGGCGGGTACGCGCTCCTCCAGCCGGTGTCGCTCGACGCCGGCCGCACCGCCGTCGTCGAGGTGTTCCTGCCGGACGACGACCTCTCGCGCGGCGTGTGGAAGGCGTGGCTCGTCATGACGACGGTCGCCTGCGCGCTCGTCGCCGGGTCCGTCGCCGTCGCCGACCGGCTCGGCAACCGCATGATCCGCTCCACCCGGCGGCTCGCCGAGGCGGCGGGCGCCTTCGGGGACGGCGAGCTGTCCGTCCGCATCGAACCGGACGGGCCGCCCGAACTGATCGAGGCGGGGCTCGCGTTCAACGCGATGGCCGACCACGTCGTCCAGCTCCTGTCGGCCGAGCGCGAGATGGCCGCCGACCTGTCGCACCGCCTGCGCACCCCGATGGCCGCGCTCCGGCTGAACGCCGAGGCGCTCGGCGACGGCCCGGTCGCCGAGCAGACCCGCGAGGCCGTCGACCGCCTCGAACGCGAGGTCGACCAGATCATCCGGACCGTCCGGCGGCCCACCGGGCGGGGCAGCTGCGACGCCGCCAAGGTGCTGCGCGACCGGGTCGCGTTCTGGTCCGTCCTCGCCGAGGACGAGGGGCGCTCCTGCGAGCTGATCGGCGCCGACGGGCCCGCGCCGCTGCCCGTCCCCGGCACCGAGCTGGCCGCCGCCGTCGACGCGCTGCTCGGCAACATCTTCCGGCACACCGCCGAGGGCACCGGCTTCGTCGTCACCCTCCACCAGGGGCAGGGCGTCACCGGCATCCTCGTCGCCGACGGCGGCCCCGGCATCGCCGACCCGGACGCGGCGCTGAAGCGCGGCAGCAGCGGCGGCGGCTCCACCGGCCTCGGCCTGGACATCGCCCGCCGCGCCGCCGAGTCCAGCGGCGGCTACCTGCGCATCCACCGCAGCGTCCTCGGCGGCGCGCAGGTGCAGATGTGGTTCCGGACCCGCTGGCTGCCGCCCGCCCGCCGCTCCCGCCGCCTGGTCGGCCGCCGCCGCCACTCGCGGACCTGACGGCGGGCTTAAATCCGCCTTAACCACGAGGACCGCGCCTCGGCGCGGCCCTAGCCTGGCGGCCATGAAGCGCCCCCGCTCCCCGTACGCGCCGCGCCGCTCCCAGTACGCGGCCGCCGCGGCCATCGCCGTCCTGGGCCTGGTCGTCGCCGCGGTCATCGCGGTCGCCGCCATCCTCGCCAGCGGCAACGTCCCGACGGCGCCCAGCTCGTACGAGATCCAGATCGTCCGCGTCGCCTGCCCGGCAGCGAAGACCGGGCCGGCGCCCGGTGGGGCGGCGGCCCGGTCGGAGAGCGCTCAGCAGTTGTAGTACTTGATGTACCACTTGCCGTTGCCGTTACCGAGTTTGTAGTCGGCGATCCAGCGCTGGTGCCTCATCCGCACCCACAGGTATCCGTCCCGGCGCTGGATCGTGTTCCAGTCGGTGCGGACCCGCGTCCCGTGCTCCAGGGCGTAGACCTTCGTGTAACCGAGGCCCGGCCCGGTGCGGACGTTCAGGCCGTTCGCGGGCAGGACCCTCCCGTAGCACCAGCGGACGCGCTCCTCGTCCCTGGTGAGGAGCCGGTCCATCGCCTTGGCGGCGCCCTCGGGCCCCACCACGATGGCCCCGGGCCCGTGCCCTTCCTCTTCCTGCTGCCCCGGCTGCGGCTGCGGCGGCGGCTGCGCCTCGGCGGCCGCCCCGGCGCTCAGCGTCCCCCAGGCGAGCACGCCCGCCGCGAGCCCCGCACCGAGCTTCGTCCCTACACGCATCTATCCCCTCCAGGTCTCGTCCGACATGCAGTCAGAACATTACCCAGAGTCACATAAGAGGGACACAATGTAACGAAGACTCTTCTTGGCCGACCGGGGTCATCGCCCCTTGAGGGCACTGGATAAGGGTGGCTCAGCCCTTCCCTAAGTGAGGCTTAAAGGCGTTCTGCGGGGGGTCCGCGCGGCATAGCGTTGCGGGTGTCAGATTGAAGAGACGGCGGAGGTGCACAGGCGGAGAGCGAAGCGAACGTCGGCTGAGGTTCCGACTGAGGTTCCTGATTGAGACAGGTTTCTGGCCCGCACGGCCTCGTAACCCCGCTCTGGGGCCGTGCGGGCCAGAATCCTTTTTCAGCGGGGAAGGGCGCCCAGCAGGAGGAGGCGGAAGGCGTCGGCGGTGCCGGTCGCGGTGGTGTCGCCGGTGGCGAGGCGGCGGATGGCGAGGCCGTAGAGCATGGTGACGACCGCGGGGGCGTGGCGTTCCGGGTCCGGGATGTCGAGGGCCTTGAGGACGGCGGTGGCGAGTCCGTCGTAGGCCGCTACGGACCGTTTCGAGGTTTCGCGCAGGGACGGGTCGCGGGCCGCGTGCAGGTGGAGTTCCAGGTTCGCTATCTGCTCGGGTCCGTCGGTGAAGTCGAGGATGGCCTTCTCGACCTGGTCGGGGGCCTGGACGGGCGCCATGCCGGAATCGGCCAGCGCCGTGACGTAGGCGGTTATGCGGGTTATCTCTTCTTCCACGAAGGTGTGCAGGGCCTCGCGGAGGAGGTCCTCCTGGCTCGGGAAGTGGTAGGTGAGGGAGCCGAGGGAGACGCCGGCCGCGCGGGCGACGGCGCGGTTGGTCACGGCGCCGATCCCTCGCTCGCCGATGAGGCGGAGGGTGGCTTGCAGGATCTGGTCGCGGGCGCTCATCGGTGCACAGTCTTCCCTACCGTTGGTGCGTTCAGTATCGTTCGTTCGAACGAACGATAGCGGGAGGTCGTGTGGTGCTGGGCTTGGCGGGGCAGGCGGAGGCGCTGGCGCGGGGCGACGTGTCGTCCAGCGAGCTGGTGGAGGAGAGCCTGGAGGTCATCGGGCGCAAGGAGTCGCTCGGCGCGTTCCGGGTGGTGCGGGCCGAGGCCGCGGCGCAGGAGGCGCTGGAGGCGGACAAGCGGCTCGCGGACGGGGACCGGCTGCCGCTGCTCGGGGTGCCCGTGGCCATCAAGGACGACACGGACCTGGCGGGGGAGACCACGCCGTTCGCGGTGGCCGGGGACCACCTGCCGGCGAAGCGGGACGCGGAGGTCGTGCGGAGGCTGCGGGCGGCCGGGGCCGTCATCGTCGGGAAGACCACGACCTGTGAGCTGGGATTGTGGCCGTTCAGTGAGTCGGCGGAGTTCGGGTGCGCCCGGAACCCGTGGAATCCCGAGTACACGCCGGGTGGGTCGTCGGGGGGTTCGGCGGCGGCCGTGGCGGCGGGAATGGTCGCGGGGGCGGTCGGGTCCGATGGGGCCGGGTCGATTCGCATTCCGGCGGCCTGGACCGGGCTGGTGGGCATCAAACCGCAGCGGGGACGGGTCTCCGGGTATCCGCAGACCGATCCGTTCAACGGGATCACGGTGTGGGGGCCACTGGCGCGGAGCGTCGAGGACGCCGCTTTGATGCTCGATGTCATCAGCGGAAGCCATCCCGACGATGTGTATCAGATCGATTCGCCGGTGACGTCGTTCGCCGAGGCCGCCAGGCGGGAGCCGAGGCGGTTGCGGATCGCCGTTTCGTACAGGACGGCCTTCGGAGTCAGCGGGAAGCTCGATCCCGAGATCCGGAAGGCCGTTGAGCGGCTGGCGCGGAGGCTGACCGATCTGGGGCACAAGGTCTTCCCCGCCGACCCCGACTATGGGCTCGTGGGGCTCGGGCTCATTCCGCGCGGCACCGCCGGTGTCGCGGACTGGCTGGATTCCCTGCCGAACGCGCGGCCCGACCACCGGACGGAGGTCGAGGCGCGCATCGGCCGGGTCGTCGGGAAACGGCTGCTGCCGCTGGCGAAGAGAATGGACCCGTATCTGCGGAGGAGGGTCGGGAGCATCTTCCGGTTCGCCGACGTGGTGATGACGCCGACCACCGCTCAGCCGCCGTTGAGGGTCGGGGCCTTCGACGGCGCCGGTTACCAGAGGACGCAGTCGGGTGTCGCGGCGGCCTGCCCTTATGCGTGGACGTGGAATGTGCTGGGGTGGCCCGGCGTGAACGTGCCTGCGGGGTTCACCAAGCGCGGTCTGCCGATTGGGGCCCAGCTTCTCGGTCACGACTCCGACGAGGCCACGCTCATCTCGCTCGCCGCCCAGCTGGAGGCCGTCGAAGGGTGGACCGAACGGCGTCCCTGAAAGCGTGGCGGGCCGCGCGGAGCGGCCCGCCGTTGGTCAGTACCCCGCGCCGGTCAGCATGCCGCCGTCGACCAGGACCTCGCTGCCGGTGCAGTAGGACGAGTCGTCCGAGGCCAGGTACACGACCAGCCCCGAGACCTCCTTGGACTTGGCCATCCGGCCGAGGGGCAGCGACTGCATGAACGCGTCGGCGCTGCCGGCCTTCGCCGCGATGATGTCGTCCTGCATGAACAGCGGGGTCACCACGCCGCCGGGGTGGATGGAGTTCACCCGGATGCCGTACTGGCCGAGCTCGCGGGCGGCGGACTTGGTGAGGCCGCGGACGCCGAACTTGCTGGCGCTGTAGGCGGCGAGGCCGGACGCGCCGATGAAGCCCTCGGTGGAGGAGACGTTGACGATCGAGCCGCCGCCGGCCGCCCGCATCGGCGCGGTCACCGTCTTCACGCCGAGCCACTGGCCGACCAGGTTCACCTCCAGGATCTGGCGGAACTCGTCGAGCGCCATGTCCTCGATGGTCTTGTGCCGGATGATCCCGGCGTTGTTGACCAGGACGTTCAGCGCGCCGAACGCGGTCGTCGCGGTCTCGACGGCGGTCTGCCAGTCGTCCGGCGAGGTCACGTCCATCCGGACGAACCGGGCGCCGTCCCCGAGGTCGGCGGCGAGCTTGGCGCCCTCCTCCTCCAGGACGTCTCCGAACACGACCTTGGCGCCCTCGTCCAGGAACCGGCGGACGTGCGACTTGCCCATCCCGCGCGCACCACCGGTGATCAGCGCCACCTTGCCGTCAAGCTGCCCCATCAACGCTCCTCGAAGCCGGTTGCCTGCCCAGTAACCTAGCGAACGCTTGGTCAACCGAACAAGGCGCCCCCGGCCGCCTCAACCGGTGCGCAGGCCGTCGAAGAGCAGCGCCAGCATCCGGTCGGCGTACGCGCCGGGATCGGGGGTGCGCTCGGACGCGACGCCGATCGCGTTGGTGAGCCGCAGCAGGTCGCGCGGGTCGATCTCGGCGCGGATCGCCCCCGCCCGCTGCGCCCGCTCCAGCAGCCGGCCGAGCGCGTCGCAGATCGCGGCGGCCGCGGCGCCGAGGCCGGTGTCGGCCCACTCCGCCGACATCGCCTCGATGATCACGGTGGAGGTGCCGCGCGGGGTCGCCGCGCCCGCGAGGTAGGTGCGCAGCCACCGGCCCAGCGCCTCCTCGGCGTCCGGCCGGGCCGTCAGCTCGTCGGCGTGCGCGAGGAGCCCGTCGATCCGCTCCCGCAGGACGGCGTGCAGCAGCGCGTCCCGGGTGGGGAAGTGGCGGTACAGCGTCCCGGAGCCGACGCCCGCGCGCTTGGCGATGTCGTCGAGGGACGCGCCCGTGCCGTGCTCCATGAAGGCGGTGCGGGCGGTCGTGATGAGTCGCTCGTAGTTGCGGCGGGCGTCGGCCCGCATCGGGCGGGTGTCCATGGGCACCGTCCAGCGGTTCAGCGGACGACCTGCGGTGGTCGCCGCCTGGCTTAGGGACGAGCCTGCCATCTCCGCGGGGCACAACGCTACCCGGTGAGGGCTTCCCTGGACAGCCGGTCGGCCCTGCGCGTGGTCTCCGGCAGCCGGTATTCGGGCGTGAGGGCGAGGACGTTCCGGCACGCCGTATCGAGGTCGGCGCGGTGCCCGACGGACACGAACACCGGCTTCACACCGTCCCGCGTGCGCAGCACACGTCCCACGACCTCGCCGCCGTCCAGCAGCGGGCTCGCGTCCCCGCGCCGCGCGCCCGGCTGCGCATACGTGCCGATGAAGGCGGTCTTGCCGACGCCGATGGTCGGCAGCCCGGTCAGGACGCCGAGGTGGCAGGCGAGCCCGAACCGCCGTGGATGCGCGACCCCGAACCCGTCGCAGACCAGCAGGTCGGGCGTGGTCGTGAGGCCGCGGAGCGCGTCGAGCAGCGTCGGCAGCTCACGGAACGCGAACAGGCCCGGGACGTACGGGAAGGCGGCCGTGCCGACGGCGACCGACTCCTCCAGCACCTCCAGCGTCGTACCGTCCAGGACGACCACCGCGGCGGCGAGCCGTGCCCCGCCGCCGTCGCCCGCGTAGGAGACGTCCAGCCCCGCGACGGTGCGCGGCGCGACCGGCCCGGGGACGGACAGGTCGAGCATCGGACGCAGCCGGTCCTGGATCGCCTCCGCCTCCTCGGCCGTGGACGGCCAGGCGTGAAGCTCGCGCACCTCCATGTCCCGGCACGTTACCGGGGAGGCTAGGACAGCGACGCGTAGGCGGCCTGGGCCAGCCGGTAGGCGCGCAGGTCGCCGGACACCTGGTCGCCCATCATGTTCGGCAGGTAGGCCAGCGCGAGCCCCGCGTCCGGGTCGCCGAGGCCGATCGAGCCGCCCGCGCCGGTGTGCCCGAACGCCGACTCCCGTCCCGCCGCCGGGACGAAGAATGTCTGGGACGGACGCATGAAGCCGAGCCCGAACGAGCTGTCGACGAGCAGCGTCCGGTCCGGGCCGGAGACGTGCGGGCGGATCCCCTCCCGCAGCGTGTCCGGGCGCACGATCCGGCCCGCCACGAGGTCGCGGTAGAAGGCGGCGAACGCGGGCGCGGTGGCGAGCATCCCGGCGGACGGCCAGCCGGCGCGCAGCACGACCGGGTTGTTGTAGCCGCCCTTGCCCGGATGCGGGCTGTTCAGCGCCCGGTTCATCATGCTGTCCGGGTCGGTGTACGCGGCGGCGAGACGCGTCAGCATGTCGTGGTCGGGAACCTTGGGGGAGTCGGCGGCGCCGCGCCGTGCCGCCGACATCTTCGCGGCGCGCTCGATCACGGCGTCGGGGGAGCCGATCCACAGGTCGAGGTCGCGGGTGAACTCGTTGTCGGCGAACGCGCCGACCGTCCGTCCCGAGTGGCGCCGGACGATCTCGCCGGCGAGCCAGCCGTAGGTCAGCGCGTGGTAGCCGTGCGCCTCGCCGGGCGTCCACTCCGGCTTCTGCGCGGCCAGCTCCGCCGCGAGCGCCGGAGCGTCCGCCGCCTCCTCCGCCGGCACCGGACGGGCGAACGCAGGCAGCCCCGCCTGGTGCGACAGCAGGTGCGCGGCGGTCGCGCCGCCCTTGCCCTCGGCGCCGAACTCCGGCCACCAGTCCGTCACCGGGCCGTCCACGTCGTAGGCGCCGCGCTCGGCGAGCAGCAGCGCGGCGGCGGCCGTGACCGCCTTGGTGCAGGAGAACCCGAAGCAGGGCGTGTCGGGCAGCCACTCGCGGCCGGTGCGGCGGTCGGCGACGCCGCCCCACAGGTCGACGACCTTGCGGTCGCCCGCGTAGACGGCGACGGCGGCGCCCAGTTCGCGTCCCTCGGCGAAGTTCCGCTCGAACACCTCGCGGACGGCGGCGAACGCCGGATCGCAGTGTCCCTGCACAGTGCCCATGGCCGCATTCCTCTCGACGGGTCCTCCATAGAATCACGTTCTAGGATTCCCCGCCGGGCCGGCGCGGTCAGCGGCCCAGATGGTGGACGGGCTCGGTCAGCGGCTCTGCCGCGGGCTGGGCGAGCCGGGTGCGGCCGAACTCCAGCGTCAGCAGGGCGGCGGCCAGCAGCGCGATGTCGAACCAGGAGCGGAAGACGACGTTGCGCGGCTTGTAGGACGGCCTGAACTTCTTGTTGAACAGGTACAGCGACTCGACGGCGATCCACGGGTCCAGCAGGTGGAGGGCCTGGTAGCCGGCCCTCTCCAGCAGCCCGCGCTCGCCGCTGTCGAGCAGCTCCCGGAACGCGGCGAAGTTCAGCGAGACGACGCCGTGGCCGTGCTCGGCCGCGTACTCGATCATCTCGACGATGAGGCGCTCGTTGACGCCGTTCGGCCCGCCGGGGCTGCGCCGCATCGCGTCCAGGCTGATGCCCTGCCCGGCGGCGACGTAGCGCTGGAACGCGATGGGCTCCTTGCCCTCGCCGTAGGCGACCGCGACGACCGCGCCGGGGTGGTAGCCGGTGAGCAGCTCGTCCAGGTTCATGGAGAAGCCGCGTTCGGCCGCGCCGCCGAGGGAGCGGGACGCGACGTCCAGCAGCCGGCCGCGCAGCGCGGGCGTGAGCTCGCGCTCCGGGACGATCCGGGACGTGACCCCCGCGTTCTCGGTGCGCTTCACCGCCTGCCGGACGTTGCGCATCCGGCGCCCGGTCAGCGTGAACTCGCCGGGGCGGACGACGACCTCGTCGCCGAACCCGATCGTGCGGCACGGCCCCCAGGCGGGCAGCAGCCCGTCGCTCGCGCCGAGGACGGCCGGGCGCCAGCCCGCCGTCCGGCACATCGCGAGGAACGCGCGGACGGCGTCGTCGTACGAGGCGGGGTCGCCGACCGGGTCGCCGCCCGCGACCGCGACGCCGAACAGCACGCGGTAGCCGAGCGCGGCCCGCCCGTCGGCGCTGAACACGTACGCCTTGTCGCGGCGCAGCGCGAACGGGGCGAGGGTGTCGGAGCCGGGGTGCGCGACGAGGCCCGCGACGCGGCGGCGCTCCCGCTCGTCGCCGGGCGGCGGCGCGGGGTCGGGCGCGAGCAGCGTGGTGACCAGGACGAGCAGCCCGGCGGCCCCGGCGAGGCCGAGCAGGCCCGGCAGCCAGGACGCCCCGTCCAGCGGCGCGCCGGTGGACCCGAGACCGGCGGCGACGGCGCCGACCGACCGGACCGACACCCCGCCGAACAGCAGCGAGACGGCGATGGCGGCGATCACCAGCAGCGCGCCGGTCTTCACCGCCGTGCGCACGCGCTCGTGGTGCGGGCGCACCGGGAACCGGTCGCGCTCCAGCCACAGCCCGCCGAGGACGGCGCCGAGGATCGGCAGCCGCCACAGCGGATCCTCGCCGGTGACGACGGCGAGCAGGCCGAGCCCGACCAGCACGACGAGGCCGTACCAGGCCGCGCGGCGCAGCAGCAGGACGCCGCGGGCGACGAGGGCGAGCGCCAGCCCGAGGGCGATGGCGTGCGCGGGGGCGAGCGGGCTGCCGGTGACGATCCGGGACAGCCGGCCGAGCCACTGCGGGGAGCCGGGCAGCGCCGGCACCGCGATGAGCAGGGCGACGAGCGCCGTCACCAGCGCGAGCGGCCACACCGGCCGCACGGCCGTGTGCGCGAGCGGTTTCCCTGGTTGCACGACGGACACCTCCGTTGAGCCCCCAACCAAGATCCTTTGGAACTCATTCCCCGGGCCGGACGTTGAATATGCCTCCCATCGCAGCCTACGCCGGGATCCGCAGCGTGGCCGTACCCGGCCAGGGGAGGGGGACACCACTAGTGTCGAGGTGATGAAGAGGCTGCTGCTCGTCCATCACACGCCCTCCCCGTCCGTCCAGGCGATGTTCGAGGCGGTGCGCGCGGGCGCGTCCACCGACGAGATCGAGGGCGTGGAGATCGTGTCCCGCGCGGCGCTGGCGGCGACCGCCGTGGACGTCCTGGAGGCGGACGGCTACCTGCTCGGCTCGCCGGTCAACCTCGGCTACCTCTCCGGGGCGCTGAAGCACTTCTTCGACCAGATCTACTACCCGTGCCTGGAAGAGACGGTCCGCCGCCCGTTCGGGGCGTTCCTGCACGGCAACAACGACGCGACCGGCGCGCTGCGGGCGCTCGACTCCATCACCACGGGGCTGAAGTGGAAGCCCGTCCAGCCGCCGGTGGTGGTGACGGGCGAGCCCGGCAAGGCCGATCTTGAGGCGTGCTGGGAACTCGGCGCGATCACGGCGGCGGAACTCGGCGGCGTCTGAGGGGGCGGCCGGTAGTTTTCCCGCATGAGTGGTTTCCGTCATGTGGTGATGTTCAAGTGGGCCGAGGGGACGACGACCGGCCAGCAGGACGAGGTCGCGGCGAAGCTGGGCGAGCTGCCCGGCGTCATCCCCGAGATCGGGGCGTACAGCCTCGGGGTGAACGCGGGCGTGAACCCCGGCGGCTACGAGTTCGTGGTCGTCGCGGACTTCGCCGACCGCGACGCCTACCTCGTCTACCGCGACCATCCGGCGCACCGCGCGGTCGTCGACGCGTTCATCACGCCGATCGCGGCGGAGCGCGCCGCGATCCAGTATGAGACGTGAGAAACAATAAAACCGAGCAAGTGCTTGTTTCCAAACCCGTTTCGGGTTAGTTTCAGCAGAGACGCCCGCTGGGAACGGATCGCGCCCCGTTCCCGGCGGGCGGCGCACCGAGGTGCGCCGGCCGGGCTCAGCCGAAGCCGCGCACGCTCATGATCTCCTCGCGCAGCTGCTGCGGGGTCTGCGCCTCCACCAGCCGCGGGCCGTCCCGCAGCGGCACCATCGCCCACCACGATCCGGTCGCCTCGCCGTACCAGACGCGGACTCCCGGGAACGTCTCCTGCAGAGCGCGCGCCGTCGCGGCGCGCAGGGCCGGGGGCGTGGGCTCGTCGCGGCCGGCGCCCTGGTGAGCCGTCATGCCGCCCTCCCCCGGTCGATCACTCCGGTAACAGCGTCCCCACGGGCCAATGCGTCACCCCTACTCGGCAATTTGTGACTAAGCACACTATGGGGGTTAGGGGGTGCTCACTGCGGGATACCGCGCCGGATGTGCCCGAACCGAAGTATTCGGCGGGCCGAAAGGGGCGACGCGCGGGGCTAGTGCAGGTTGATGCCGTCGAACATGACCTTGAGGTAGTGCTCCGCGAGGCCCTCGGCGTTCAGCCCGCCACCCGGCCGGAACCAGCGGACGGCCACCCACACGGTGTCGCGGATCATCCGGTAGGTCAGCGTCGGGTCGAGGTCCTGGCGGAAGAACCCGTCCCGCTGGCCCGCCCGGAGCGTGTCCACCCACATCTTCTCGACCTCGTCCTCGGACTTGATCAGGTAGGTGAACCGGTCCATGCCCTTGAGGTAGTTCCAGTCGTTCTGCATCACCGTGATCGCCGCCCGGTGCGGCTCCAGGGTGCCGAACGCGACCCGGACCAGCCCGGCGATGGTGTCGCGCGGGTTGCGGCCCTCCTCGAGCACCGCCTGGGAGGAGGCCATGATCTCGGTGAAGAAGCCGGCCAGGATCTCGTCCACGATCGACTCCTTGGAGTCGAAGTGGTGGTAGAGGCTGCCGGACAGGATGCCCGCCTCGTCGGCGATGTTGCGGACCGTGGTGGCCTGGAAGCCCTTCTCGGCGAAGAGTTCGGCGGCGAGCTTGACCAGGTGTTCGCGCCGTTCCGACGCCAGGGCCGAGGAGCCCCGGCCGCGCCGGCGGGGACCGCCCTCGCCCGCGGCACGGGTTCTGGATCGTCCGGACTTAGCGCTCGTGGTCGTCACCCTCTCATTATGCCGTGCCGCCCAACCGCTTGCTCGATTCGGTCGCCGCCCCAGGTTACGGCCAATTACCAAGCGCTTGCTACGGGTACGGGCGAGGTATCTCGCGCGCGCCGCATAGGCTCGGGCACATGCCCGATGTGATCGTGTTCGACCTGTACGGAGTCATCGCCCGCACCCAGACCCCGGCGGCGATCGCGCGGATCGAGGAGATCGCCGGGACGTCCGGCCCCGCGTTCTGGGACGCCTACTGGGGCTGCCGCCCCGGCTACGACGCCGGCCAGGAGAGCGCGGCCTACTGGGCGGACGTCGCCGCCCGCCTCGGCGCCCGGTTCCCCGACGTCCCCGCCCTGATCGAGGCCGACCTGGACAGCTGGACGGACGTCGACGACGAGATGGTCGCCCTCGTCCACGACCTCGCCGACGAGGGCCGCACGCTCGGGCTGCTCTCCAACATCATCGGCGACCTGGTGCCCCGCTTCGAGGCGAGGCACGGCGCCGTGCTCGACCGTTTCGACGCGCTCGTCTACTCGTGCAGGATCGGCGTGGCCAAGCCCGACCCGCGCGCCTACGAGATCTGCGCCGAGCGCCTCGGCGTCAAGCCCGCCGACGTCCTCTTCTTCGACGACACCGACCGCAACATCGTCGCCGCCCGCGAGGTCGGCATGCACGCCGAACTCTTCACCGGCCCCACCCAGATCCGCGCCCTGACCCGCTGACGCCCTGACCCGCTGACGCGGTGGCGGCCCGCCGCCCGGCGGCCGCCACCGCGCCGCGGGTTCAGGCGGGCCAGTCCGTGGTGTCGAACTCGATGCCGCCACCGAGCATGGCCACCTGCTCCCGGCTCAGCGCGCCCTGGATCGCCCAGACGTCGTCGACGGCTCCGGTCCAGTACTCGGGCTCGCCGATCGCGGACCGCCCGACCTGGAGGGCGCCCCCGGCGTCGAACGCGCTCACGCCCGTCTTCGCCGAGGGCAGGCTGTTCACGTACAGGGTCGCCGTCCTCGTGGGGGCGTCGTAGACGACCGCGATGTGGTCCCACGATCCGGGGAAACTCCATTGGCGGGCCAGGACGGTCCCGGCGTCCGCGCTGTCGGAGCCGGCCATCACCAGTTCCCAGCCGGTCTCCTGCTGGTAGCGCAGCGCGAACCGGTTGACGTTGTCACCGGGCAGGGAGAGCAGCGTCGACGCCGTCGACGTCGCCTGCTCCGTGTTCGCCCAGGCGGAGACGGTGAAGCTCCGGTCGGTGCGGACGACCGGACCCGCGGCCTCGGCGTAGGCGCCGGTCCCGTCGAGCATCAGGCCCGCCGGCGACCCCCACCCCTGGAGCCCGGCGCTCGGGTCGATGGCCGCGCCGCCCCGCAGGGTCATGTCGTTGCCGAACGCGGAATCGTCCGACCCGTCGGTGTTGAACTTCCAGCGCCCGTGCGTCGTCTTCGGGAGGCGGGCGAGCGCCGCCGCCTCCTCCGGGACGATGATCCGGTCGTACACCCGGACCTCGTCGATGTCGCCGCGGAACGCGTGCGCGTGCGGCCGGACGCCCGCGCCGATCCGCAGGAAACGCCGCGCGTTCCACGCGCTGTCACCGGCCGCGACATCGGACGCCAGGACCCCGTTGACGTACAGCCGGAGCCGCTTCTGCGTCGCGTCGTACGAGCCGGTCAGCTGCGCCCAGGTTCCCGGGTACACCGGCTGTTCGGCGACGGCCTGCACGGTCGCCGCTCCGCGCCTGTCCACGTCGGACTTCACGAACGCCCAGTGGCCGTCCCGCGACTGGAGCGAGAACGCGTTCCGCCGGCGTCCGGTCGCCGCGATGACGACCGAGTCGCCGTCCGCCGACGGCTTGGCCCAGGCGGTGAGGGTGAAGCTCTTGCTCGTGTCCACCGGCGTCCGGGTCTGCGCGCGGCCGCCGGACAGGCGCGCCGCCGTCCCGGACTGTCCTTCGACCCCGGTGGCGAAGCGTCCGATCGCGCGCGCGGTGACCGGCTCCTCGCCTTCCCGGGTCTCCGCCGCGAGCAGGCGCGTCCCGGCGGGTTCGTCCAGCTTCCACCGGGCCTTGGGGGCGCTGCCCGCGTTCACCAGCGACGTGTAGTCGGTGGCCGGCCCGTTCTCGCCGGCCGGGCCGAAGGCCCCGACGTGGAGCATGAGCGGCCCGGACCGATAGGGCGCGATGGCGACGGTGACCGGCTCCCCGTTCTGCGTCGGGAGCTGCAGGAGCCGGGTGCCGTTGATCCTGACGTCGTACCGGACGGCCCGGTCGCTCGGGTCGTCGATCGTGAAGTCGCCGTAGATCCCGACACCGTCGTGCCATGCGCTGTCGTCCGGGTAGTCGGTCGATGTGACGGTGGGCGCGGGCATCGCCTCGGCCTGTGCTGAGGCTGGGCTCCCCACGATGGTCGCCGGTACCGCCACCGCCAGAGCGATGAGCAGGGCCGGGAGTGCTCGTCGTGAACGCATTCCTGCCTCCTGGACGCGACAGGCGGCGCAGCGGGGAGGGGACGCCGGCCATGTCTGTGCGAACGAGTCCGGGTGATCTTGTCAGCCGGACGGGCGACGGCGGGTGCGGAAAGATCACGATCTTGACAAGACCGGTGTGCGGGGAGGGTGCGGGCGGTGGCGGCCGTGGCGAGGAGGGTGATCGCCATGGCCAGGAAGGCGGTCGAGTAGTCGTCGGTGACGGCTACCAGGACCGCGAGGCCGAGGGCGGCGCCCGTCTGTTTCGCGGTGTTCATCAGGCCGGAGGCGGCGCCCGCGTCGTGCTCCGGGACGCCCGAGGTGACGGCGTTGGTGAGCGGGGTGTTGAGCAGCCCGCCGCCGGCGGAGATGAGGACCGCGGGGCCGAGGACGTCCGGCAGGTAGGCGCCGCCGGGGGAGAGGCGGCTCTGCCAGAGGAAGCCCGCGGCGGCGATCAGCGCGCCGATCGTGGTCAGCGTGCGGTCGGACGCGCGCCTCATCAGGCGGGGCGTGACGCGCAGGGCGACGGCCATGGTCAGCAGGGTGTGCGGGAGGAAGCCGAGGCCCGTCTGCAGGGCGCTGAGGTCCAGGACGTCCTGCATGGACAGGGCCAGGAAGTACCACATCGGGTTCAGGCAGGCCCCGGCGAGCAGCATCGCCGCGTTGCCGGCCGCGACCGTGCGGATCCGCAGGAGGGGGAGGGGGAGCAGCGGGGCTGCGGTCCGCGACTGCAGGACGGTGAACGCCGCCAGCGCGGCGGCGCCGGTGGCCAGGGCGGGCGCGTTCCAGCCGCGGGTGACGCCGTAGGTGAGGGACGCGACGCCGGCGGTGGCCAGGACGGCACCCGGGACGTCCAGCCGCCGCCGTTCGCCCCGCGCGTCCGGGAGCAGGCGTGCGGGCGGCAGCGCCAGGGCGCCGATCGGCACGTTGACGAGCAGGACCCAGCGCCAGGACAGCGCGTCGGTGAGGACGCCGCCGGCGAGGTTGCCGGCCGTCCCGCCGGCGAGGCCGACGGCGGTCCAGGCGGCGAGCGCGCGGGGCCGGACGTCGCCGGCGAACGTGGTGGTGAGGACGGTCAGCGTGGCGGGGGCGAGGAGCGCCGCGCCGAGCCCCTGGAAGGCGCGGGCGGCGATGAGGGGGCCCGGCGCGTCCGCGAGCCCGCCGGTCAGGCTCGCCAGCGTGAACAGGGCCAGGCCCAGGGCGAAGACGCGGCGCAGCCCGTAGACGTCGGCGAGCCGTCCGCCGAGCAGGAGCAGGCCCGCGAAGGGCAGGGCGTAGCCGTTGACGACCCACTGGAGGTCGGCGGGGCCGATGCGCAGGTCCGCCTGGATGGACGGCAGCGCCACGTTCACGATCGACACGTCCAGCACGACCATGAACTGCGCGGCGCACGCCAGGGCGAGCAGGGCGCGGTGCCGTGGCGTCATGGGGCTCCTTGCTGATACGGCTGTATCATTATGGTACATCGGTATCATAGGGGCGTGCCGAGAACCGCCGACCACGACGCGCGCCGCGCGCAGATCATCGACGGGCTGGTCCGCGCCGCCGGACGGGACGGGCTGCACGCCGTCACGATGCGGTCGGTCGCGGCCGAGGCGGGGGTCTCGCTGCGGCTCGTCCAGTACTACTTCGAGAGCAAGGCGCGGCTCATGAACGCGGCGCTGGAGCGCCTCGAACGGCAGAGCCATGAGCGGTGGGCAGCGCGCCTCGCGGGCCTGGACGATCCGTCACCGCGCGAGGTCGCCGAGGCACTGCTGGCCGAGGTGCTGCCGACCGATCCGGAGAGCCGCCTGTTCCACCAGGTGTGGACGTCGTACGCCGTCCTGGCGCTGACCGAGCCGTCGCTGGCGGCGCAGCCCTTCGTGGACGGCCCGGAGCGGCTGGAGCGGCAGCTCGCCGAGCTTCTCGCGGAGACCACCGATCCGGCCATGGAGGCGGCACGCCTTCTCGCGCTCGCGCACGGCCTCAGCACGAGCGTCCTTGCGGGACGGCGGAGCGCCGAGTCCGCGATGGGCATCCTGCGCCGCGACCTGGACGAACTCTTCCCAGGTCGCTGACCCGGTGGTCAGCGCGGGGGCGGGAGTTCGCTGCCGGCCTCGGCGGCCTTGGCGAGGCGGTCGCGGAGGGTGCGCAGGAGCTCGTCGCCCTGCTCGGTGAGGCGCTCGATCGCGGGGAGCGCCAGGTCGTCGCGGACGGTGTCGGCGAGCAGCTCGTCGTACTCGTGCGCCTTCTCGGCGATCCGCTCCAGGTGGCGCTGGGCGCGCAGCACCTCGTCCGCCGATTTGGCCCGCGCGGCGTAGCGTTCGAGCGCCTCGACGCGGCGCGTGACCGCCTCGATGGAGACGTCGAGCTTGTCGCGCAGCGGGCGGAGCGCCGCCGCCACCTCGGGGAGCACGTCCTCCCCGGCCATCTCCGCGTGGTCGGCGCGCAGCTTCGACTGCTTCGCGAGGACCTGCGCGATCTCCCACTCCTGGCGGGGCAGCGTGACCGCGTTGTCCACCGCGTCCAGCAGGCCCTCGCGGTTGACGGCGGAGTCGCGGACGGCGTCGATCGCCGCCTGCACGCGCCCGAGCATCGCGCGGCCCTCGTCGTCGAGGTCCTCGGGGGTCAGGTAGCGGTCGCGGCGCCGCTCCAGCTCGCGGGCGCGGCGCAGGTCCAGGGAGACCGACGGGGTGCCGAGCGCGACCAGCACGGCGAGCATGCCGAGGCCGATCAGCCAGAGGGAGCCGAGCAGCGGCGAGCCGACCAGGCCGAGGGCGAGCACGGTCAGCGGCGCCAGCCACAGCAGCGGGCGGCGGCGCTCGACGATCGTGTCCAGCTCGGCGCGCAGCGTCGGGTCGGCGACCGGGCGGGGCTCGGCGGGGGAGCCGTCCGCGGGCGCGCGCGGCGGCGCGATCCGCCGCCAGGGCGTGCCGACGTGGGTCTCGAACGCGAAGTCGCTCCGCGCGATCTCGATCTCGGTCGGACCGGCGGGCAGCGGCCACGAGCCGACGGGGTCGCCCCCGCCCGGGCCGGTGAAGCGCACCCACCAGCCGCCTTTGCCGTCCTCGCATCTGTAGCGGCCAGGGGCGACGTCGATACCGACGAAGTACGTGCCGATTCCCGGTATGGAATCACTCCATGCGCCACTGGTCACCGGTGACCTCCCGTACCTGAACGACGTCCGGGGGACGGTTAGAGTTGCATTACCCACATCTGCCAGGGGAAAGCCGGATCGGGTTTGGAATACTCCTGCGCGTGCGACCTGACTACGACCCCCGCGACGATCCGCCCTGGGCCATGCAGCTGGTGGTACGCGCCGAGAAGGCCGATCCGCCCAGTCACGGCGCGGTCTGCGAGGCGGCGGCGACCGCGGTCGTCCGGCTGCTCACCGACCCGCGCGCGGCCGGCCCCGAGGGCGAATGGCGCGACGCCGTCCGCGCGTGGGAGTCGCGGCGCATCCGGAAGGTGACGCGGCGGGCGCGCGGGGTGCGGTGGCCGGAGGCGCAGGCGCTGCCCGGCATCACCGTCGAGCACGCCGGCGCGCAGGTGCGGGCCTTCCCGCCCGGCCCCGTGTCGGACGTCCCGCCGCAGCTGGCCAAGTTGCAGGTGGCGGGTCTCGACCTCGCCGCGGCCGAGGAGCCTTCGCCACCGCCCGAGCCGCCGTACGCGGTGATCGCCCTCAACCCGGACGTGACGATCACGACCGGGAAGGCCGCCGCGCAGTGCGGGCACGCGGCCCAGCTGCTGCTCCGCCAGGGCCGCCGCAAGGACGTGGCGGCGTGGGTCGAGGCGGGCGCGGCCGTGCATCTGGCGCGGGACGTCCCGTGGAGCAAGTCCGCGCGGAAGGCGACCATCGCGGTGCGCGACGGCGGATTCACCGAGGTTGCGCCCGGCACGATGACGGCGATCGCCTGGATCGTCCGCAAATAGGGCGCGGCGTGCCGGACGCACCGGCACGCCGCGCCTGCGGTCAGGGAAGGGTGACGGCGACCGGGACGATGCCGGCCACGCGGATGAGGGACGGCAGGCGCCCGGCGAACGGGTGGTGGTCCACCGGCAGGCCGCGCGGGTTGTCGATCACGTAGTGGACGACCCCGCCGGACCGGTTCTCGGCCCACTCGGCGCCGGCCGAGCGCAGCACGGCCGCGGCCTTCGCGGCGTCCTCCGCCTGCACCGACACGCGGATCGGCGACTCGTACGACGGCAGTTCCGCCGCCTCCTGCGCGGCCTTCGCGGTCCCCTGCGGCGCCGGTGCCCGCGCCGGGGCGGGACCGAGGATCGCGTTGGCGAGCAGCTTGGCCGTGCCGTCGGTGAACGCCCGGAAGTTCGGTTCCGCCGCGAACAGCACGGAACGTCCCTGGCCGACGGGCTGGTCCACGACCGCCGCGGTGCCGCCCAGCTCGGCCGCGCCCCGCTCGAACCCGGACACGAACCAGTCCGGCGAGTCCACCTGCGGGTACGACACGGCGACGCCGCTGGACGCGGTCATCACCAGGTCGTAGGCGGTGAAGTTCCAAGCCGTCGCGCCGACGCCCTTCGCCAGCGGGCTCGACTCGTCCACCCGCACGCGGAACAGCGAGCCCGGGATGTCGGACGTGGGCTCGGCGAGCGTCGCGGTCGTCAGGCCGAGCCGCGCGGCGAGCTGCGCGCCGCCCTGCCAGCCGACGTACCGGCCGCCGCCCCGCGTCCAGTCCTGGAGCGCGGCCCGCCCGGCGTCGCCGAGCGCGGTGTAGGCGGACGACGCCGGGCCGTCCGGCGTGACCAGCACCTCGATGCCGCTCAGCTTGCCCGCCGCCACATCCGCCGGGGTGAGCAGCGTGAACGGCAGCTTCCACTCGCGGTCGAGGCGGTGCCGCAGCCAGCCGGTCGACTCACGCGCCGAAGACGACGTCGCCGACAGTTGCAGGACGCCGAGCTTCGGCGCCTTGCCCTCATGCCCCGGACGCGGTGCGGGCAGCGTCGGCACCCGAACCGCCCGCGGATGCAGGACGGCCCCGGACGATCCGCCGGACACGTTCCCCAGCAGCGGCAGGCTCCACGCCGTCACGTCGTAGAAGTACGGGAACGGCGTGTAGGAGTCCTCGTTGAGCATGGCCTGGATCCAGTGCTTCTGCCCCTGCGCCATCGAGATCCAGTACGTGCCCGCGGGCAGCGTCGTCTTGGCCTCGGCGCGCCCGTACGCCTTGAAGTCCGGGACGGTCAGCGGCCGCACGAGCTTCTCGACGCGCACCCCCAGGAATCGTAGACGTCGCGGGTCAGCTTCTCGGCCCTGAAGGGGCGAGCTTGCAGCTCTGACTGACTCACCCGGATGGCGGGGTGTCAGGCCGCGTCGTCGGCAGCGTGACTCACTGCCCAGCCCGCTGCGCCGCGTGCGGCGATGTTGCGGGCTGCGTTGACGTCGGCGTGCTCAGCGAAGCCGCACGACGTGCACTTGAAGGTGGCCTGGTCGGGCCGGTTCTTCTTGTTGATGTGGCCGCACGCCGAGCACCCCTGCGAGG
>NZ_JABXFD010000003.1 GCF_013372625.1 Actinomadura sp. BRA 177
CCTGGATGCCGCCGAAGGCCGCCGCGCTCCCGGCCAAGCCGCGCCCGCCGGCCTTCGGCGGCATCCAGGCGGAATTCGACGCGCGCCTCCCCTTCGCACTCACCGAGGGCCAGCGCGAGGTCGGCGCCGAGATAGCCGCGGACCTGGCCAAGGAACACCCCATGCACCGCCTGCTCCAAGGCGACGTAGGCGCGGGAAAGACCGTGGTGGCGCTGCGGGCGCTGTTGCAGGTTGTGGACGGTGGGGGGCAGGCGGCGCTGCTGGCGCCGACCGAGGTGCCCGCGCAGCAGCATTACCGGTCGAGCACGGGGATGCTCGGTGACCGCGCCCTCGCCGGGCAGATCGGCGGTGCGGAGTAGGCGACGCGCGTCGCGCTGCTGACCGGGTCGCTGGGGGCGAAGGCGCGCACAGCGCCCCCCACCTGCCCCCG
>NZ_JABXFD010000251.1 GCF_013372625.1 Actinomadura sp. BRA 177
GGATTAGGCGGGTTTCGTAGGCGGCTATCACCAGTTGTGCTCTGTCGCGGGCCTGGAGTTTGGAGAGCAGGTGGCCGATGTGGGTCTTCACCGTGGCGGGGCTGAGGTGCAGGTGCTCGGCCAGTTCGGTGTTGGAGAGGCCGCGGGCGATGAGGGTGAGCACTTCGCGTTCCCGTTCGGTCAGCGCGTCCAGGGCGGCGGGCGGCGGCTGGACGGGGGCCGGGCGGCGGACGAACTCGGCGATCAGGCGGCGGGTCACCGTGGGGGCGAGAAGGGAGTCGCCGGCCGCGACCGTCCTGATGGCTGACAGCAGGTCGGCGGGCGGGGTGTCCTTCAGCAGGAAGCCGCTCGCCCCGGCCTTGAGCGCCGAGTACACGTAGCTGTCCAGGTCGAACGTCGTGAGGATCAGGACGCGGACACCCGGGAGATCGGCACAGATCCGCCGGGTCGCCTCGATGCCGTCCATTTCGGGCATCCGGACGTCCATGAGGACGATGTCGGGGCGATCGCCCGCGGCCAGCTCGACGGCCTCGGCGCCCGTGCCGGCCTCGCCTACGGTGCGGAGGCCGGGCGCCGTGTCGATGAGGACGCGGAAGCTGCCTCGCAGCAGGGCCTGGTCGTCGGCGACGAGGACGCGCAGTTCCAACGGGTTTCCTAGGGTTCGTACGGAAATTCGGCCGACACGGCGAAACCGCCGCCCGGACGGGGGCCGGCGGTGAAGTCGCCGCCGTACATCATGACGCGTTCGCGCATGCCGATGAGCCCGTGCCCGTCACCGCCCGGCAGGACGCGGACGCCGGGGCCGTCATCGGGGACGTCGATGCGCACGCGGAGCCCGTCGGCTTGGACACGGACGCGGCAGCGGGCGGGCGCGGCATGTTTGACGACGTTGGTGACCGCTTCCTGGACGATGCGGTAGACGGAGAGGGCGACGCCTTCCGGAAGGTCCGGGGCGTCCACCTTCAGGTCGACGTGGACACCGGCCATGGCGGCGCGTTCCGCGAGCGCGGTGAGTTCGGCGAGGCCGGGGGCCGGGCCCAGGCCGGTGTCGGTGCGCAGGACGCCGA
The DNA here is from genome assembly GCF_013372625.1 of Actinomadura sp. BRA 177. Classification (GTDB taxonomy): domain Bacteria; phylum Actinomycetota; class Actinomycetes; order Streptosporangiales; family Streptosporangiaceae; genus Spirillospora. Next base: position 1,068 of record NZ_JABXFD010000251.1, read on the forward strand.
GGAGGTGACGCATCTCCGCGAGGGAGCTGCGACTGGTGGTTTCGATGACGCGAAGGGCGTCGAGGGCCTCGGCGGGCCGCGCCGAGGCGACGTGGACGGCGACGCCGGCCTTGACGGCGATCAGGCTCATGCTGTGCGCGACGACGTCGTGGAGTTCGCGGGCGATGCGGAGCCGCTCCTCCGAGACGGCCTGGTCGGCGAGGCGGCGGGCGGAGCGCGCGGCCTGCGCGCGGCGTTCGCGGACGACGCGGCCGAGCGTCCAGGACGCACCGAGGACGGCGAGGCCGAGCACCAGTTCCCCGGCGATCTCGGCGTGCCAGTCCGCGGTTCCGACGATGGCGCCGGCGAAGATGAGCAGGGCGCTGACGGCGCCGATCAGCGGGGTCGGGATCCAGCGGCGGCGTCGCCGGGTGAGGGCGACCGGGTAGAGGGCGAACGCGGCGGCGGCGTAGGAGTCCCAGGGCAGGCCGAGCGCGAAGGAGACGGTCGACGCGGACAGGACGGCCGCGAATACGGGCACCGGCCAGAGCCGCCGCACCGCCAAGGGCAGGCCGGCCGCGGCGGCGAGCGGGACGACGGCGACCGCGGACGTCCCGGACTCGGCGGGGAGCATCACCAGCGCGAACGTGTAGATGATCGCGGCGGCGGCGTCCAGCTTGATGAGGGCGCGCCGGCTGAGCCGCATGAAGAACGGGGTGCGCAGCTCGGATTCGTCCACGTCACGAAGGTAACGGGACGGCACCGGGCGGCGCCTCCTACCGGTGGCCGTCATACCGGGGTCGGAGGCAGGCCCGGCACGTCCGACCGTGCTCGGAGAACCGGGTCCCACCCGTGTTCCGACGTGCGGCGGGCGGGTCCCGTACGAACGTTGACCGCATGATCGAAGTACGCGAGCTGACCAAGCGCTACGGCGGTACCACCGCGGTGGACCGCCTCTCCTTCGTGGTGAAGCCGGGGACGGTGACCGGGTTCCTGGGGCCGAACGGCGCGGGAAAGTCGACCACGATGCGCGTCCTGCTGGGCTTGGACGGGACGACGTCCGGCGAGGCGCTGGTGAACGGTGGCCGGTATGCGGCGACGCGGCGGCCGATGCGGGAGGTGGGGGCGCTGCTGGACGCGGGCGCCGTGCACGGCGGGCGCCGGGCGTTCGACCACCTCGGGTGGCTGGCGCGCAGCAACGGGATCGGGACGCGGCGAGTGGCGGAGGTCCTGGAGCGGGTGGGTCTCGCCGGGGTGGCGCGCAAGCGGGTCGGCGGGTTCTCGCTCGGCATGCGGCAGCGGCTCGGGATCGCGGCGGCGCTGCTCGGCGACCCGGGGGTGCTGATGTTCGACGAGCCGGTGAACGGCCTGGACCCCGACGGCGTCCGCTGGATCCGCGAACTGATGCGGTCGCTCGCCGCCGAGGGACGGACGGTGTTGATCTCCAGCCATCTGATGAGCGAGATGGAACTGACGGCCGACCGCCTCGTCATCATCGGCCGCGGACGGCTGATCGCCGACACGTCGGTGCGCGAACTGGCGGACCGCTTCCGGCGCGGCGTCCTGGTCCGCTCTCCGCGCGCGGCCGACCTGACCGCGGTCCTCGCCGCCGCCGGGGCCGGTGTCGAGCCCATGCCCGGCGGCGCCCTCACGGTGACCGGCCTGGACGTCGCCGCCATCGGCGACGCGGCAGCCGCCCACGGAATCCCCTCCACGAGGTGACACCACACAGCGCCTCACTGGAGGAGGCCTACATGGAACTGACCACCAAAAGCGCCGAGTTCGGCACGGTGCGCACATGACCGGCACGAACGGCAGCGAACAAACAACCCTCGACGTCCAATCCGCCGCCACGGCCAGCCACGACCACAAGACTCACAACGGCCACACCACCAGCATGACCAACAGCGAGCGCGTCAGTGGCACAGACCAGAGCACCGGCACGACCGACATCGGACGAGTGGGCGGGCGCCCCATGACCAGCCCGAATGGCGGCGGGCGGGTGGCTCGCGACCGCCCACTCGTCCGATGA
>NZ_JABXFD010000317.1 GCF_013372625.1 Actinomadura sp. BRA 177
AGCCGGTCGCGTTCGGCGCGGCGGCATGGCCCGCATCGACCGGCGCCGCGCCGAACGCGACCGGCTGCTCGCCGAGCTGCCCACGCCCGACGCGGCCGACCCGCCGCGCCCGCTGGTGTACCTGATCGTGGCGACCGGCGACATCTACGAGGACATCCCGCAGGCGCAGGCCGCCGCCCGCGAGGGCGCCGACATCGTCGCGGTGATCCGCTCCACCGGCCAGTCGCTGCTGGACTTCGTCCCCGAGGGCGCCACCCGCGAGGGCTACGCCGGCACCTACGCCACCCGCGAGAACTTCCGGCTGATGCGCGCCGCGCTGGACGACGTCTCCCGTGAACTGGGCCGGTACGTGCGCTTGACGAACTACGCGTCGGGCCTGTGCATGCCGGAGATCGCGACGCTCGCCGGGCTGGAGCGCCTGGACATGATGCTCAACGACTGCATGTACGGGATCATCTTCCGCGACATCAACCCGCGCCGGACGTTCATCGACCAGCGGTTCTCCCGGGAGATCCACGCCCGCGCCGGCATCGTCATCAACACCGGTGAGGACAACTACCTCACCACCGCCGACGCGGTCGACGCCGCGCACACCGTCATCGTCAGCCAGTTGCTCAACGAGCGGTTCGGGCACGAGGCGGGTCTGTCGGACGCGCAGCTCGGCCTCGGCCACGCCTTCGAGATCAACCCGGCGATCCCCGAGTCGTTCCGGATGGAGCTCGCGCACGCCCAGCTCGTCCGGGAGCTGTTCCCCGGCGCGCCGCTGAAGTACATGCCGCCGACCAAGCACATGACGGGCAACATCTTCGCCGGCTACCTGCTGGACGCCTTCTTCAACCTGGCGGGGGTGATGACCGGGCAGTCGATCATCCTGATCGGGATGATGACCGAGGGCATCCACACGCCGTGGCTGTCGGACCGCGACCTTGCGCTGGAGAACGTCCGCTACGTCCGCGACGCCTGCGGGAACCTCGCCGAGGACTTCATGCCCCGCCCGGACGGGATGCTCGTCCAGCGCGCCAAGCAGGTGCTGTCGGAGTCGGTCGACCTGCTGGGCCGCATCGCCGACGACGGGCTGCTGAACGCGATCGCCGAGGGCACGTTCGGCGTCACCCGCCGCCCGGCCGACGGAGGCAAGGGCCTGGACGGCGTCGTGCCCCGCGCCGACGGCTACTTCAACCCCGCCATCGAGATCCTCGACACCGAGGACCCGCACGCCGCCCACGCCGCCGCCGAGCAGGAGGTGCCCGCATGACGGTCGAGAGCCCCGGAACCGGAACCCAGGCCCCGGTCGAGCCCGCCGACACCCGGCAGGTCATCCGCCCCTACGGCGATACCACCGGCGACGGCATGGTGCAGATGTCGTTCACCCTGCCGATCCCCGCCGGCAAGCGCGCCGAGGCCGCCGCGCTGCAGCTCGCCGGGAAGATGGGCCTGGACCCGGCCAGCGTCGTGCACGCCAAGCCGATGGGGCCCGACTTCACCTTCTTCATCGTGTACGGGAAGGTGCGGCACCTGATCGACTACGCGTCCATCCCCGTCCCGGAGGAGCGCGCCTACCCGCTGCTGACCTCCCAGGAGGTGAACCTCGCGATCCGCGAGGGGCTGAACCGGCGCCTCGTCGTCGTCGGCGCCTGCATCGGCACCGACGCCCACACCGTCGGCATCGACGCGATCCTGAACGTCAAGGGGTTCGCGGGGGAGAAGGGCCTGGAGTACTACCGGGAGATCCAGGTCGTGAACATGGGCGCCCAGGTCACGGTCGAGGAGCTGGTGGAGCGCGCCAAGGCCGAGAACGCCGACGCCGTCCTGGTCTCCCAGGTCGTCACCCAGCGCAACGCGCACCTGCACAACACCAAGCAGATGGCGGCCGCGTTCCACGCCGAGTACCCGACCGCCGTCGCCGGCGGCATGGGACGGCCGCTGCTGGTGGTCGGCGGCCCCCGGTTCGACACCGTCACCGAGGCCGACCTCGGCGTCGACCGCATCTTCGGCAAGGGCACCACGCCCGCCGAGGTCGCCAGCTACCTCGTGCACACCCTGCTGCCCGCCGAGAACGGAGAAGACGATGAGTGACCCGCGCGAGGGGACGACCGTCACCCACCGCCGCTACATCCCCTACTCCCACGCCCACTACGCCGGCGACCTGGTGGACGGCGCCTACGTCCTCGGCCTGTTCGGGGACGCGGCGACGGAGCTGTGCATCCGCACCGACGGCGACGAGGGCCTGTTCGCCTCCTACACCGACGTCCAGTTCCGCGCGCCCGTCAAGGCCGGGGACGTGCTGGAGACCACCGCCGTGCTGGCCCGCGCTGGCACCCGCAGCCGCGCGATGGAGTTCGAGGCCCGCGTGGTGTGCCGGGGCCGCCCGGACAAGGGGGAGTCGGCCGCCGAGGTGCTGGCGGAGCCGATCGTCGCGGTCACCGCGTCCGGGACGGTGGTGGTCGCCGCGCCGGGCGGCTGACCCCCGTCGGCCGGATGCCCGCCCGCCACGCCATGATCGCCGATCTTCCGGACCGAATCACGGGGCGGTGATCATGACGTTGACCTGCGGTGACACGGTGTCACCGCAGACCATGCGGCTGTTGACAGCAGGCCGTGAGCCGGTAGTTTTGCTCCAGTCCAGCACGGGACTCACCGATCGGCCGCCCGAGGCGCCGCCGGGCACCGCACGACGACGGGGACGGGGATCACGCGAGTGGTCGGCTTCGTGCCCGCCTCAGCCAGTGCGGTGATCCGGGAGCGGGCCCGGGCGGAGCCGCCCGATCGCGCGGGGGGTTGGACCCGGGAAGGGCCCGGACATCCAGTAGAAAACGGAGCCTCGTTCTCACCGCCTGTGGGACGACTCCGGCCCGACGGATGTCGCGGGCCCCCTTCCGTGTCCCGACGACCCCCCCCCCCCCCCCCCGCCCCCCCCCCCCTTCCCCCCCGGCCCTCCCCTCCCCCCGCACCCCGCCCCGGCAGCCGCTCCCTTCGCCACTGCACTCCCTTCCCTCCCGACCCCACGCACAGCTACCGTTGTCTCCCGTCACCACACCCACGATATCACCACAAACACTAACCAACTATCGAGAAC
>NZ_JABXFD010000002.1 GCF_013372625.1 Actinomadura sp. BRA 177
GGGGGTGTGTGGGGGGCGGCGGTGATGAGCGGGAGGACGGCGTGGGCGTGGTTGAGGCCGGGCTCGCCGTGGAGGAGGCGCAGCGGCCGGGCGGGCAGGGGAGGCCGGCGCAGGACCGGGAACGCGGCCGCCGCGTCGGTCGGTGCGGGCACCGCGGCGAGGAGGAACGCGGGGCGCCAGTCCAGGCCGATGGGCCACATGGAGGCCAGCGCCACCACGCCGATGCTGATCAAGGTGCCGATGAAGGACACGCTGATCGCGACGGGCACCGACGGCCGCATGCGCCGCCAGTCGGTGGTGATGCCGCCGTCGGCGAGGATCAGGACGAGGGCGGCGAAGCCGAGCGTTTCGGCCAGCTCGGCGTCGTCGAAGTGGATGTGGAGGGGGCCGGACTCGCCGATGAACAGGCCGAGGGCCATGTACGCCAGC
>NZ_JABXFD010000111.1 GCF_013372625.1 Actinomadura sp. BRA 177
GGGCCTGCGGGCGCGCACCCTGCCCGTCGGAGGCGCCGCCGCCGGGCGGACCCGGACGCGGCGCGGCGGGACGCGGACCCGAAGGTCGCTTCGGCGCGCCCCGCTTGTCCCCCTGCTTGGGGGACGAAGAATTTGAGAAGGCTTCCTTCAGCCTGCGTTCGACCGGCGCCTCGATCGTGGAGGACGCCGACCGTACGAACTCGCCCATCTCCTTGAGCTTGGCCATGACGACCTTGCTCTCGACACCGAACTCCTTGGCGAGTTCGTAAACCCGGACCTTCGCCACTGCACTCCCTACTCGGTCCGGGGGTGCGGCCTCCGGACCGTCGCTAACTTGCCGTACTCATCGCGGCGTGCTCATCGAGCGCTCATAGCAATCTCGACCTGCTTCCGACTAGACGTCGCTTACCATTCGGCCATCCTGCTGCTGCGCGGCGCGTGCCGCAAGCCGCTCCCGCAGCGCACTCGCGTCGAGCGGCCCCGGCAGGCGGAAAGCCCGCGGGAACGCCCGACGCCGCTCTGCGAGCTCGAGACACGCCGGATCGGGGTGCAGATGCGCACCCCGCCCCGGCAGCCGCCCGCGGGGGTCGGGGACGATGACGCCCTCGACCACCACCAGGCGCAGCAAGTCGGACTTGGCCGTGCGAACCCGGCAGCCCACACACGTGCGAACAGGGGCCGTCCGGCCACGTTCCATGAGTCTACCGCGCCGAGGCGTCCGCGGGGCCGGTCGCATGCTCTCCTGACGCAGAAGATCCGGTTTGACCGGGCTCGGCGGACTTCACGGGCATCTGCTCGGGCTCGGTGTCGGACCGGATGTCGATCCGCCACCCGGTGAGCCGGGCCGCCAGCCGTGCGTTCTGCCCCTCCTTGCCGATGGCGAGGGACAGCTGGTAGTCGGGCACCACCACCCGGGCGACCCGGGCGTCGGCGTCGACGACCTGCACATGGGAAACCCGCGCGGGCGACAGCGCATTCCCGACGAACTCCGCGGGGTCGTCCGACCAGTCCACGATGTCGATCTTCTCGCCGTGCAGCTCGGCCATCACGTTGCGGACCCGGCCGCCGAGCGGCCCGATGCAGGCGCCCTTGGCGTTCACGCCCTGCTTGCGCGAGCGCACCGCGATCTTGGTGCGGTGGCCGGCCTCGCGGGCGATCGCGGCGATCTCCACGGTGCCGTCGGCGATCTCCGGGACCTCCAGGGCGAACAGCTTGCGGACGAGGTTCGGGTGCGTCCGCGACAGCTGCACCGACGGGCCGCGGTGCCCCTTGCGGACCTGGACGACGTAGGCGCGCAGCCGCTCGCCGTGCTCGTAGCGCTCGCCCGGCACCTGCTCCTGCGGCGGCAGCACGGCCTCGATCCGGCCGAGGTCGACCAGCACGTTCCGCGGGTCCTTGCCCTGCTGGATGATGCCGCTGACGATGTCGCCCTCGCGCCCGGCGTACTCGCCGAACGTCAGCTCGTCCTCGGCGTCGCGCAGCCGCTGCAGGATCACCTGCTTGGCGGTGGTCGCGGCGATGCGGCCGAATCCGGTCGGGGTGTCGTCGTACTCGCGGAGGTCGTCGCCCTCCGCGTCGGTCTCGGTCGCCCAGACGGTCACGTGCCCGCTCTGCCGGTCCAGCTCGACGCGCGCCTTCGGCGCCGCGCCCTCTGTCCGGTGGTAGGCGATCAGCAGGGCGTCTTCGATGGCCTTGACGGCCACGTCGAGCGAGATGTCCTTCTCGCTCTCCAGGCCCCGCAGGGCGGTCATGTCGATGTCCACGAGGTTCCCCCCTCTAGTCCGGCTCAGCCGGAGAACGCTTTTCCTCGGCCGTCCGATCCAGGGGCTTGAACTCCACCTGCACCCGGCCGCGCCCCAGCTCACCCAGGCCGAACCTGCGGCGCACGGTTCCGGCGCCCTTCTGCCCGGCGCCCTTCGCGCCGGCTCCCTTGGTCCGGCGGTTCTGCACGACGTCGATCTCGACGGCCCGGTCGTCGGCCGCCACCACCCGGCCCTCGATCTGGCCGCCCTCGGCCAGCGGGGCGACGACCAGCCGGCCGACGGCGCGGCGCCAGTGCCGCGGCTCGGTGAGGGGGCGGTCGACGCCGGGCGAGGTCACCTCGAGCACGTAGGGCGAGGTCCCCATGACGTCGGACTCGTCGAGGAGCCGGGAGACCGCCTCGCTGATCCGGGCGATGTCGTCGAGGGCGACCCCGTCGTCCCCGTCCACGACGACCTTGACCAGCCGGCGGCGCCCGGCCGGCCGGACGTCGACCTCCTCCAGGTCGAAGCCCGCCGCGCCGACGGCGGGCCCGAGCAGCCCGGTCAGCTCGGCGATGGCGGCGTCGCGCCCGCCCTGAGCGCGGCCACCGCGGGACTCGACGCTCATGGGCCCTCCTCGTGTTCCCTCTGTTGTCACGCCTGCGATCGCGGATGGCGGCGTTCCGTCCACCCACGTCTCAAGACTATCGACAGCCGGGGACCGCGGCGGTCTTTCCGGCGGCTCACCGGCGCGCCGGATATGGAATGCTTGAGCTGGCCTGATGGGCGCGTCCGGAGACCGCGGCCGCAGCGGGCCGCACCACCTCCGCCACGAGCTCCACCACGAGCACCTCCACCACGAGCTTCCACCACGGGTGAGGAGTCTGCCTTGCCAGAGGCGATGCCGCGGCGCGCGCTGCTGCTCGGCGGCGGGGCCGCGCTGGTCCTGCCATGGCTCGCGGGGTGCGCCGCGGAGGCGGCCCCGCGCCCGGACGTGCCGCTGCTCGTCGGCGCGATCGCGGCCGAGCAGGAGCTGATCGCGGCGTACCGGGCGGCGCGGGCGGCCGGCACCGTGCCGGCCTCCCGGCTCGATCCCGTCCTCGCGCACCACCGCGCGCATCTGGCGGTGCTGAAGCGGCACTACGTGCCCGGTTCCGGCGACCGGGCGGGCGAGGGCGGCGCGATGCCGCCGCCGAGCGCCCCCCCCCCGGGCCCCGCCGGCCCGCCGGCCCGCCCCCGGCTGCCCGACACCGCGGACCGGGCGGCGCGGGCGCGGCCGGCCGCCGCCGCCCGGTCCCCGGTCCGCCCCCTATACCCAACCGCCGCCGCC
>NZ_JABXFD010000001.1 GCF_013372625.1 Actinomadura sp. BRA 177
GCGCGGCGCCTGCTCCTCGGACCCCCCGAAGATCCCCGCTGGGCCCGGCCCGCGCCCCGGCGCCCGGCGGCTCCGCGCCCCCGCACGCCGCCGCGCCCGGCGCGTCCCGGACCGGCGGGGTCGCCGCGCTCGTCACCGCCAACGCCGCCGCCACCCTGGTCCGGTTCCTGCTGATGCGCGCCTGGATCTTCCCCCCCCGCCGCCTCGGCCGCGGTGCTCCCGGACGCGTCCCGGCGGCCGGGGAGAACACCGGAGGGACCCGGTCATGACCGAGACGATCACCCCGCCCGCGCGCGGCGCCTGCTCCTCGGACCCCCCGAAGATCCCCGCTGGGCCCGGCCCGCGCCCCGGCGCCCGGCGGCTCCGCGCCCCCGCACGCCGCCGCGCCCGGCGCGTCCCGGACCGGCGACAAAGACGA
>NZ_JABXFD010000720.1 GCF_013372625.1 Actinomadura sp. BRA 177
GAGAACTTCGTGCAGGCGCACGACAAGGACACCGGGGAACTGGTGTGGGCGGTGGAGGTGCTGGACGCCGACCCCGAGTCCAAGGGCACGTTCAAGGTCAAGCTGGCGGCGCCGGTGCAGCCGATCATGCCGGAGGCTCCGGCGGGTTTCCCGTTCGTGCCGGTGGAGTTCGACGGCCTGACGGTGACGCCCTACGTCAACTCCGGTACCGGGCGGCTGGCCTACTCGCTGAAGGCGGGGGCGGTGCGTCCGGCCAACTTCAAGGGCGGCGGCGGGTCCCGCTCGGCGGGCAAGGACGGCGGCGCGGCTGCCAAGGACGCTGC
>NZ_JABXFD010000320.1 GCF_013372625.1 Actinomadura sp. BRA 177
CTGCTGGGCGGGCTCCGGCGCGGCCGGGGCCTGCTGCTCCTGCGCGGCGGGGGCGCCGCCGCCGGACGGCGCGTCGCCCTCGTCGCCGATGACGGCGAGCTCGGCGCCGACCTCGACGGTCTCGTCCTCGGCGACGGTGATGCTGGTCAGGACGCCCGAGGCGGGCGAGGGGATCTCGGTGTCGACCTTGTCGGTGGACACCTCGAGGAGCGGCTCGTCGGTCTCGACGCGCTCGCCCTCCTTCTTGAGCCAGCGGGTGACGGTGCCCTCGGTGACGCTCTCGCCGAGCTGGGGCATGGTGACGGAGACCGGCATGTCTCAGCGACTCCTTCGGATGACTTGTGCGGCGTTCAGCCGTGCACGTGCAGTGGTTTGCCGGCGAGGGCGAGGTGGGCCTCGCCGACCGCCTCGGACTGGGTCGGGTGGGGATGGATCAGCTGGGCGACCTCGCCCGGCAGGGCCTCCCAGTTGTAGATGAGCTGGCCCTCCGCGATGAGCTCGCCGACGCGCGCGCCGACCATGTGCAGGCCGAGGACGGGACCGTCCACGGACGCGATAACCTTGACCTCGCCCTGCGTCCCCAGGATCTTGCTCTTGGGGTTGCCGGCCAGGTCGTAGGTGAACTCCTTGATCTCGTGCCCGCGCTCGCGGGCCGTCGCGGACGTGATGCCGACCGAGGCCACCTCGGGGTCGGAGTAGGTGATGCGGGGCACGCCGTCGTAGTCGATCGGCGCCGGGGCGAGCCCGCTCAGCCGCTCGGCGACGAGGATGCCCTCGGCGAAGCCGACGTGCGCGAGCTGCGGCGTGGGGATCAGGTCGCCGACGGCGGAGATCGTGGGGACGTTCGTCCGGCAGTACTCGTCCACCGTCACGAACCCGCGGTCGGTCTCGACGCCGGCCTCGGCGAGCCCGATGCCGTCGGAGATCGGGCCGCGCCCCACCGCGACGAGCAGCAGCTCCGCGTCGATCGTCGTGCCGCCTTCGAGGGTGACGGAGATGCCGCCCTGCGTCGTCTTGGCGCTCTCGAACCGGGTGCCGACCTCGAACTTGATGCCGCGCTTGCGGAACGCGCGCTCCAGCCGCTTGGAGCTGGACTCCTCCTCCAGCGGCAGCAGGTGCGGCAGCGCCTCCACGATCGTGACCTCGGCGCCGAACGAGCGCCACACGCTGGCGAACTCGACGCCGATCACGCCGCCGCCGAGGATGACGACGGACGCCGGGACGTGCTCCAGCCGCAGCGCGTGGTCGCTGGAGATGACGCGCTCGCCGTCGATCTCCAGGCCGGGCAGCGTCTTCGGCTGCGACCCGGTGCCGAGCACGATGTGCCCGCCCTCGATCGCGGTGGTCCCCCCGTCCGGCGAGGTGACCTCGACCGTGGTCGGGCCCGTCAGCCGCCCGGTGCCGTGCACGACCTCGATGCCCCGGGACTTGATCAGCCCGGTGAGGCCCTTGACGGTCGTGGAGACGACCTTGTCCTTGTAGGCGTTCACGCCGGCGACGTCGATGCCCTCGAACGTGGTCTTGACGCCGAACTTCGCCGCATCGCGCGCGTGGTCCGCCACCTCGGCCGCGTGCAGCAGCGCCTTGGTGGGGATGCAGCCGCGGTTGAGGCACGTGCCGCCGAGTGACTCGTCCCGCTCGATGAGCGCGACCGACCTGCCGAGCTCGGCGGCGCGCAGCGCGCACGCGTAACCGCCGCTGCCGGCACCCAGGACGACGATGTCGAAGGGGCCGCTGTTGGCCACTGGACGCTCCCTTTCCCCTGTCGTGGCGCCCGCGTGGATCGCGGCGCCGCTGGCCCTAGGGCGGGGCGGGGCGCACCGTCACCGGCGGGCCCCCGCCGCCTTGCGAAACCTATTCTGTTCTCCGCCCGGTGACAGCGGACGGATTCGCTACAGAATTCCCGCGGCGACGTCCTCGGCGATCTGCACCAGCGTGCGGGCCGCGGCCCCCGTGCCGCCCTTCGGGGTGTAGCCGTACGGCTCGCCCTTGTTGAACGACGGGCCCGCGATGTCCAGGTGGGCCCACTTGACGCCGTCCGGCACGAACTCCTTGAGGAACGTCCCGGCGACCAGCATGCCTCCCCACCGCTCGCCGCTGATGTTGGCGATGTCGGCGACCGCGGAGTCCAGGCCCTTGCGCAGCTCCGCCGGCAGGGGCATGCCCCAGGACGGTTCGCCCGCGCGCTCGGCCGCCGCCACCACCTTCTCACGGACGCCGTCGTCGTTGGCCATGACGCCGGCGGTCCGGGTGCCGAGCGCGACGAGCTGCGCGCCGGTCAGCGTGGCGACGTCCACGATCAGGTCGGGGGAGTCCTCGCCGGACCGGACGAGCGCGTCCGCCATGACGAGGCGGCCCTCGGCGTCGGTGTTGAGGACCTCGACGGTCTTGCCGCCGTAGATGCGCAGCACGTCGGACGGGCGCTGGGCGGTGCCGCTCGGCATGTTCTCGGCGATCGCGAGGTAGCCGACGACGTTGACCTTGGGGCCGAGCTTGGCGATGGCGGCGAGCGCGCCGAGCACCGCGGCGGCGCCGCCCATGTCGGACTTCATCCAGTCCATCGCGTCGGTCGGCTTGAGCGACAGGCCGCCGGAGTCGAACGTGATGCCCTTGCCGACCAGCGCGAGCGTCCGCGACGCCTCGGCGTGGGTGTAGGCGAGCCGGACGAGGCGCGGCGGGTTGACCGAGCCCTGCCCGACGCCCGCGATGCCGCCGTAGCCGCCCTCCACGAGGGCCTTCTCGTCCAGCACCTCGATCCCGAGGCCGGACTCCGCGGCGACCCGCCCGGCCTCGGCGGCCAGGTCCTCGGGCGACAGGTGCGACGGCGGGGTGTTGACCAGGTCGCGGACGAGCTTCACGGACGCGGCGAGAGTCCGGGCACGCTCGACGGCGGCGTCCTCGGAGGCGGACGCGAGCAGCCGGATCTCCTCGACGGGGCTCTTGTGCGCGTCGCCGGTGCGGTAGGCGTCGAACGAGTACGCGCCTAGCAGCGCGCCGAGCGCGACGGCCTCCACGTCCTCGGCGCCGTCGGCGGGCAGCGCGACGGCGGCGCGCGCGGTGCCGGCG
>NZ_JABXFD010000696.1 GCF_013372625.1 Actinomadura sp. BRA 177
GCGCGGGTCCGGCTACGCAAGCCCCAGCGGGTCACACTGCACACCTGGAGTTTCGCCCAGCTCGGCGCCTTCATCGCCTACAAGGCCGAACGCGCCGGTGCCCCGGTGGTCTTCGTGGACCCGCGCCACACCTCGCAGGAGTGCTCGGCGTGCGGCCACATCGACAAGAAGAACCGGCCCGACCAGGCCACCTTTAAATGCACGTCGTGCGGCTTCGCTGAGCACGCCGACGTCAACGCAGCCCGCAACATCGCCGCACGCGGCAAC
>NZ_JABXFD010000728.1 GCF_013372625.1 Actinomadura sp. BRA 177
ACCCGAAGCCCGTGGCCCAACCCGCAAGGGGGGGAGCGGTCGAAGGTGGGGCCGGCGATTGGGACGAAGTCGTAACAAGGTAGCCGTACCGGAAGGTGCGGCTGGATCACCTCCTTTCTAAGGAGCAACCAGCTGGCCTGTGTGGATCCGCCCCTCCGGGGGTCGGTGCGCGGGTCGGTGGCCACTGTTGACAGCGGATGTCTGTCAGGTGGCTGCTCATAGATGTGGAGCACTGGCTACTCAGCTCACCGCCTGTGTGAG
>NZ_JABXFD010000173.1 GCF_013372625.1 Actinomadura sp. BRA 177
CGAGCTTGCAGCTCTTGGCCGCCACTGGATGTGGTGGGTCAGGCCGCGTCGTCGGCAGCGTGACTCACTGCCCAGCCCGCGGCGCCGCGTGCGGCGATGTTGCGGGCTGCGTTGACGTCGGCGTGCTCAGCGAAGCCGCACGACGTGCATTTAAAGGTGGCCTGGTCGGGCCGGTTCTTCTTGTCGATGTGGCCGCACGCCGAGCGCT
>NZ_JABXFD010000710.1 GCF_013372625.1 Actinomadura sp. BRA 177
TTTTTTTGAGTGATTCGGCTCCGCACGATTTTCCACCTTGCCGCTTCGTCGGCAGCGTCAGAGTTGTATAGTAGACAGGTTCATAAGGAATTTCGTTAGCAGAAGCAATTACCAAAGCTAACGTTAATTGCGCATGTGTCATTCCGGCAAGGTGAACATGGCCACACGGCCGCGGTCAGGAGCGGCTGAGCCGGTCGATGATCGGGGCGGCCTGGCGCAGGATCTCGCGTTCGTCGTCGGTCAGCTCGGCGAGCCGGCGGGCGAGCCACGCCTCCTTGCGGCGGCGCTCGTCCGCGAGCAGGGCGGCGCCCTCGTCGGTGGCGTTCAGCACGACCTGCCGCCCGTCGGTCGGGTGCGGGCTGCGCGCGACGAGCCCGCGCTCCTCCAGGTAGGCGAGCACGCGGGTCATCGAGGGCGGCTGCACCTTCTCATGGTCGGCCAGCTCGCGCGGCGTCATCGACCCGTGCCGCTCGATGGCGGCGAGCGCGGCGAACTGGGTGAGCGACAGCGGGCGGCCGCCGTCGCCCGCCGCGGGCGGCCGCAGGTTGCGCAGCCGGCGGGTCAGCCGCGCGATCGAGATGCGCAGCTCCTCGGCCAGCCCCGGCGCGGACGCCGTGCGGCCCCGGATCGGTGGCGTTGTCATGGTCATTGTTCTCCCGGGTACTGCTGCCCATGCTGCCACGCCGCCCGCGCCGACCGTCCGACAGGCCCGTTTTGAGCTGCTCATCACCATGGTCACCGGAGGACCGGCGGGGCCGGGCCACGTAGCCTGTGGACCATGAGCCGACCGCGCCGCCCGGACCCGCCGCCGATGCAGACCAACGACGTCCGCATCGCGGCCGCGGGGACGGTCGCCTGGGCGATCGCGCTCATCGTGCTGCTCGTGGTGGGGCTGCCGTCCGAGGACCGCTGGTGGCTGTGGGTGTGCGCCGCCGGGATCGGGATCGGCCTGTTCGCCATGTGGTACGTGCCCAGGCTCCAGTCCGGACGCGAGCGCGCCGAGGCTGCGCGCACCGCCGAACGCCAGGCCGTGCCGGAGGCCGGAGCGTCGCCGGCCGTGGATCGGACCGTGGACCGCGAACGCGTCGACTAGGGCTCCAGGTCGGCTTCGGCCAGCAGGATGGGCAGGTCTTCGGGGTCGCGTAGGACGGCTTCGATGAGGAGTCGCTCTGTCCAGTTTCCGGTGGACCAGGCGAGCGCTCGCGCTAGGCCGTTCACTCCGCTTGCGTGGATTTCGCCGTCTCTCGTCCACCACGGGACGTCCTGGCCGTCCACGATGAGGCGATCGTGTGCGAGGTAGTCGGCGGGGGCATCCGGTAGGACGGCCCTGACCGCGTCCGGCACGGGACGTTTATCGCCCTCCTGCTCAATGTCGCCTGGTGTCTCGTCCCCGGCCAGCGGCAGATCGAGCAGTTCGGCGAGGCGCGTGTCGCGGCCTTGGGCGACGATGACGAGCGGCTGCCCTTGGAGGAGTGGGAGGAGGTCGGGGCTGTCCAGGACGAGGGCGTCGCCGGCGTCCACGACCTCGACCTCACCGTCGACTATGGCCCGCACGTGGTCGGGTGGCTCGATCGCCGTTTCGGGGGCGTCGGCCAAGGCCGTCCATAGGGTACCCAGTTGTGGACGGGTGACGGAGCGGTCGGGGTCAGCGAGCCGGTCGAGTAGTTCTTGGACGCCGCCAGGTTCCTCAAGCAACTCTTCGAGTGACGTGCGGACGCCCAGTGCGAGCAGTAGCCGCTCGTCCAAGCCCTCTGGAGCGACGTCGTAGAGCCCGGTCAGCGAATCGTCGCCGCCCAGCCGGAATTCCGCCGGCGTGCGTCCGTCCAGTATCGGGTGTCGTCCCAGCCACCACGCCGTGTACGACGGGACGGCCACACGCCTGCCGTTGTGCAGGGTGACATGGGCGGGATCCACGATCGCGGCCCGCCATGGAGGCCCGGCAAGAAGCCTCAGCGCCGCCGACCAGTCATCGACGAGTTCCAGGTCGCGGACGGCCACGAACTCCGGCACGAGCGGCGGAAGATCCTGCGGGCCGATGCGCGTCAGGACCTCGTCCGCCCAGAGGTCCTCGTCGTCCAGTTCCAGGGTCTCAGCCTCATCGACAAGGCCAGCCAGGTTCACGTCTTCGCTCTTGGCGAGTGCGAAACCGTCCAAGACTCCGACGGCCGCGAGCGTCTCCGCGCCCCATCGCTCCAGCACCTCGCCGTCCACGACACCGAACGGCGCGTCATCGGCCATGAGGCCCCGCAACGGGCTTTCCGGCAGCAGCAGTTCACCCGCCGGGTAAAGCTCTCCGTCGTCACCGGGCAGGGCCAGTTCCGCCAGCCACGGCTCGTCGCCGGGGTCGATGTGCGCGGGACCCACCAGCCCCAGCACGGCCTCCGCGACGGCATCGGGATCGTCGGCCTGGAACGACTCCTCCACGGCCGTCCGCACCCCGGCGTCGGCGAGCACCGTACGCGGCCCCGCCTCGATCGCGCCCAGCCGCATCAGCAGCGGATGGACGGCCTCCGGATGGACGAACCGCAGCCCGAGCGCGTCCAGCCCCGCCGGATCGACGCCGTCCGCGACCAGCAGCCCCCGCGGCCCGCGCACCAGCCGCCCGGTCTCGCCCGCCAACGGCACCGGCAAGGCGCCCAGAGCGTCCCTGGCGGGTCCGTCCAAAGCGTCATATATCCGGCGCCACCACGCCGGTTCCCGGTCCACAGCGGCCAGCTCGTCGATCACGTCGGCCAGTTCGACGCGCCGGACCCCGAGCGCGGCCAGCGCCGGGCTCCGCGCCGGCCACTCCGGCGGCAGCAACCCGCCGACCACTGCGGCCGCGCCGCCGAGGACGTCGACGAACGCCCGCAGGATGATGACCGGCGTGACGATCAGCGGCACGGTCATGGGCGGGTAGCGGAGCAGCCGCTTGAGCTGCCGCCGGACCATGGTGGACGAGTCGCGCATGGCGAGGGTGAGGGTGCTCATCGGGTGGCCTCCTTCTGCCGGCCGGTGAGGGTGAGG
>NZ_JABXFD010000481.1 GCF_013372625.1 Actinomadura sp. BRA 177
CCACCCCAACCACCACCGACCGCTTGGCCGCCGCCCTGACCCACCTAACGCCCACCTCCTGACCGTCCGCACCCGAATACCGTTTCGCGAAGGCCCCCACGAACCGGGTACGCTTTCCCGGCAACGCGGGGCGCGTAGCTCAGGGGTAGAGCACTCGCCTTACAAGCGAGGAGTCGGCGGTTCGAAACCGTCCGCGCCCACCAGCGAAAAGACCCTGTTCCCGATCACGGGAACAGGGTCTTCGTGCCATTAGCGTGCCATTAGCCGACGAGCGCGAGCCTCCCGGCCGCCCCGTCGTCGTCATCCGGGTTGGCGTTGTTGATCTTGTTGTCCATGGCTTGGGCGATGGCTCGGTTACCGCCCGCCGTCCGGTGCTGGTAGATCATCGCGGCCCGCACGCTGTCATGGCCCATCCGTTCCATGAGGTCGCGGAGCGTCGCGCCGGACTCGGCCGCGAACGTGTTGCCGGTGTGGCGGAGGTCGTGAAAATGGAGGTTCGGCACGCCGAGCTTGGCCACGGCCGCGCCCCACTTGATAGCGCGCCGGGAGTTCGCCCGCCGCAGGACGTCTCCGCGTTTTCCGGTGAAGATCAGCGCGCCATCCCCGGCTCCGGTGAAGTTGCCGAGATGTCACCGCAAATCGGAGAGGATCGCTTGAGGGAGTGCCAGGGTGCGGAGGCCAGCCCGTGACTTGGGCGGCCCGATGATCAGTTCGCCGGTGTCCAACTCGACTTGCGCTTGCCGGACGGTGACCGTCCCGGCGTTGAGGTCAAGAGGCGGCGGCGCTTGGGCCGCTGCGCGGCTCCGCGTCTTGCCGCCCGGAGCGTGCGGTGTGGGCGCCGGTCACCGGCGCGCATCGCGCCACGTCCGCCGGCCCAGCTCCGACTGGTCACCACGGGGCGCGCCGGCCGCCTCAGGAACCAAACAGATCTGGATACGGGCACGGCTCCAATGCGGATGCGGGTCTGTCCGCCCACATCCACCACTGGTGACTATCGGCACATCCCCACAGGGCGCGGCACACGCGTTTCCCGTCGTCCTCCCGGAACATGAGGACCAGGCCGCCCCACTTCAGCACTCGATTACAGGTGGGGCAAGTGGGAGAGCTGGTGGACACGACGTCCACGGTATCGAAGCCTCCAGCGGGGGCTTTCTGGCTCTGGCAAGCTCATTCCGCGCCCGTGACGGTTGTTGGTGGTTGGGGATGCCCGAGCTTCCCGTCCGCCGACGTCCCGATCGGAGATCTACCTGGCCCTGGTCTGGAAGCGCGGAACGCGGGACGACGGCAGATGGGAAGCTCAGGCGGGGAGACGTGTGCGTGCCACGCGGCAGGACGGCCCCGTGCCACTTGGGTGCGCTGGGCCCACCCATGCCGAAGGCCATGATCCGTGGCAGCGGAACATGGCCTTCGATCTTGTGAGTGCCTACGGTTCTTGAGCCGTTGCGTTGCGTCATCGGTGATGAAGATGTTGCTCAGGGGAGTTACGCCCTTCTCCATCAGCGGCCGGGTCCGCAGGTACCTGGGGCGCGGCGGTGCGGGACAGTCACGGCTTTGATCGGTGTCTGTGGCTTTGGTTAGGTGAGGCCGTAGTGGGTGGCGATTGTTTTGGAGTCGGGCCAGCGGGTGTAGGTGGGGGATTGGGGCCAGTCCTTGGGGGAGTCCTGCCATTCCTCCTGGCGGCCGTAGGGGAGTAGGTCGATCAGGGCGAAGGAGTGGCTGAGTTGTTCGGTGCCTCGGCCGTTCGTGTGCCAGGTTCGGTAGACGGTGTCGCCGTCGCGTAGGAAGACGTTGACGGCGAAGCCGCCGCCAGGGGGTGCGCCTACGTCGGTGCCGAAGGGGCTGTTCGCGGTGGAGTACCAGGTCATCTTGTTTCCGACGCGGTTTTTGTAGGCTAGGGCCTCGTCTATCGGGCCCTGGGTGACGATGACGAACCTGGCGTCGTAGGCCTCTAGGAACTCCAGGCGGGTGAACTGTGAGGTGAAGCCGGTGCAGCCTGGGCACTGCCATGTTTCGCCGGGGAACCACATGTGGTTGTAGACGATCAGTTGGGGCCTGCCGTCGAAGATTTCGGCGAGTGTGACCGGTCCTTCCTCGCCTTCCAGGGTGTACTCGGGCAGCTTGACCATCGGCATTCGGCGGCGCTGGGCGGCGATCGCGTCGAGTTCGCGGGTCGCGGCCTTCTCGCGGGCGCGCAACTCGTCGAGGTGGCGCTGCCAGGTCTCGGTGTCGACGACGGGCGGTAGTGCTTTGGTGGTCATGGCTCCTCCGAGGATCGCGTGTCTCTACGTGTGGACCATGCCCGCATGCCGAACTCATCGCCGGTGACCCGCGAGGACGTCCGGCTGATGTGCTGGCTGGTGCTCGCCTGCTGCGTCCCCTCGGAGGCGACAGACGTCAAAGCCGAGTACGTCGCGGTAGAAAGCGCCTCATTTAGGGCATGGACGGTGATCGTGCAGGAGACGGGGCGGGTCATCGCCGGCCATTGGGGTGCCGTGGTGGGTCCAGACGGCTGCTGGGGTCGCCGTTGACCAGGGCGGGGCGGGCGGCCTGGCTTGGCCGGCGAAGAAGGTTGCCATCTCGTGGGCGCCGCGGATCTTGTGCCCGGGGCGAGGAGTTCCCGGCGGGCGGTGAAGTCTCCGCCGCGGGAGGCGGTCAGGAAGGCGGTGGCGATTTCTCGTTTTGGGGAGCGTGCGGTGTCGGATTCCTCGGCTGCTCCTTGAGTTCGGCGGTGGGCTCGGCCAGCAGTGTCTCGTTCTCGGGGTCTGCCTGGCCGGTTCGGGTGGTGCTGAGCCCGGCCGACTCCTCATGCCGGGTCCGGCGTGACTCGAGCATGTTCAGTGAGCGTCAGCTATAGCGCTCGGGGGCCGGCCAGTTGTACACGGAGTGGGGTGGCCGACCCCCTGTTTCGATTCGGGAAACAGGGGGTCGTGCCCCCGTGTGCGGTTATGGCCTTAGGTAGCGGGACGGGTGGTGGGGGGTGAAGGCCGGGGTTGTTGGG
>NZ_JABXFD010000535.1 GCF_013372625.1 Actinomadura sp. BRA 177
TTGTGGTCGTGGTCTTCCTCTGTCGCCGTGGCGGGCCGCGGCGCCCCCCGCAACGGCATCCCCGGCGGCCTCCTCCCCCCCCCCGCCCGCCCCGCCGCCCTGGCCCGCCTCCGCTCCGACCCGTCCCTCCTCCCGTCCGCCGTGGAGGAGATGCTCCGCTACTGGCCCCCGGTCATGGACTTCCGCCGCACCGCCACCCAACCCGTCGAACTCTCCGGCCAGAAGATCAACGCTGGCGACAAGGTGGTCGTCTACCACGCCTCCGCCAACCGGGACGAAACCGTCTTCCCGTCCCCCGACCGCTTCGACATCACCCGCACCCCCAACGACCACGTCAGCTTCGGCTTCGGCCCCCACTTCTGCCTGGGCGCCCACCTGGCCCGCACCCAGATGCGCGCCATCTTCCGCGAACTCCTCCCCCACGACACCACCCTCACCGGCACCCCCGTCCGCCTGGCCTCCAACTTCCAGAACGGCCTGAAGCACCTCCCAGTCCACCTGACCCCCACGCCCTAACCCCGTCGCAAACCCCTCGCCGATCTCGGTACCCTTGCGGGACGGGTCGCTAGCTCAATTGGCAGAGCTCCGGACTTTTAATCCGTAGGTTGTGGGTTCGAGTCCCACGCGACCCACCACCCTGACCAGCGCAAACGCGAAATTGCCCGGCTTGTCTACCGCCCGACATGCCCCGCTTCGTCCCCGTGGCGGCTCGGTGGCGGCTCGGCGGCTCGATCCGGGCCCTGCATCCACCCTGGTAGCGCTCCCGAAACCGGGTCCTCTGCGCCCACCCAAGCCGGTCATGTCGCCCATAGAACCAGCGGTCAGAGCCACCAGAGCAGTCAGCAACGCACTTCCGCGGACGTGAATCCGCAGGCTCGCACCCCCGGCGGGGCAGCACCATCGAGCGCCTCCCACCAAGGCGGTCCTGAAGAGCAGTCGCGATCAAGAGCACGACACGGGCGATGGCATACCTCTCGCCCATGGCCAGGTTGCCCGCCGCCTTTTGCTGCTGACGAAACTCCTTGAGCTGCAGCGACCTGGTGTCCTTCCGCACTGGGATTCCACGCTGGTCGAGATCATTTTCTGCTGGCACGTGGGGGCAACTGATGCGGAGGAGAACCGTTGGCCCAGCGGACCCTTGGTCGCTGCCGAGCGGGGTGTCGGGGGTCTGCACCCACTCATTCATAAAGGCTCCAAGGGTGGCATCGGCCGAGGTCGCGTCGTCGTGCACGGTGGCGTGGCCATGCACTGGCCTTGCGCCGAGTGGCGTAGTTCTTCCGCGACAACGGGCCGGTCAAGTCCGATGCGGGTCGCGTACCGTTCCGGAGCGGGGGCGCCGGGATGGTGCGGCCGGGTGTGGGGCCGGTAGCCTCCTGCGGTGCCTCTTTGCGTCACTGCTCGGCATTGCTCCCTTCGGGGTGGGTGTCGCTGGGTCGTCTTCGTGAAGGCCGACGGCGCGCTCGCTCAGAGGGCGCCGTTGAGGCCGCGGAGGGCTAGTCCGAGGCCGACTACGATGACCAGGGCGGCGGTGGCCACGGGAGTGAGCCGGCCCAGGCGGTCGGCCTTGCGGGCGAGGGTGGTTCTGTCCAGCATTGCCTGGAGGCGGACGAGGGTGAGGCCGGCGGCGGTGAGGGTGGCGGCCATGCCGAGTCCGTAGGCCAGGACGAGGCAGGCTCCGAAGATCGTCCGGCCGAGTGCGATGGCGCCGAGCAGGACTACCAGCGCGGACGGGCTCGGTACCAGGCCGCCGGACAGGCCCAGTCCGATGAGTCCGGCCTTGCCGAAGCGCACGTCCCCGTGTCCGTCTCCCTGGCCGTGCCCGTGCCCGTGCCCGTGGCCGTGGTGGGCGTGGTGGGGGCGCCAGGCTGAGCGGAGCAGGCCGATGCCGATGGCGGTGACCAGCAGGCCGCTGGCGGCGCCGAGGTAGGCCAGCAGGGATTCGCCGGCCAGGGCCGCCGAGGCCGAAAGGAGCAGGCCGAGGATCAGGACGCCGCCGGTGTGGGTGAGGGTGACGGTGGCGCCGACGAGGAGGGCGTCGCGGGTGCGGCCTCGGCGTCCGGCGATGTAGGCGGCCATGACCGTCTTGCCGTGGCCGGGGAGCGCGGCGTGCCCGGCGCCGAGGATGACCGCGAGCAGGATGGCGAGCAGACCGACGCCCAGGGAGAGGTGTCGGGCGCCGGCCAGGGAGTTGAAGCGGGCGGTGAGGTGGCTGAGGGCTTTGGTGAAGGGCCCGGCGGTGGGCGGTTCGGGCAGCCGGGCGGTGGTCGAGCCGGTGCCGGGCCGGACCTGGAGGGTCGCCGATCGGACGTCCAGGGGCGAGGTGAGCAGGTCGCCGGGGTAGTGGCGCAGTTGGTCGCTGACGCTGCGCGTGGGGACGGGCGACCGGTCGATGCGCACGCCTTCGGCGGCGGCGGTGATTTCGTGCCAGCCGATGCGGTCGTCGCGGAAGGTGTCGGCGAAGTGGATCCGGGCGGCCTTCGTCAGCGTGGCCGGGGCTGAGAGCTTGCAGGTCAGGCGGCTGGTGGGCAGTCCGGCCGAGCCGGGGGCCAGGGTGTAGGAGGAGGATGTCGTGCGCCAGGCGACCGGCTTGCCTTCGACGGTGAGCGGCGCGGCTTGGGCGAGGGCCGTGCATTGCTGCTGGGCGTAGCGGGCCGCCTCGGGGGTGCTGATCGTCCCGTCCTGGTCGGTGTCGACCGCGCCGCGCTCTTGGAGTGTGGGGATTTCGGCGGAGTCGACGATCGCGGTGTCGGTGACATGGTCGGTCGACAGCCGCAGCCCGTCGTAGTGGTTGACGGTGAAGTTGCCCAACGGATGGTTGGGGCGAACGATGCTCTGTTGAACACTGCCGGCGTGGGCGGGTACGGCCGGTCCCCAGCAGATCGCCGCGACGAGCCCGGCGAACAAGGCCAGGACGGCTGGCAGGAAGGCGCCTGCCCGCCCATTGGCGAGTCGGCCGTGGACAGCCCGTCGCCGGGCGGGCGGGCTGTCCACGGC
>NZ_JABXFD010000711.1 GCF_013372625.1 Actinomadura sp. BRA 177
GCCTACCGGGGGGCAGGTGGAGACGGCCTAATGGGGGGCGGGTTCGCCGTAACGCTGCTGGTCGGACGGGCGTGGTGCTTCGGGACCGTCCCGGCCGAGCCGCATCATCCGGGAGATTCGCACCGTCCGGAACCGGCGCCCCATCGCCGCGAACTCGTACCCGTTCGTGGCCCTGATCTCCTCCGCCGCCTGCGTCCACTCAGCGAGCTCGGCGGCTGAGGCCGGGTCGCCCTGGTGGGCGCGGATGAGGGGCAGTAGTTCGGAGAAGTGGCCGGCCAGGTGGTCGCGCGCCTCGCCGGGACCGTCGCCTCCGGCGATCGGGTCCCAGGCCCCGTCCTTGATCTCGACCACGGTGAAGGTCGGCGGCAGCAGGATCACCCCGGGATGCGACCTGATCGCATGCGCGGCCTCGGTCTGGACGATGTCCGGGACGGTGCCGGGAATGGGCCGGAAACCGACGAGGTTCAGCCTCAGCTGCGTCTCCCAGTGCCCGGCCGGCGCCAGCGGCTCGATGGGGTGGCCGCGGAGCAGCGTCGGGCCGCCCGGATCCGTGTCCGTCGACCGGGGCGGCTCCATCGCGCCGCCGCCGATCAGGGTGAACCGCTCGATCCGGATCACCCGGTAGCGCCGATCGCCGATCTCCCACTCGTCCTTGGGAAGCTGCTCGCCCTCCTCGGGGTCCAGCCGGCCGGCGGCCGCCAGCATCGCGCGGGCGAGGTCCGGGGCGGGCTCCTGCTCGGTCACGGTCCTGCGCAGATGGGCGGCCAGGCTCCGCCGCGCTCCCTCAGGATCGGACGTGCCGACGGACCCGATGCGCCAGCTCGTCCCGTGCTGTATCGCGAATCCGAAGTCGGGCGACCCGGCGGGGAAGAGTTTCGGGTAGTCACGGATCCGCTCGCCGAGTTCCTTGTCCCGCACCGCCGCGACCGGATCAAGGTCGGCGACCAGATCGATGCGGTCGTACCCATGCATCAACGGGAAGCTCATGCTCCATCATCGTCACAGATCCGATCCACCCGCACACGTTTCGTGAAACCCACCTAGGGGTTCCCCCGCCTCCCCCTTCCCGCACGAGCAAAATACCGACGCCAGACGCCCACCCATCTCGCAGCGGCCCGCCCGAACACCACAGAGCCACGCCATCACCCACCACACGGTGACCCCGGCCCCGAACACCCCAGACCAGGCCTCCGCCCACCACACCGTGCCCCGGGCCGGACACCACCGACCAGCCCATCACCCACCACACGGTCGCCCCGGGCCGGACACCGCAGGCCAGGCCTTCACCCACCACACCGTGCCCGGGCCGGACACCACCGACCAAGCCGTCACCATCACACGGCCGCCCCGGGCCCGAACACCACAGACCAGACCACCACCCACCACACAGTGGTCTGGGCCGCATCTAGGCTCGGCACAGGCAATCAGTTAAGGGCTTCGGCCGATGAGCTGCTGGGTCAGCCTCGGGCGGCGACGATGGTGGCGACCGTCTTCTCCAGGGCGTAGGCGGGGTCGGCCGCGCCGCCCTTGACCGCCTCATCGGCCTCGGCGACCGCCGCGAGCGCCCGCGCGACCCCGTCCCCGGACCAGCCGCGCAGCTGCTTCTGCACCCGGTCGATCTTCCACGGCGGCATGCCCAGCTCCTTCGCCAGCGCCGCACCCCGGGCGCCTCTCGGCGCGCCGCCTACCTTCGCCAGACCCCGCACCCCCTGGGCGAGCGCGCTGACGATCAGTACCGGCGCCACCCCGGTGGCGAGGGCCCAGCGGAGCTGCTCCAGCGCCTCGGCGAGCTGCCCTTCGATGGCCTTGTCCGCCACCGTGAACCCGCTGACCTCCGCGCGCCCCCGGTAGTACCGGGCGACGGCGGCGTCGTCGATCTTCCCGCCGGTGTCGGCGACCAGCTGGCTGCACGCCGCCGCCAGTTCCCGCAGGTCGTTTCCCACCGCGTCGACCAGCCCCCGCGCACCATCGGCCGAGATCTTCCCGCCCGCCCGGCGGATCTCGGCCCGCACGAAGTCGACCCGCTCCCCCACCTTGGTGACCTTGGGACACGAGACCTTGCGCGCCTTGAGCTTGGTGAGCCCGTCCACCAGCGCCTTCCCCTTGGCCCCGCCGGGGTGGACGGCCACCAGAACCACGTCGTCCGCGGGATTCTTGGCGTACTTCAGTACCTCGGCCGTCAGGTCCTTCCCCAGATCCTGCGCCGACCGGATCACCAGCACCTTCCCGCCGCCGAACAGCGACGGCGACGTCAGCTCCGAGATCCGCCCGGGCTCCAGCCCGCCCGGCGCCAGGTCGATGACCTCCGCCTCCGGGTCCGCCGCCCGCACGGACGCGACGACCTCCCCGATCGCCCGCTCCGCGAGCAGTTCCTCGTCCCCGACCACCAGCACAATGGGCTCAACCGACACCCCAGCAGCATGCCACGCCCAGAACGGCTCCGCGCCGCCGAGCAGCACAATGACGCCCTCCACCGTGCCGTGCTCCGCGGCTTCCCGCCGCAGCCGGTAGAAGGCCCCGGGGATCTTGGGGCCGTCCCGGCGCAGCAGGTAGGCGGCGTCCTGGACGCGGCGGCAGCCGGCCGTTGCGATGTTCGCGGGATCGGCGCCGTGCGCCTCCCACAGGCCCTGAATCTCCTGCAGCGTCTCCGCGCACCGGCCGGCGTGCCGCCAATGTGCGCCCGCCAGCTCGGCGCAGTCCAGCACACAGCAGCACGTCCCCCGGCCAGGCGACATCCCGCACATCACCCGAGGTACCGGGCCGGACGGCGCACCCGTCCGGCAGCCGCCGCGACCTCCTTCGGTGGCGGACGCACACCGGCAAGGGCGCTGTTCCACGGCAGCCCAAACAGCTCGGTCTCCTAGAGTTCCTGCACCGCCGTGGCACGCCGCGCTGGGCAAAGGCGGCGTTCCACGGCTGGTCGAGCAGGTCGCCGGGGGGTAGGGGCTCAGGGTCGTGAGTTGGTTGGGCGCAGTGGGGGCT
>NZ_JABXFD010000307.1 GCF_013372625.1 Actinomadura sp. BRA 177
GCCGCCGGGGCTCAGCCCGATTCTGTCCGACCGCTATGACCGTTGTCACACCATTCGCGCACATTTACCCTCACACGGCGCGTACCGATCGGCCAACCTCGCCGATCCGCACACCCCTGTCGGCTCCGGCCCCCCGAGGGGTCCGCCCTGACCCTGCGCTCTCCGGCACCACGGTCAACGCGCCTGCTCGCCGCCGAAGTTCCCGATGATCCGCCCGCGGCCGACGGTGTGCTCGGCGATGGCGGGAAGCGAGTCCTTCAGTTCGGCGCCGTTCTGGAACGGTGCCGGATCGTCCAGTGCGTAGATGGTGAACCGGTACCGATGCTCTTCTCCCTTGGGCGGGCACGGCGGCGCGTATCCCGCCTTCTTGCCTGTGGTCAACCCTTCGACGGTCCTGTCCAGCCGGGCATCCTCGACGATCTCGTTGACCGTCGCGTCGATGCCCGCGATCACCCAGTGGACGTAGGCGCCGCCGGACGCGTCCGGGTCGTCCATGACGATCGCGAACGACTTGGTCCCGGCCGGCGTGCCCGACCACCGGAGCGGCGGGGTCTTCCCCTGTCCGCCAGGGTACGTCGTGCAGCCGTACCGCGGGGGCAAGTCGCCGCCATCGCGGAAGACCGGGCTGGTCACGGTGAACCACTCCGACAGTTCGGCGCTCTTGTTCTGCGGCTGCCCGATCAGCCCGCAGCCGCTCAGGGCCGCGGCGAGGGCGAGGGCGCCCACCGCGGCCAGCGTCGGACGCCGGTCTCTGCTCATCATCGATACGCTCCCGGGCGAGATCGTAGCCCGCGCACCGCCGGGCCGATGTGATCTCGGTCCCGCTCATCGGCCGCGCGCGTCCCGCCGCCGGCGCCCCCTTCCTCGTCCGCCCCAACGATAGGGCTTTCCCGGGGGTGCGACGGGCGGTTCGCGGCGCCGCCCGCCGGCCGGGCCGAGGAAGATCCCTGTGACGTGCGTCATGCGTGCTTTGCCCCGCTCCATCCCATAATTTGCGAAGGAGTGGCGGGTTTCACACCCGATTCAGCCCTGCCGTTTACCAGGACGGGAAGTTCTCGCGTTCTTGCCTGGTTATTCGTTGGTGTCAGGCACGTTCCATCGGCTAGCTTGTGAATGTCTTCACAAGCCGACCGTGACATTGGAGGGCCGCAATGGCCAGGACCGCCGAGGAGACCTCTGGCGCTCCCCACATCCTCATCGTGGGTGGCGGCTATGTGGGCATGTACACCGCGCTGCGTCTGCAGAAGAAGCTCAAGCGAGAGCTGAGACGCGGCGAGGTCAAGGTCACCGTCGTTGACCCCAACTCGTACATGACGTACCAGCCGTTCCTGCCCGAGGCCGCCGCCGGGAACATCTCCCCGCGGCACGTCGTCGTCCCGCTCCGCCGGGTGCTGCCCAAGTGCACCGTCCGCAAGGCGCGGGTCACCGAGCTGAACCACGACGCCGGGTGGGCGATCGTCCAGCCGCTGTCCGGCCCCCCGGAGCGGATCTCCTACGACTACCTGGTCATGGCCGCCGGAGCGGTGCCGCGGCTGCTGCCGATCCCCGGGCTCGCCGAGCACGGCATCAGCCTCAAGACCGTCGGCGAGGCCATCCACCTGCGCAACCACGTGCTGGAGCAGCTGGAGATCGCCGAGTCGACCGACGACGTCGAGCTGCGCCGCAAGGCGCTGACCTTCGTGTTCGTCGGCGGCGGGTTCGCCGGCGTGGAGGCGGTCGCCGAGCTGGAGGACATGACCCGCGACGCGACCAAGTACATGCGCAAGGTCACCCCGCAGGACCTGCGGTTCATGCTCGTCGAGGCCGCCGACCGCATCCTGCCCGAGGTCGGCCCCGACATGGGCAAGTGGACCGCCGAGCAGCTGCGCGGCCGCGGCATCGCCGTCAAGATGAACACCTACCTGGAGTCCGCGGTCGACGGCCGGATCGAGCTGTCGGACGGCAGCAGCTTCCGGGCCGGGACGCTGGTGTGGAACGCGGGCGTCAAGCCGTCCCCGGTCGTCCGGCACGGCGACCTGCCGGTGGACGAGCGCGGACGCGTCAAGGGCACCGAGTACCTCACCATCGAGGGCCTCGTGCGGGCGTTCACCGCCGGCGACAACGCCGCCATCCCGGACCTGACGCAGGAGGGCATGTTCTGCCCGCCGAACGCGCAGCACGCCGTCCGGCAGGCGAAGCTGCTCGGCGACAACATCGTCCGGTCCCTGCGCGGCAAGACCCTCAAGCCGTACGTGCACGCCAACATCGGCGCCGTCGCCGGGCTCGGCCTGCACAAGGGCGTCGCGCAGACCTACGGCTTCAAGGTCAAGGGCTGGCCGGCGTGGTTCATGCACCGCAGCTACCACGGCGCGAAGGTCCCGACCTTCAACCGGAAGCTGCGCGTCATCGCGGACTGGACGCTCGCGCTGTTCCTCAAGCGCGAGACCGTCTCCCTCGCGACCGTCGAGCAGCCGCGCGCCGACTTCCAGCTCGCCGCCCTCGACGACACCAGGGCCAAGAGCAAGGTAGAGGAGACCGCGGACACCGCGGCCTGACCGGCTCCGCCCCTCCCGACGCCCCGGCGATCCCACGACCGCCGGGGCGTCCGCCGTCCGGGCTTTGGCCGTGCGGGAGAATCGGCGGGTGCGCATCGGGATCCTGGGGCCGCTGGAGGTACTGGCGGACGACGGCGCGCCCCTCGCCGTCGGCGGGGCCCGGCTGCGGGCGCTGCTGACGCTGCTCGCCCTCGACCCCGGCGCGCTGGTCCCGGCGGAGCGGATCATCGGCGCGCTCTGGGAGGACGGCGTACCGGGCGGCGCGCCGAACGCGTTGCAGTCCCTCGTCCGGCGGCTGCGCGCCGCGATCGGCCCGGAGCTGATCGAGACGCGGCCAGGCGCGTACCGGCTCGTCCTGCCGACCGATGCCGTGGACGCCTCCGACTTCGAGGCGCGGGTCCGGGCCGCGCCTCGAAGTCGGAGGCGTCCACGGC
>NZ_JABXFD010000253.1 GCF_013372625.1 Actinomadura sp. BRA 177
CGTGGAGCGGAGCAGCGGCGGGGGGGGGCTAGCCGTGGTCGGCGGGAGGGAAAACGTCCAGTTGCAGGGGCGGCCGGCCTGCCTCGCGGTGGAGGAGGTTCCGGGGGGCCGGGGGTTGGCGGGGCGTGGCGGGGGGCTTGGAGGCGGAAGGGGATGCAGGTTCCGGTCGGGAGGAGCCCCGTGTTCGGCAGACTCGCTCGCCCCGCGTCCGTTTCGCCTGCCAGAGCCGGTCTGGCTGTGGCCGCGCTTGTTTCCGGAGTTGTTGATTGCGGCTCGCGGGTGGTGAGTGGCATGCGTGTCTGTCGGCTGCGTGGCTGGCGAGTCGTTTTTGGGGTTATTTTGTTGGTGGGGGTGGTGGTCGTGCCTGCGTCCGGTGCCGCGGCGCTGGCAGGGGAGGCGACCGCCAAGTTTCCGCGGGGGTTTCTTTGGGGCGTGTCCACGTCCGGGTTTCAGGGGGAGGGGTTCTTTCCTGATAGCAATTGGACTCGGTATGTGGAGCGTCGGGCGAACGGTGTGACTGATGCTTATGGCAACTCTGTTGACTTCCGGCATCGTTATCCGGGGGACTTGAAGCTTGCCAAGGGGCTTGGGGTCAACGTCTTTCGGACGTCTATCGAGTGGGCTCGGGTTGAGCCTCGGCGGGGGCATCGGGATGCCAAGGCGCTTGCCTATTATGATGATCTTGTGCGCAGGATCAAGGCTAATGGGATGCGGCCCATGATTACGCTTGATCATTGGGTCTACCCTGGGTGGGTCGACGACCAGGGGGCCTGGGACAACCCCCGTACGCAGGACGACTGGCTCCGTAACGCGCGCTTCGTTGTTAACCGGTACAAGGGGCAGGGTGTTATTTGGATCACCTTCAATGAGGCCAGCGCGTATATTTACAAGGAGCTCACTACCCGGCCGATGGATCTCGGGCAGATGTTCAAGATGCGCGATGCTCTTATCAAGACGCATCGGGCTGCTTACGACATGATCCACAAAGTTGACCCGGGTGCTCTGGTGTCCAGCAACGTCGCCTACGGGACGGCCCTCAACGGCATCTTCGACGCGGCGCTGTTCAACGACGTGACCGACAAGCTCGACTTCATCGGCATCGATTACTACTACGGCGCCAACCTGGAGAACTTCACCGCGGTGCATGCGCTGACCGGTGAGTTCTGGAAGATCGACCCCGAGCCGGAGGGGCTGTACTACGTCCTCAAGAACTACCAGCGGCGGCTGCCGAACCTGCCGGTTTACGTCGTTGAGAATGGGATGCCCACGGACAACGGCAAGCCGCGTGAGGACGGCTACACGCGCTCAGACCATCTGCGTGACCACATCTACTGGGTCCAGCGTGCGATGGCGGACGGCGTGAAGATGATGGGCTACAACTACTGGAGCCTCACCGACAACTACGAGTGGGGCAGTTACCAGCCACGGTTCGGGCTGTACACGGTGGACGTGCTGACCGATCCCACGCTCAAGCGACGTCCGACCGATGCCGTGCCGACGTATCGGTCGATCATCAAGAACCGGGGCGTCCCATCCGGGTACGTGCCCGTGCGCAGGCCCGGCTGGTGCTCGATCGAGGACCCCGTCGCCACCTGTCTCGGCACGACCCCGACCCCTCCCGCCGCGTACCGCGTCCGCTGATCAGGGGAATGTCCTGCGCATACCCGGGTACCGCCACGGCGACCGCAATCGACCAGGGGAGCGCGTGGGGGACGTGCAGACGGAGCCGATGGCCGCTACGCGCGGGTCCGGCAGCGCGGCGCCGGGCTCGGCCGGGGTCGCCGACGGTCTGCTCAACGCCCTGAAGCGAGCCGCGGCCGCGCTCCGCGACGCCGGCGTCGGGTACGCGCTCGCGGGCGGCTTCGCGGCGTACGCGCACGGCGCCGCCGTGTCTACGCATGACGTCGACTTCGTGTTGCGTGAGCGCGATGTCCAGGCCGCCCTGGACGCGCTCGAAGCGGTCGGCATGACGCATCTGGAAAGTCCGGAGAACTGGCTGGAGAAGGCGTACGACGGGGAGCACCTCATCGACCTGATCCACACCCCGTCCGGCCGTCCGGTGGACGGGGAACTGCTGGACAGGGCCGAGGAGATGACGGTCGGGGCGGTGTTCATGCCGGTCCTGCACGCCACCGACCTGATGGTCATGCGGCTGCTGGCGTTCACCGAGACCGCCTGCGACTTCAGCGGGTTCCTGCACGTCAGCCGGGCGCTGCGGGAGCAGGCGGACTGGCGGCGGGTGGCCGCGCAGACGGCGGAGTCGCCGTACGCGTACGCGTTCCTGACGCTGCTGGCCCGGCTGGACGTGATCGAGGGGGACGTGCTGTGAACGATATGCCGGAGTATGTGGCCGCGCACATCCAGGAGCGGCTGGCGACGGAGGCGCACGAGCTGGGCATCCGGGTGGACGTCCGCGGCGACGTCGTCCATCTGCGCGGCGAGGTGGTGAGCGAGGAGCGGAGCCGGGACGTCGAGGAGGCGGCCCGGGACGCGGCCGAGGGCCGCGAGATCTGCAATGAGCTGCACGTCATCGCGGTGCCGGAGCCCGACGGAGAGGAGCAGATCTCATGATCCGTGTCGCGGCGGCGGGGGACCTGCACGTCGGTCCCGAGGTGGCCGGGGCGTACCGGGCGCGGCTGTCCGCGCTCGCCGACCAGGCGGACGTGTTCCTGGTCGCCGGCGACCTGACCAGGCACGGGACGGTCGAGGAGGGCCTGGTCGCGGCCGGTGAGCTGCGCGACCACGGGGTCCCGGTGATCGCCGTGCTGGGCAACCACGACTACCACTCCGACGCCGAGGACGAGATCGGGGGCGTGCTGCGGGACGCCGGAGTGACCGTCCTCGAAGGCGATGCCACGGTCCTGGACTGCGGCGGGACGACCCTGGGCGTCGCGGGCGGCAAGGGGTTCGGCGGCGGTTTCGAGGGCCGCTGCGCCAGCGACTTCGGCGAGCCCGAGATGAA
>NZ_JABXFD010000300.1 GCF_013372625.1 Actinomadura sp. BRA 177
CGCCTGCACCGCGCCCGCCGCCGCCTTCTGCACGCCGCCGCCCAGGAGTCGGCGGACGGCCGCGAGCCCGCCGGGGTTCGGGTTCGGGTTATCAGCGAGGAGATGACATGAGGGACGTGCTGCACACACTGCGGGAGGCCAGGCCCGCCGAGCTGGACCCGGACGCGCCGGTCGACGGGGACGTCCGGCGGGCGGAGCTGGCGCACGCCATGGCGGGGGCGCAGGGCGCTCCGGCGCGGCGGCGGGTGCGCCCGGTGTGGGGGCTGAGCCTCGCAGGGGCGGTGGCCGCGGGGGCGATCGTCGCGGCGACGCTGGTCACCACCGGCGGGAACCCGGCCGGCCTGGCGCCGCAGCGGGGCGGGGAGGCACTCGACGCGAGGACCGTGCTGCTCGCGGCGGCGGAGAAGGCGGACGGCCAGACCGAGACGATGCGGGCGTACTGGCACCAGGTGACCATCTCGTCCCACCTCTACATGGTCGGGACGGGCGCGGACCACTACGGCGTCGTCGTCCGGCAGAAGGCGGAGACCTGGACGCCGAGCAAGCCGGACGTCAAGACCTGGACGCTCCAGCAGAACCTCGGCGCCAAGCCCGCCACCCAGGCGGACATGGCGGCCTGGAAGCGCGCCGGCTCACCGACCACGTTCGAGATCGACGTGCCCACGTCCCCCAAGCAGAAGGGACGTCTGAAGAGCTTCACCGCGAAGACCGCGCCGGGCCGTCCGGAAGTGAGCAGTTCGCCGCTGGTCGACGGGGACAAGGTGTTCTGGCTGGGCCGGAACGTGACCATGAAGGATCTGCGGTCGCTGCCGTCCGACCCGAAGCGCCTCAAGGCTGAACTGCTGCGCTGGTACAAGGGCCACGGCACCGAGTCGAACGACCCGATGTCATCGGACGAATGGCTCTACCAGGTGGCGCGCGGCCTGGTGATGGACATGCCGGTGAAGCCGGAGGTCCGGGCGGCCGGATTCCGCATGCTGGCCGCGCTCCCGGCGGTGAAGTCGGTCGGAAAGGTCCAGGACCCGCAGGGCCGCACGGGAAACGCGATCGCCGTGGACGAGAAGACCCCCCGCGGCGTGATCCGCCACCAGCTGATCATTGATCTGTCCACGGGTACCGCCCTGGCCAGCCAGAACATCATGCTGGTCCCGGCCGCCGGCACCCAGACCCCGTCCGGCCGCACGGAGGGCTCCACCGTCACCCTCACCACAGAATGGACGAACTCCCACCCGTAACCGGAGCGGGAAGGGACGGTACGGTCCGCCGGTACCGTCCCCGCGCTGAACCGCGCCGCCGGGTCGCACACCCCTGCACATGCGGACGATCATCGGAAGGGACGGCGTCATCACGGCGCCGTCCCGCGGAGGGCGCCTCAAGCCGGCCCGGGCGGACGGTCAATTCCGATGCCG
The DNA here is from genome assembly GCF_013372625.1 of Actinomadura sp. BRA 177. Lineage (GTDB taxonomy): Bacteria > Actinomycetota > Actinomycetes > Streptosporangiales > Streptosporangiaceae > Spirillospora. The sequence continues at coordinate 1,410 of NZ_JABXFD010000300.1, forward strand.
GCACCCACAAGTGAATGGACTTGCACCCGTGGCGGGTGGAGGGGCGGCGCCGCCGTGGCGCCGTCCCTTTTGTGTCGGGCGGGGTTCGTGATCGTTGTGTGATCAGGCGCTTTTGGGGGTTCGGCGGGCGGTTTGCTGGGCGGCGCGGCGCTGGGCGCCGGCGGCCTTCGCGCGGTTGAGGCTTTCTCTGACCTTGGCGGCGCCGCGGGTCGCGGTCACGGTGTCCTTGGCGCGTCCGGCGTAAACGGCGAGCACCTCGGCGACGGGCGGCGGCTGCCATTCCTCCTTGACGACGAGCGGCACGGCGGGGATGGGCGGGACGACGGTGTTTCCAAGCACGGGGTTTCCAGGCACGGTGTTTCCCGGCACGGGGACGAGCGCGAGATGCGATTGGCAGTGCGGGCACTGCACCCCCGGATGGGTGTCTCTGCTCATAACAGAAATCATTACGCAAGGGTCTGACAAAACAAGCCCGCCCCTTTATCGGGGCGCGGGTGGCGCCGGGGTCGCACGTACCTGGCCCCCGGGAGACCTTCACTCCGCGCGGCGGCGTGGGTACAACGAGAACCGTGACCTCTCACGAGCCTTCCTCGCCGGTGGTGTTCTGGCCTCGATGTTCGGCCGTCCAGGGATGCAGTGGACGGGCGGCCGGACGGTTCGGCGGCTGCCCCGCGCACCTGCGTCCCCGCGAGTTCGAGGAGTTCACGGGCGCGCTGCGTCCGGGCGGCGACCTCGACCTGCGGGGCGTCACCATCGAGGCGTGGCTGCTCGACGCCGTGCTGGACGCCGTCACCGGGCCGGACGGACGTCCCCACCTCGGCCGGACGCGGTTCGACGGCGCCGTGCTCCCGTCCGACGCGGTGCTGCACGGCGCCTGCGTAGAGGGCGACAGCTCGTTCGATGGCGCGTGCTTCCTCGGCGGCGTCTCGTTCTACGACGCGCGGTTCTTCGGCAATGTCTCGTTCCGGGGTGCGCGGTTCGGCCGGAACGTGTCCTTCCACGAGGCGCGCTTCCACCGGTACGCGACGTTCGAGGAGGCCGTCTTCACCTGCGACGCGCTGTTCGGGGAGGCCCGCTGGCACGCCGACGCCTCGTTCCGGAGGGCCGTGTTCATGGGCGCGGCCTGCTTCGACCGCGCCCGGTTCGGACGGGACGCGGCGATGCAGGCGGCGTGCTTCGGCGGCCCCGTCTCGTTCAAGCGCGTCCAGGTCGCCCGGCATGCCCGGTTCGAGCGGACGCGGTTCCGGCAGGGGGTGGCGCTCGGCCCGCTCGCGGCGGGCGGCCGGATCGGGCTGTCGGACGCGACCGTGCACGGCCGGCTCCGCGTCCACGCGGCGGCCCCGCAGGTCACGGCGCGCGGCGTGATCGTGCACGGGGAGGCCGGGTTCCGGCTGCGGCACGCGGAGCTCGACCTGGAGGACGCGGTGTTCGAGGGCCCGGCCGCCGTCCGGTCGCTGGCCCGCCCGATCCAGGGGGTCACGCCTCCGCTGGGCCCGGCGGACGTCCGGGTCGCGTCGCTGCGCCGGGTGGACGCGGCCCGGCTGCACCTCGCGGACGTCGACCTGAGCGGCTGCGGCTTCCTCGGCCTGCGCCGCCCGGACGCGCTGGAGATCACGGGCGACTGCGCGTTCGCGACCGTCCCGGACCGGCGGACGCTGCGGCCGTGGGCGCGCTGCCGCCGCGCGGTGCTGGCCGAGGATCTCACCGGCGGCGACGATGACCGGCTGCGGGCGCTCTACCTGGGGCTGGCCCGCGCCACCGCCGCGTCCGACCGGGGCCGGCTGGCCAGGGACTTCCGGTACGGGGCGCTGGAGATGCGGCGGCGCGGGGAGCGGGATCCGCTGCGCCGGCTGGGCCTGCACCTGCTCTGGGTCACCTGCGGCTACGGGCTGCGCGCGGGCCGCGTCGTCGCCTGGCTCGCGGTGATCGTGGCGCTGGTGTGCGTGGGGGCGTCCGCCCTGAGCCATGACGACCGGGCGGACACCGCGCACATCGCGCATCTGGGCGGCGGCGGCGCGTAACGGCCGGGCAGGGCGCGGGAAATACCGAGTGATCAGCGGGAACTTGGGGCATGATCGGAGGGTCTGATCCTTCGGGTGAAACCCGCCGAGTTCGACCGCCGTTCATCTTGGTCAGGGAAATTAGGGCATGACCGTCAATCCAGGACAGCTCCCCCAGCAACCCGAAGCGCTGCCGGACGACCGCTTCCTCGATCGGGAGGAGAGCTGGCTGAGATTCAACCAGCGCGTCCTGGAGCTGGCCGAGGATCCGGGCCTGCCGCTGCTGGAGCGCGTCCGGTTCCTGGCGATCTTCGCCAGCAACCTGGACGAGTTCTTCATGGTCCGCGTCGCCGGCCTCGCCCGCCGGATGGCGACCGGGCTCGCCGTCCAGTCCGCGAGCGGCCGGCAGCCCCGCGAGGTGCTGGAGCGCACCGGCGAGGTCGCGCACGAGCTGATGGGCCGGCACGCGTCCTGCTTCCGCGACGAGATCCGTCCCGCCCTCGAGGACGAGGGCGTCGACATCCTGCGCTGGGACGAGCTGGCCGAGACCGAGCAGGAGCGGCTGCGGCGCCTGTTCCGCGACCGGATCTACCCGGTGCTCACCCCGCTCGTCGTCGACTCCGCGCACCCGTTCCCCTACATTTCGGGCCTGTCGCTGAACCTGGCGGTGATCGTCCGCGACCCGGAGACCGACGCGACGATGTTCGCCCGCGTCAAGGTGCCGCCGCTGCTGCCGCGCTTCATCGAGGCGTCCCCCGACCGGTTCACGCCGCTGGAGGACGTCATCGCCGCCCACCTCGGGCAGCTGTTCGTCGGCATGGAGGTCATGGAGCACCACGCGTTCCGCGTGACCCGCAACCAGGACCTGGAGATAGACGACGACATAAGCGAGGGCCTGCTCCAAGCCTTGGAGCGCGAACTGCTGCGCCGCCGGTTCGGGCCGGTCGTCCGGCTGGAGGTCGAGGAGTCGATCTCCGACGGCGTGCTGGAGCTGCTCACCTCCGAGCTGGCCGTGGACGACAGCCAGATCTACCGCGTGATCGGTCCGCTCGACCTCGGCGGTCTCGCGTCCATCGCCGACCTCGACCGCCCGGAGCTGAAATATCCCCCTTTCGTGCCGTCGAAGGAGGCGCTGCCCGAGGATGCGAGCATCTTCAGCGCCATCCGTGAGCGGGACGTCCTCGTCCACCACCCGTACGACTCGTTCACCACGACCGTCCAGCGGCTGATCGAGGACGCCGCCGCCGACCCGCGCGTCCTCGCGATCAAGCAGACGCTGTACCGGACGTCCGGCGACTCCCCGATCGTGGACGCGCTGATGAACGCCGCCGAGGCGGGCAAGCAGGTCGTGGTCGTCGTCGAGCTGAAGGCCCGCTTCGACGAGCGCGCCAACATCGCGTGGGCGCGCAAGCTGGAGACGGCCGGCTGCCACGTCGTGTACGGGTTCGTCGGGCTGAAGACGCACTGCAAGCTCGCGCTGGTCGTCCGGCAGGACGACGAGGGCCAGCTGCGCCGCTACTGCCACATCGGCACCGGCAACTACCACCCGAAGACCGCCCGCCTCTACGAGGACTTCGGCCTGCTCACCGCCGACCCGGAGGTCGGCGAGGACGTCAGCGCGCTGTTCAACCACCTGACCGGCTACTCGCGGCAGAGCTCCTACCACCGGCTGCTCGTCGCGCCGAACAGCCTGCGGTCCGGGCTCGTCCAGCGGATCGAGCACGAGATCGACAACCGGCGGGCGGGGCATTCGGCGCGCGTCCGGATCAAGTGCAACTCCCTCGTGGACGAGGTGATCATCGACGCGCTGTACCGGGCGTCGCGGGCGGGGGTGCCGGTGGACGTCTGGGTGCGCGGCATCTGCGCGCTGCGTCCCGGCGTGCCCGGCCTGTCGGACATGATCCGGGTGCGCAGCGTCCTCGGCCGGTTCCTGGAGCACTCCCGCGTGTTCGCGTTCGAGAACGGCGGCGAGCCCGAGGTGTGGCTCGGCAGCGCCGACCTCATGCACCGCAACCTGGACCGCCGCGTCGAGGCCCTCGTCACCGTCACCGACCGGGCGCAGCGCGACGACCTGCTCGCCCTGCTCGACCGCGCCATGGATCCCGGCACCCACGCGTGGGCGCTCGCCGGCGACGGCACGTGGACGCGGGCCCGGCCGCGGCCCGGCGAGACGCTGCTCGACATCCAGACGCACCTGGTCAAGAGCCGCCGATGGAGGACGGTCGATGGCTGAGATCATCCGTGCGGCGGGCGCGGTGCTGTGGCGGGACGGGCCGGAGTTCGCCTTGATCCACCGTCCGCGCTACGACGACTGGTCGTTCCCCAAGGGCAAGGTCGACCCGGGCGAGCACGTGCTGCGCGCCGCCGTCCGCGAGATCGAGGAGGAGACGGGCATCGTCGCGCGGCTCGGCCGCCGCCTGCCGACCTCGACCTATCCGATCGGGGAGCGGACGAAGCAGGTCGACTACTGGACGGCCCGTCCGGTCGCGTCGAGCGCTTTCACCCCGAACTCCGAGGTCGATGAGCTGGTCTGGCTGCCGACCGCCGAGGCCGAGGCCCGTCTCAGCTACCGGCACGACGTCGACCTGCTCCACGAGTTCCTGCGCGGCCCTTCGCGGACGTCGCCGCTGGTCATCTTGCGGCACGCGTCCGCCGGGGAGAAGCACGAGTGGCGCGAAGCCGACGCGCTGCGTCCGCTGGACGCCCCGGGCCGGCGCGAGGCCGCTGCCCTCGCCGGGCTGCTGCACGCCTACGGGCCGCTGCGGGTGATCAGCTCGGCGACGGCGCGCTGCCTGGAGACCGTCCTGCCCTACGCGCGCCTGGCCCGGACGTCCATCGTCACGGACGCGGCGTTCACCGTCGGGGACACCGGCCCGGAGCAGGCCGTGGAACGGCTGCTCTCCTTGACCGGCGCCCCCACGGTCGTGTGCACCCACGGCGAGATCGTCTCCGAACTCGTCACGGGCCTGTGCAAGGAACTCGGCGAGAAAGCTCCGGACGACCCGAGCCTCCACAAAGCGGAATTCTGGGCCGCCCACCTTGCCGACGACTCAATGGCAGCCCTGGAACGCCACAGCGCCTAGAACGATGGGCCGAGGGTGCGTGACCAGGTCGTCGCCAGCCGGTCGCGCGCGGTTATCGCCTCGCATTGTTCCTTGCCGTAAAGCACACCGAGCGTGAACGCCTCCGCCGGAATCTGGGTGCGTTTCGCGGCGGCCGCTAGGTGCTCCATGGCGATCACACCGTCCTGGTAGTCGCCGAGGACGCCCTGGATGCGCTTGGCGTCCTCGACCACCCGCTTCGCCGCGACACCCAGCACCGGAACCGCCAGCTCCGCCGCGTACCGGGCGCGCTTGGCCTCCTTCCGGGTCTCGTGGCGCGCGATGTCGGGATCATCGGCAGTCTTGATCGACGCGTACTCCTTGGCCATCCGGTCCCACGACCGCGTGATGAGGCCGGGCAGTTCCTTGCGGGCCTTCTTGCCCGCCGCCGCGGCCAGCGGCGGGTTCGCGATGAGCCTGTCGAGTGCGTCGAGGAGCGCGAAATACCTGGGCTCCTTCAGACACATGTTCAGCCGCCGATACGCGGATCGCTCCTGCTTCTCCAGATCGTCCAGCAGGAAATCGGGGGCGCCCTGAAACCGCATGCGGAGCACCTCGCGGTCGCGCACTTCACCCAGTTCCTGCGCCAGCCACCGAAGCTCCGGCCCGAGCGGAACGGTCCTTTCTGCGTCCAGCACAGACCGGTAGCTGCGCAGCGCACTCCGCGTCCTTCGCACCGCGACGCGCATCTTGTGGACGGCATCGTCCTCGCCCAGCCGCGCCTTCGGGTCGAAGTGCGCGATGGCCTCGACCTGCTCGGCGAGATACGCCATGACGACCTCGCCGGTCGTGATCCCGGGCGCCTTCCCATTGGAGGTCGCCGCCGCGATCCGCGACCTGAGCGCGGCCCGCGCAGCGGCGGCCTCCGACGGCACGACGGCCTCGCCGAGCAGCCGCCCGAGCTTGGACGACGACTTGGCCTTCTTGGCGCCGCCCTTCCGGATCCGCTTCCCGGCCGCCTTCAGCAGGTCGGGGGCGCCGGTCCCCAGCTCGACCTCGATCTCCCGCCACATCTCGGGCTCGGCGTCGCCGCCCCGCCCGGTCACCAGGTCGTCGGCGACCTCCGCCAGCTCGGCCCCGTCCGCACCGAGCAGCCGGACGACCGTCCGCCTGGTCTCCAAGGTCGCCACCGGACGCAGCTCCGCGCCCCGCGTGTGCACCGCGACCAGCCCCGCGAGCCGCGCCGGGACGACCAGCGGCCGGCCGAGCGGCGCCCGCAGCTCCTGCTTGCTGTCCGGCCCGGCGGGCATCTTCAGGTGCCAGCCCGCGTCCGTCCCGCCCTTGCGCCGCCGCAGCGTGATCTTGTTGGCGGCCAGCCGGAGGTCCGCGGTGTCGAAATAGGTGGCGTGCAGCTCGTGGACCTGCGGCTCCCCGACCGACGCCACGCCCGGCAACCCGCCTAGCTCCGGCAGGACGAAGTCGGCGGCGGCATCGTACTTCTGCTCGATCTCGAGATGCCTTTCGGCCACGCTCTGCTCCTTCAGGGACGTATGTCGATCAACACGCACACCCAAGTGACCAGCATTTCACGCCCGGATGACCAGCGGCGGAATCCTTTACCCGCGCCTGCGCCCTAACATGCGGCCGTGCGAACACTGGTGCTCTGGGACATCGACCACACCCTCATCAACGCCGGCGGCATCAGCGCCGACATCTACGCGACGGTGTTCCACCGCCTCATCGGCCACCGCCCCGCCAAGGTCGCCGCCATGGCCGGACGCACCGACCTCGCCATCACCACCGAAACCCTCAGCCACCACGGCATAGACCCGACGCCCGCCCTGCTGGCCTCCTTCACCACGGCCCTCGCCGAGGCCTTCGCGTCCCGCTCCCACGACATCGCCGCGAGGGGCCACGTCCTACCGGGCGCCCACGCCGCTCTGAAGACCCTCGCCGCGCGCCCCGACGTGATCCAATCGGCCCTCACGGGCAACATGGAGCAGATAGCCCGCGTCAAACTGACCGCCCTCGCCCTGACCGACTACTTCGACCTGGACGTCGGCGCCTACGGCATGGACGGCATCGAACGCCCACCCCTGGTGGCCCTCGCGCAGCAGCGCGCGTCCCGCAAGTACGGCGACGACTTCACGCCGTCCAACACGGTCCTGATCGGCGACACCCCGCACGACGTCCGCGCAGCCCACGAAGGCGGCGCCCGAGTAGTAGCCGTAGCAACAGGCGCCACCCCGGCCCCCGCCCTCCGCCTCTCCGGCGCCGAACAAGTCCTAGAAGACCTGACCGACACCCAAAGAGTCGTCCGCTCCATCCTCAACGCTTGACCACGTCAAAAACCGAATGCGCCGCAGGCGGTGAAGTCGCAGACTTCCCGTGATGCCGGATCTCGAAGAACACGAATACCTGCGCCGCCTGGAACTGCTGTGCCGTGAGCTGGTCGACCACGCCGACGACGAGGGCTGGCTCAGTTATCTCGACGAACCCGAGTCCGCGACGCCCCTCCAGCGCACGGTCAACGAGATCGCCAGGACGCTCCTGCACTACCACTTCGAGGGCGACGGCTGCGTGGACGAGCGTCCCCTACTGCCCCTCGGCGGCGCGGCCCTGATCAGGTCGTCCGGCTACTACGCGGACATCTGCGCCCTGCTCGGCGTCGAGACGCGCCCGGAAGGCTGGGCGCTCTGGCACACCTGGGACGACAAGAAGCGAGCCACAACCCTAGTAACGACGTGCCTCACCACGACCGAGGGCCTGCTGTCCAACTGGGCGCGGCGCATACCCGCCAATCCGGCCACCCCGGACCGCGCCCACATCGCCGCGGTCCTGCGCGGCTGGTACGGCCCGGTGGTCTACTCCCCCGACTACAGCGATCGCCTCGGCCTCGGCGGCGCGTGAGGTCGGTCGATCAGGGGGGCAGGACGGCGCGGCAGGCGGTGGTGATCAGGATGTCCACCGTGGGCGGCGGCGGGCGGCGGGCCAGGAGGTGGCGGCGGACGGCGCCGTAGGGGACGTCGACCGTGGCGAAGACCAGGCGCTCGTGGTCGAGGCCGGGGTGGCGGTCGGCGAAGGCGTTGAGGGCGTCGGTGCTGTCGCGGTTGAGGTCGGCGAACCGGTCGGGCCATTCGCCGACCAGGTCCTGGCGCCGGTAGAGCAGGAGGACGGCGGCTTCGTCCAGGTGGGCGCGGCACCAGCGAGGGGTGTGCAGGGCGGCGGACTCGGCGTCGCCCGCTGCCAGCGCCGCGACGAAGCCTTCCTGGAAGCGGTGAGCGCAGCGGGTCCAGAGGGTGGCGAGCAGCAGGTCGCGGGAGCCGAACCGGTGGTAGATCGAGCCGGACGGGGCGCCCAGGCGGGTGGCGATGGCGCCGATCGTGGCCGCGGCGGGTCCGTCTTCGGCGGTCACCGCCAGGGCGGCGTCGAGGATCTGGTCCTCGGTGAACTTGGCCGGTCTTCCCAAGGGGCGCCTCCCGTGTTAGTAGTGGATTCATTCTAGAACACCGTCTCTAAAAGGAGTGCCCATGGCCGCCGGTTCGGACGTCGTCGCCGGGTTCTACACCGCCACGCAGGCGCGGGACGCCGGGGCGATCCTCGCTCTGCTGCATCCGGAGTTCGAAGCCCGTACCGCGCCCGGCCTGCCGTTCGGGGCCGGCGGCGTGTTCCACGGCCCCGAGGAGACGCTCGCCCGTGTGTGGGGTGCCGTCTTCGCCGAGTACGACACCGCGCCCTATGCCGAGACCTGGCATGAGACGGACGACGGGCTCGTGGTGGTGACCGGGCACTACCGGGGCACCGCGCGCTCCACGGGACGTCCTTACGAGGCGGAGTTCGTCCATCTGTGGCGCGTGACCGGCGGCCGGATCACGTGGCTTCACCAGTACACCGACACCGCCCGATGGCACGAGGCGCTGACCCCCGCCTGACGCGGCGCGGGGGGACGAGGTTCGGGCTGACGGGTGACCACTTTGTGCCAGGTCAGCGGGGAACCGGGCGACCGACCGGCACATCGATATAGCCGACATCGTTGCTACGTGGGGGTTATAGGTGAAGCGTGCGGTTCCGGTCCTCATCTCCGTGTTCGCGCTCGGCGGCGCGCTCACGCTCAGCGGGTGCGAGGTCAGTTCGCACAGCTGCGTCAACGGCAGATGCCACGTGACCGTCAGCGGCACGGGCAAGACCTTCGACATCAACGACGTCGACGTCAAGGTCACGGAGATCTCCGGCGCGTGGGTGTCCGTGACCGCCAACGGGTCGGCCCCCACCCGGATCTCGGTCGGCGACAGCTCCCGGGTCGGCCCGGTCACGATCAAGGTCACGTCCATCAAGGGGCAGACGGTCAAGTTCGACATGGAGTAGACACCCGGCGCCGGGCGCGCCAGCGGCGGACGCCAGGGGGCGTCAGGCGGCGGGCGCCCGGCGGCGGGCGCGCCGGCCGTCCGGCGGGTGGACGTCCGGGGGCGGGCGGTCGGCGTGTGAGGGGTTTGTGAGCGGCGCCCGGCAGCCTTCGGGGTATGAGTTACGCGTTCCAGGCCGAGGGCCTGGTCAAACGGTTCGGGAAGACGACCGCGCTGGCGGGGGTGGAGCTCGCGGCGCGTCCGGGGACGGTGCTGGGGGTTCTCGGCATGGTGCTGGGAAAACTACGGCGGTACGGATTCTCGCGACCTTGCTGCGTCCCGATGCGGGGCGGGCCGAGGTGTGCGGGCTGGACGTCGTCCGGGACGCGGCGAAGGTGCGGGAGCTGATCGGCCTCACCGGGCAGTACGCGTCCGTGGACGAGGACCTCACCGCGGCGGAGAACCTCGTCCTCATCGGGCGGCTGCTCGACATGCGCAAGGCGGAGGCGCAGGCGCGGGCGGCCGAACTGCTGGAGCGGTTCGAGCTGACCGAGGACGCCGGGCGCCGGGTTTCCACGTATTCGGGCGGGATGCGGCGCCGCCTCGACCTCGCCGCCAGCATGATCGGACGTCCCGCCGTGATCTACCTGGACGAGCCGACGACCGGCCTGGATCCGGGACGGCGGGAGGAGGCGTGGCGGCTGATCCGGTCGATGACGGACGGCGGCGGGACGGTCCTGCTGACCACCCAGTACCTGGAGGAGGCCGACGCCCTCGCCGACGAGATCACCGTCATCGACCGCGGGACCGCCATCGCGTCCGGCACGCCGGCGGAGTTGAAGCGGATCGCCGGCGGGCAGACGATCACCGTCCGGCCGCGTGACCCTGGGCGGATCGGCGAGGTCGCCGCGATCCTGCGCGCGGTGTCGGGACGCGAGGTCGAGCCGCGCCGGGACGTCGTCTCGGTGCCGGTCAGCGGAGACGAGGACTTCACCGAGACCGTCCGGCGGCTGGAATCCGCGGGAATCGGCGTCACCGAACTGTCGCTGCGGCTGCCCAGCCTGGACGAGGTGTTCTTCACCCTGACCGGCCACCGCACCGACGACGAGGAGGCCGCGGCATGAGCGAAGCGAAGCCTGGGACCGTCCCCCAGCAGAACGAGAGCCAAGCGGGTCGCCTGCCGGGAGTCGTCCCCGAGCAGAACGGGAGTCAAGCGGGCCGAAGAGCGCGGGGAGTCGCTTTCCCGCAGGTTGGTGGCATCGGGGCGGGGCGGTCGCGGCGTCGGTATCGGCTCGTGCGGCACAGTCTGCTGCTCGCCGGGCGGAGTCTGACGAAGACGCGGCGCAGCCCGGGGGTGCTGAGCGACGCGCTGTTCATGCCGATCCTCTTCCTGCTGCTGTTCGTGTACCTGTTCGGCGGCGCGGTGTCCGGCTCGACGCACGCGTATCTGCAGTACGTGTTCCCTGGCGTGCTGGTGATGACGATGTTGCTCGCCGGGATGCTGGCGACCGGGCTCAGCATCAACACCGACATCAAGAAGGGGGTTTTCGACCGGTTCCGCAGCCTGCCGATCGGACGTTCCGCGCCGCTTGTCGGCATCGTCCTCGGCGACATGGTCCGGTACGTGGTCGCGGCCGTGGTGCTGTTCGCGACCGGCTACCTGATGGGCTTCCGCGTCCAGACGGACGTGCTGTCGGCGCTGGCGGCGGCCGGTCTGGCTACCGTGCTGGGCTTCGCGCTGGGCTGGGCCAACGTGCTCATCGGCGTCCTGATCAGGGAGGAGGTCATCGTGCAGACGGTGGCGTTCCTCGGCATCTTTCCGCTGGCGTTCGGCACGAACATGGTCGTCCCGGCGGACACGATGCCCGGCTGGCTCCAGGCATGGGTCAAGATCAACCCGGTGAGCGACGCGGTGGACGCCTCGCGCGGGCTGCTGCTCGGCGGCCCGGTGGCGCATCCGGCGACGGTGACCCTGCTGTGGTCGGCGGGGTTCCTCGTCGTGTTCGGGCCGCTCGCCGTCTACGCCTACCGGCGGCGCAGCTGATCGTGCAGGAGGGCGAGCGCGCCGTGCACGTCCAGCCGGCGGCCCCGGTCGTAGGCGTCGCGGTAGGCGCGTTCGCCCAGGTCCTTGCGGAGGCGGCGGGTGAGCCGGACGACGTCGGGGTTGAACGCGTCGGGCGCGCCCCGCAGGACGGACGCGGCGCCGAGCGCCTCGGCCGCTTTCGGCGGGGCGGCTGTGGCGCGTAGCCGCGCGATCCCGTATCCGGCGACGGCGGCGATCGGCAGGTCGGGCGAATCGGCGGCGAGCGTGAGCGCCTTCCGCAGGTGCCGCGCCGCCGCCGGGTCGTCCCGTCCGATCGCCAGCTGGCCGCGCGCCGCCTCCAGCAGCGAACGGAACTGCGGGTAGGACGGGACGCGGTCGAGTTCGCGCCCGGCGGCGGCATAGTGCTCGCGGGCCTCGTCCTCGTCACCGTCGTGACGTGCGAGGTCGCCGAGTGCGAGCCGGGCCTGCACCAGGTAGCGGGACGGGGTCGCGGCACCCGGCGCGACCATCGCGGACAGCTCGTCCCGCGCCTTCCGGACGTCGCCGGACCGGGCCCGCGCCATCGCGAGCATCACCCGCTGCATGCCCGTGTCGCCGCCGTGCCCCAGCTCGCGCAGCAGCCCGACCGACTCCTCCAGCGCGGCGACGGCGTCGGCGAAACGCCCGTCGACGGTCTGCATCTCGGCCGCGAAGGTAAGCACGAGCGCCAGGCCGGCACGCTCACCCGACTCACGGAACCCGGCTTGAGCCGCGGCGATGTCCTGGCCGGCCGCGCCCATCTCGCCCCGGTTGCCGTTGAGCATGGCGCGCATCAGATGCAACGCGGCCCTCGTCCACGGGTCGGGGTTGGGAAGGCGCCGGTCGATGACGGCGACGCCCCCGGCGGGGTCGTCGTTCAGCAGCGCGGCGGCGGGCTCGATCAACGCGGCGAGCGGGTGTCCCGATTCCGGGTGCTCGCCGATCAGCGGATCGTCACGCGCGTCGCCCCCGGACAGGACGGTGTTGAACACGTAACCGCCCAGCGCCGCCGCCTCCCCCGGCACCGGCCCCCGGCGCGGAACGTCCAGCGCGAGCCGCAGCCGCCGGGCCGCCTCCGCGTGATCGCCCTGGATCATCCAGAACGTGGCCAGCGCGGCGCCCATCCGGACGGCCTTCTCCGCATCGCCTTCGTCCACGGCGTGCTGCAGCGCGGCGAGGAGGTTGTCGCGCTCCTCCATCAGCAGCGCAAGCCACGTCAGCTGCTCGGGACGGCGCAGGTGCGGTTCCGCCCGTTCGGCCAGCTCAAGGAAGCATTGGACGTGCCGGGCCCGCGCCTCGGTCGCCCTGGCATCGGCCAGCCGCTCCAGCCCGTACTCGCGGATGGTCTCCAGCATGCGGAAACGCGGCTCGGGCCCGTCGACGGCCTGGAGAAGCGAGCGGTCGACGAGCGAGTCGAGAACGTCCAGGGCGTCCTCGACGCCGGTCACCTTGGACGCGCTCTCCGGCGTGATCGTCCCGGGGAACACCGACAGGCTCTCGGCGAAGCGGCGTTCCGCGTCGTCGAGCAGGTCCCAGCTCCAGCCGACGACGGCACGCAACGTCCGATGCCGGGGCAGGGCCGCCCGGCTGCCGCCCGTCAGCAGGCGCAACCGGTCGTCCAGCCGGGCCGCGAGCTGCTCCAGGGGCATCGACCGCAGGCGGGCGGCGGCCAGTTCGATCGCGAGCGGCAACCCGTCCAGGCGCCGGCAGATCTCCCCGATGACCTCGCCGTTCACCACGAACCCCGGCCGGACGGCCGCCGCCCGCTCGGCGAACAGCTCGACGGACGACGCGGCTTCGAGCGGCGGCACCGGGCACAGCGCTTCGCCGCCGACACCGAGCCGCTCCCGGCTGGTCGCGAGGACGCGCAGGCTGGGGCAGGTGCCGAGCAGCTCGTCCGCCAGGCCGGCCGCCGCGTCCACGACGTGCTCGCAGTTGTCCAGGATGATCAGCGTTTCGTCGGCGGACAACGCCTCGACCAGGCGGTTCGTCCCGTCCCGGAGCCCCAGGACGCCCGCGACCGCGCCCGGCACCTCGGCGGCCTCCTCGACCGCGGCCAGTTCAACGAGCCAGACCCCGCCCGGGAACCTTCCGGACAAATCGGCCCCGACCTTCGCCGCCAGCCGCGTCTTGCCCACCCCGCCGGGCCCGACCAAGGTGACGAGCCGCCCGTCCCACAGCGCCCGCGCAACCCACGCGCACTCGGTCTCCCGCCCGACGAAACTCGTCGGCGGCACCCGCAGATTGCCCCGCACCTGCTCCCTGGGCGCGGCCCGCAGGACGGCCAGGTACGCGTCCCGCGGCCCCGTCCCCGGATCGGCCCCCAGCTCCTCTGCCAACAAGGCTCTGAACTGCTCGAACACGGCCAGCGCCTCGGCCGACCGGCCGCTTTCGTGGAGGGCCTCGATGAGCAGGGCGCGCGGACGCTCACGCAACGGATGCAGCGCCGCCGGCTCGACCCCGATCCGCAGCTCGGCGGCCACCCGATCCTCGATCGCCGCAACGCGGAGCGCCTCGTACCGCACGGCCGCCGCGTCCGCGAACGGGATTCCGGCCGCATCGGCCAGCACGTCCCCGCGCCACAGCCCGAGCGCCTCGCGCAACCGGTGCGCCGCGCCTTCGGCATCCCCGTCCCGGAGTGCTCGCGTCCCCTCCCCCGCCAGACGCTCGAACTCGGAGCCATCGACCGAGTCGACGTCCAGGACGTAACCGCCGGGCACCGACCGCAGCCGCCCGTCCGGCAGGCACCGCCGCAACCGCGAGACGAGCGCCTGCAGCGCATGGACGCCCGGCCCGCCTTCCGGCCACAGCGCCTGGACGAGGGCTTCCGCGGTGACCGTCCGCCCCGGCTCCAGCGCCAACCGGATCAGCAGCGCCCGCAGCCGCGTCCCGCGAACGGCGACATCATTCCCTCGGTCCGTGACCGCCAACGGCCCGAGAATCCCAACCCGCACCCCTCAACTCTGCCACCGGCGCTACGGGGCCTCGACCCCCGAGATCAAATACCTCATCACCTCGGCACGGCGAATCTGGGCCGCCTGCTCCGCCTCGGGCCCCGCACCCCGGAACCGCTCGACGTCCTCGCCGCTCTCCCACCGCTCGTACACGTTGATCCGATCCGGCTCGACCAGGTCGGCCGACACGGCGAAGTCAAGACACCCGGGCGCGGCCCGCGCCATCCCGACGACCTCCCGGCACCCGTCCAGATACGCGTCCCGGGCCCCCGCGTCCACATACAGCGCCCCCGAAATGATGACCACTGGCTCGCCCTCCGCTCGCTGTCATCCGCAAGTCTGCCGGGCCCCTCTGACATTCCGGCCGGACGCCGCGCAGCCGGTCGACACATCACGCCGAAAATCGCCTTCAGACACACGACTGCCACGGCACCAAACAGCGATCAGAAGGCGTAGCTCAGCGGACCGACGGACGATTCGGGACACTCCAGGCGTCATCCTCGTCCACGCGAGGCCGGACACGCGCGGCTCGGCTCTCTTGTGAGGGCCGAGCCGCGTCGTGGAGAGGGTCAGCAGTACTTTGAGGAGCCCTTTTTGCCCCAGGAGCATTTGTCCGCCAGGCGGCCGCTCGGGTAGAGGAGGTAGGCGGTGTCGCCGGTGTTGTTCCAGACGTACCAGGTCTTGCCCCAGTAGCGGTGCGTGGCCGTGTTCTTGCCCTTGCCGGTGTGAATGTAGACCGACTTCCGGCCCTTGATCGTGTAGGAGCCGAACGTGTACGTGTAGCCGGTCTTGTCGCGGAGCTTGACGCCCTTCAGGTTCTTGGACGATCGCGACGTGTTGAACAGCTGCACCCATTCGGCGTTCAGCGACTTGGTCGACCCCGTGTCGCTGCCCGGCGAGTTGTAGTACACCCGGTAGATCTGCACCGGACTCGCGGCCTCGGCCGGCGTCGCCACCAGCACCCCGGCTCCCGCCACCGCGATCGCGGCGGCCCCCGTGACGAGAAGCTTCCTCACCCTGTGGATCCCTTCCGATCGAACGAATCCCTATATGTATCGGTATCCGGCGACAATCGGGGGGTCCTGGCCAGCTTTGGGTTCGCTGTCAACCAGGCTCGGCGGCCGAGCGTCCTACGTACCGCGTTTTCCCAGGTCGTCCGGGAAAACACGGGCTTCTTCGGGGTCCCGGCCGACCGCGTGCCGCCCGCCGTCCACGGGGAGGACGGCGCCGTTGACGAAACTCGCCTCGTCCGAGAGCAGGTACGCGACGGCTGCGGCCACTTCGTCGGGACGTCCGACGCGTCCGACCGGATGGAGCAGCCGCATTTCGTCCTCGATTCGCCGCCTCTCGCCGACGTTCCGGCCTTCCAGGAATGTTTCGTAGCGGTCGGTTGTGATCGAGCCAAGAGCCACGACATTCGTTCGGATGCCATGCGGGCCGCAATCAACAGGCAACGCCCGGATGAGGCCCTCGACGGCCGCCTTCGCGGTCGCGTAGGGAAGAGAACCGCGTACCGGGCGCTGCGCCTGGTGGGACGAGATATTGACGATGGCGCCACCCGTCCCGACGTCCATGAAACGACGGACGGCAGTGACGCAGCCGACCACAGCCGGGTCGAAGTTCAGCAGGCTTTTAGCGGAACCCCGGTCCTTCAGGGCCGGGAGCTATCGCTTCCCTCTGGGCGGCGGGTCTAGCGCCGCCCGGGTTCACCCCGCACCAACCGGGGAACTGTAATGATAAAGTCACCGATTGTGAAACTGGTGATCCAGGTCAGGCTGCTGCCGACGCCCGAGCAGGCGGCGGCGTTGACCGACACCCTGCACCAGGTCAACATCGCCGCCAGCCAGGTGGCGGCCGTGGCGTTCGAGGAGTTCGGGCTGAGCTGCCGTGAACTGCCGCTGCGGACGCTGTGCTACGGCGACCTCAAAGCCGGCGGGCTCGGCGCGCAGGCCGCCCAGCATGTGATCAAACGGGTCGTGGACGCCTACACCACGCTGCGCGGCAACATCCGCAACGGCCACCTGGGTGGGCCAGCGTCCCGGCGCCGCCGCAAGGCCGAGTCCAAGCCGGTCGTGTTCCGCCTGGACGCCGCGCACACCTTCGACGACCGGTGCCTGTCGTGGCAGTTGGACGCGGGGACGGTCAGCCTCTGGACGGTGGCCGGGCGGTGCAAGAACTTGCGGTTCGCCTGCTCACCCGACCAGGCCAAGATGCTGGCCGCGCACCGTAAGGGCGAATCGGACCTTCTCCACCGGGACGGGAAATGGTTGCTGATCGCCACCTGCGACGTCTCCGAACCCCAGGTGTGCGAGCCCGCGGACTGGGTGGGGGTGGACCGCGGCATCGTCAACCTGGCCACCACCTCCGACGGCGACAACCATCAGGGCCGCCGCCTTTCCCGGTACCGGCGCTGGCAGGCCCGTAAACGCGTCGAACTCCAAGCGACCCGCACCCGATCGGCCGCCCGGCTGCTGAGGAAGCAGGCCCGCCGCGAAGCGCGGCACGCCCGGCACATCAACCACAAGATCGCCAAACAGGTCGTCGCCGTCGCGGCACGCACCGGACGCGGCATCGCACTCGAAGAACTGAGTGGGATCCGCGCACGGGCCACGGTTCCACGCGACCAGCGGGCACGCCTGTCCTCCTGGCCCTTCCACCAACTCGGCGCCTTCATCGCCTACAAGGCCCGCCGTCACGGCGTGCCGTACATCGAGGTGGATCCGGCCTACACCTCCCAGCGCTGCCCCCGCTGCGGCCACACCGCGAGGAACAACCGTCCCTCGCGGGATCACTTTGAATGTCGCCGGTGCGGTCTCGCTGGGCCCGCCGACGTCGTCGCCGGGGTCAACGTACGCGACCGCGCACGCTCGGCGTGGGTATTCGTCAACATGCCCCAACCCGCCCCCACATAGCATGAGGGCGGGTGGATGCGACCCGTGACCGCCCCGCCGTAGCGGGCAGTCGGGAGCGTAAACAAAGCCCGAGGGACCGAACAGACAAGCTCGGTCCCTTCAGGGCCGAGTAGTTGACCGCTACCAGATCCAACCAGGGACGTCACGGAAAATGGCGGCGTTGTTCACCCAGCCGGTGAGCGTCCCGGCTTCTTGCGCCAAGTCGACCGCCCGTTCGACGACATCCTCGTCGGCGGCGCTCCCCACGACCGTGATCACACGGTCGTCCGCCCATTCCAGCGCCGCCGGGTCGAGTTCGATGACCACGGCCTTGCCGCCGTCCGCGAGCAGCCGTTCGACAATGCCGCGGCCGACGCCGCGACCGCCGCCCGTCACTACGAAAGTCCGTTGCATCGAGGTCTCCTCGTGAGTCGGGACACGTCCCCATGATCGTCGCTGGGCGCGCCAGAACCACCGCAACCCGAGCCCGCCGCCCACCCGGCGCGCCGCCGTGGCGTGGTGCGCGGGTGTTACGGAGCTACCGCTCCATCGGATGCTTGAGGGGGTCGGTAGGGTTGGGGGTGCGGATGGTTCGCTCGTTTGAGCGTCGTAAGAGGGAACCCGGTGTGAGTCCGGGGCTGCCCCGCAGCGGTGAGTGGGAACGACCGCCGTCATTGAGCACTGGGTCACGCGGCCTGGGAAGCGACGGCCAGTAGGACGCCTCCATGAGGTGATGCCCGCGAGTCCGAAGACCTGCCTCCGCCCGCGCGCCGGCCGGTGCGCGGTGGTCTGCGGCCTCGTGGGAAGGCCGGCGGCACCGGTGTGCCGTCGCCGTTCCCGGGGTCGCCCGTGGCACAGCGAGGGAAGCCGCCATGAACACGACGATCCTCGGATACCCCCGAATCGGGGCGGACCGGGAGTTGAAGGTCGCCACCGAGGACTACTGGGCGGGACGCGTCGGCGCCGACGCGCTCGCCGAGACCGGGGCCGAGCTGCGCGCCGAGGTCTGGACGGGCCTGCGCGACGCCGGGGTGGACGGGATCCCGTCCAACACGTTCTCGTTCTACGACCAGATGCTCGACACGAGCGTGCTGGTCGACGCCGTCCCGGAGCGCTACCGGCGGCTGGACGGGCTCGACCGGTACTTCGCCATGGCCCGCGGCGTGCAGGACGTCCCGCCACTTGAGATGACCAAGTGGTTCGACACGAATTATCACTACATCGTCCCCGAGCTGGGGCCGGACACCCGGTTCCGGCTGGCGGACGGGGCCGCCGCCAAGCCGCTGGCCGAGTATCGGGAGGCGAAGGCGCTCGGCATCGACACGCGCCCCGTGCTCGTCGGGCCGCTCACGTATCTGCTGCTGGCGAAGCCGTCGACGAGCGGGTTCGGGACGCTGGAGCTGCTCGACGGGCTCGTGGACGTGTACGCCGAGGTCCTGGAGCGGCTGGCCGGGTCCGGCGCGCAGTGGGTGCAGCTGGACGAGCCTGTCCTCGTCGCCGACCGGAGCGAGGAGGAGATCGACGCCCTGGCCCGTGCCTATGCGCGGCTCGGGCAGTTGAGCAGCCGACCCCGGCTGATGGTCGCCACGTACTTCGGGACGGTCGGGGCGGACGCGTTGCGTGTGCTGGCGAGAAGTCGTGTGGAGGCCGTCGGTCTTGATTTCGTCGCCGGGCCCGGCAATGTGGAGGTGCTCGCGTCGGTCGGCGGGCTACCGCGCAAGACGCTCGTCGCGGGCGTGGTCGATGGGCGGAATGTCTGGCGCACCGACGCCAAGAAGGCCCTGGCCACCTGCGCCTCCGTGCTGGGGCTCGTCGATCAGGTCGTGGTCGGGACGTCCTGCTCGCTCATGCACGTCCCGCTCGACCTGGAGCGGGAGACCTCGCTAGACCCGCAGGTCCGGGGGCGGCTCGCGTTCGCCAAGCAGAAGGTCGCCGAGGTCGTCGCGCTTGGACGGGCGCTCAGCGACGACACCCCGATCCCGGCGAGCGAACAACTGCCGGAGGCGGGCGTCGACCAGGCCGTCCGCGAGAGGCTCGGAAGCATGGGCGACACGCGGCGTGGCGACCGCGCCGCACGGTTCGCCGCGCAGCGGGACGCGCTCGGCCTGCCCGACCTCGCGACCACCACGATCGGCTCGTTCCCGCAGACCCCCGAGATCCGCCGGGCCCGCGCCGACCGGCGGGCCGGGCGCGTCACCGGCGCCGACTACGTCAAGGCGATGCAGGACGAGATCGCCCGCGTCATCGCGCTACAGGAGGACCTCGGCCTGGACGTCCTCGTCCACGGCGAACCCGAACGCAACGACATGGTGCAGTACTTCGCCGAGCAGCTCGACGGGTACGCGGCGACCGACCACGGGTGGGTGCAGTCGTACGGGTCGCGTTACGTCCGGCCGCCGATCCTGCACAGCGACGTCGCGCGGCCCCGTCCGATGACGGTCGAGTGGGCCACGTACGCGCAGTCGCTGACGAGCAAGCCGGTCAAGGGGATGCTCACCGGGCCGGTCACGATGCTGGCCTGGTCGTTCGTCCGGGACGACCAGCCGCTCGCCGAGACCGCCCGCCAGGTGGCCCTCGCCCTCCGCGACGAGATCGCCGACCTGGAGGCGGCCGGCATCCGCGTCATCCAGGTGGACGAGCCGGCGCTGCGCGAACTCCTGCCGCTGAAGAACGAGGAGCGCGCCGCCTACCTCGACTGGGCGGTCGGCGCGTTCCGGCTGGCCACGTCCGGCGTCAAGGACACGACCCAGATCCACACCCACATGTGCTACTCGGAGTTCGGCGAGATCATCGGCGCGATCGGCGCGCTGGACGCCGACGTGACGAGCGTGGAGGCGGCCCGCTCGCACATGGAACTGGTCGGCGACCTGCGCGCCGCCGGGTACGAGAACGGCATCGGGCCCGGCGTGTACGACATCCACTCGCCGCGCGTCCCCGCCGCCGCGGAGATGGAGGAGAACCTGCGCCGCGCGCTGCGGGCCGTCGAGCCGGGACGCCTGTGGGTCAACCCTGACTGCGGCCTGAAGACCCGCGCCTACCCGGAGACCGAGGCGTCCCTGCGCAACCTGGTCACGGCCGCCCGCCGCGTCCGGGACGACCTGACGGGCTGACCCCCCGCCGCCGCATGGCCCGCCCCCACCTCGGGCCATGCGGCGGCCGTTCGGCAGCGTCAGTCGTCGTTCATGGACTCCCAGATCCGGACGAGTTGCTCGCACACCTCGGTGATGTCCGCGATCGGGAGTTTGCCGGACTCGCCCGACCGGGCGCACCAGCGGAACGTCGCCGATTCGCACCAGACGGTCAGGTCGCCGTGTCCGGACAGGATGGAGATGCCGAGTTCGTCCCCCGGCGTGAGGTCGTCGATGCCGCGCTGGAGGAGCAGCGCGTGCAGGTCCCTGGTCGCGTGCGGCTCGTCAGTCCGCCACATGTGCCGGATGCGGCGCGCGGTGCGCGGGAGGGGCAGCGCGAACCAGGTCGCCTTCCCCCGCACGGCCGGCGTCCGGAGCCGGGAGCGGGACGGGTGGTGCCCCCACCGCCCCTGGGTCAGCAGTTCGATGATCTCCAGGCCGCGGCCGTGTTCGAGCATCGGGCCGGCGGGCGCCTGCGGGCGCCACCCCCGGAACATGTCGAACGCCTTGACGACCAGTTCGTCCCGGCCCCGCCCGTCCGTGCGCTGGTAGACCCACAGTTCCGGGTCGGCCGCGCCGTCGGCGGGCGTGGCGTGCTGTAAGACGTTCGTGGCCAGCTCGCTGACCATGAGCGTGATGTCGTCGACGTCCTGGACGGACAGCCCGAGGGCGGGGAGCAGCCCCGTGACATGGGCGCGGGCGACCCGCGCGATCGAGTCGTCGGCGGGCAGGGGCAGGGCCGCGCAGCCGCCGTTCTCCAGCCTCCACGGAATCCCGCACGTCGCTGCGGCCTTCGTCATGGCGCCCACCTCGGGGGTTACGGAGACATTCGCGATTCGGACATTCGCGCCTTGAACCTCCACGGTTCGCGACTCGCTATGTGTGAATCACAGAACCCAGCTTCGCACATTTCTGGCCGGATGGCGCGGTAGACGGCAAGGATCATGCGGGAGAAGTTGAGACGTTCACCGATGTACCCGAAAGCGACCAAACCACATGGCCGCGCGGTATAAGAAACGTGTACCGGAGGACGCGGGACGACCGGCGCCCGCCGCTGTAGCGTGGACGGCGCCTGAGAGAGGGCCGCACACATAAAAGGTCCCCCAGGGGTGCAGCCCTGGGGGACCGTGTGTGCGGCCCGGTCAGTCAGCGGTCGTACCTGCCGGCCCGCACGTCTTCGAGGAACGCGGCGAAGACGGTCCGGGGAACGACGTGCGCCCCGGCCTCCGGCGTCCTGCTGTCGCGCAGCCCGGTGGCGGTCTCAAGGTCGGCGACCTCGACGCATCCCCCGTTGCTGCTCGCGCTCGCGGTGGCCTTGAACCACCGTGCCTGAGAGAGGTCCATAAGTCTTACTCCAGCTTCGCGATGAGTGACTCCAGGTGGGCCGCGGTGTCGGCGGTGCTCAGCGCCGCCGCGCGGATCTCGTCGAAGATCTCGCCATACGCCTCCACTCTGCCGGGGTCGTCGATCTCCTGGATGTCGGCGTCGTTCTCCAGGAAGACCATGGACGGCTCGTCGCCGGGGAAATCGAAGATGTTGACCAGCGTCGACATGCCGGGGTGCAGGCCGTCCGACAGGCGCAGCAGCCGCAGCTCGACGTTCGGCCGCTCGGACATGGTCAGCAGGTGGCGCAGCTGGGCGCGGCGGTCGCCGGGGTCGCCCCACTCGTACATCAGGGACGCCTCGGTGAGCACCGCGACCACGTCCGGCGCGTGCTCGTCGCGGTCGAGGATCTGCTGCTTGCGCAGCCGGGCCCGCAGCGCCTGCTCGCGCCACTCCGGCGTCTGCGTCCCGGTGGTGAGCAGCGCCTGCATGTACGGCAGGGTCTGCAGCAGCCCGGGGATCACCAGCGGCATGACCACCCGGATGCTGGACGCGTCCCCCTCGTAGCCGGGGAACTCGTTGTGGAACACGTCCGGGTAGTCACGCCACCAGGCCCGCTGCCTGGCGCGCGTCGCGAGTTCCTCCAGCTCGTCGAGGTCGCTGCCCGCGTAGATGCGCGCCAGGTCGCGGATGTCACTGAGCTCGGGACGAACCCAGTTGTTGGCCTCGAACCGGCCGACCTTGCCCCTTCCCCAGTTCAGCCGGTCGCAGACCTGGTTGGCCGTGTATCCCGTCCCGACGCGCAGCTCTCGCAGGCGGCGCGCCAGCCCCCGTTTGGCAATGGTGGCGCCGTAGGCCTCGCTCATCGGCACCACCTCCCTTG
Source organism: Actinomadura sp. BRA 177 (assembly GCF_013372625.1). Lineage (GTDB taxonomy): Bacteria > Actinomycetota > Actinomycetes > Streptosporangiales > Streptosporangiaceae > Spirillospora. Next base: position 24,035 of record NZ_JABXFD010000300.1, read on the forward strand.
ACATACGGCCGGCATCAGCATACGCCTTCCGAATTTGTGAATCACAGATTTGGCCGGATCAGGAAGCGCATCACGACTCGCGTCAGGTAAGGCGGTCATGAGTCCGCCTCACGATGCGGCCCGGTCGAACTCGCCCTTCTTCACCCCGTCCAGGAAGCAGGCCCATTCGTGCTCGTCGAACACGGAGATGAGGTCCCCGGACGTGCGCAGAAGCGTCCATTCCCCGACAAAAGCGACTTCGATGCCGCCCTCGTCGTTGGACGAGCGCTGCCAGTCGAGAGTGTCCGGGTCGATGCCCAGCTCCGCCACGGTCGGCTTCTTCATGCTGTCTTCCTCGCTACACCGCAGTACGCCCACCGGGACCCATCACTATCGGCGGCGACAGGGTCCTCAGCGCCCCACTCGCCGGTGTAGGAGATCTCGCGTCCCGCCCCGTCGTACGGCGGGACGAGCTCCAGCCCGGTGAAGAGCCGGGTGACCTCCGCGCGTGTCCGCATGTGGACGGCCGCGGTGGACTTGGAGTACTCCTCCTTGATCGTGCCGAGCGCCCGCGCGGACTGCCGGTCGTCGGTCGCGGCGGACAGCGCGAGGTAGCTGCCGGGCGCCAGCCGGCTCATGTACCGCTGGATGAGGCCCCACGGGTCGTCCTCGTCCGGGACGAAATGGGTCAGCGCCACCACCAGCAGCCCGACCGGCTCGGTGAAGTCGATCGCCTCCTGGGCGGTCTGCTGGCCGAACAGCCCGTCCGGGTCGCGGAAGTCGGCGGTGATGAACGCCGTCCCGGTCGCGCCCTCCAGCAGTTTGTTCGCGTGCACCCGCACCAGCGGGTCGTTGTCGACGTACAGGATCCGCGCATCCGGGATGACGGCCTGCGCCGCGTCGTGCGTGTTGTTCATCGTGGGCAGCCCGGCGCCGATGTCGATGAACTGCCGGATGCCCTGCTCGGCCAGCCACCGCACCGAACGCTGCAGGAACCCGCGGTTCGCCCAGGCCGTGTCCATGGCCTCGGGCATGTTCGCGCGGATCTTCTCCCCGGCGATGCGGTCGACCTCGAAGTTGTCCGTGCCGCCGAGGAAGTAGTCGTACATTCGAGCCACGCTGGGGACGGTGATGTCCACCCCGGGGGGAGCCTGCTCGATATCGCTCATTGTTTCGCCTCCAATGCCGCATCCACGAACGGCTTCTTCATGCTGTCTTCTTCGCCACGGCGGCATAGCCCAGCCGTGAGCCATCACTATCTGCGGCGACAGGGTCCTCGGCACCCCATTCGCCGATGTAGCACAGCTCCGCGGGCGCCCCCTCGTACGGCGGAACGATCTCCAGTCCGGTCAGGAGGCGCTCGATCTCCGCGCGGGGCCGGGGGTAGCCGCCGCCGGACGACGACCTGGCGTACACCGCCGTGACCTCGCCGAGCTCCTCGCTGACCTGCCGGTCGCTGGTGATCGCGGACAGGGCCACGTAGCTGCCCGGCACGAGCCCGCCGACGTACCGCCGGACGAGCCCCCACGGGTCGTCCTCGTCCGACACGAAGTGGGTCACCGTCACCAGCAGCAGCGCCACCGGCTGGGTGAAGTCGATCATCGCCCGGGTCACCTCGTGCCCGAGCAGACCGTCCGGGGCCCGGAAGTCGGCCGTGATGCAGGCCGTCCCCGCCACCCCCTCCAGCAGGGCCTTCGCGTGGATCTCGACCAGCGGGTCGTTGTCGACGTACAGGATCCGCGCGTCGGGCGCGACCGCGTGCACCGCGTCGTGCGTGTTGTTGCCGGTCGGCAGGCCGGCTCCGATGTCAATGAACTGCCGGATGCCCTGCTCGGCCAGCCAGCGCACCGAGCGCTGCAGGAACCCGCGGTTCGCCCACGCCGCGTCGTTCAGGTCGGGCATGTGCGCGCGGACCTTCTTCACGGCCTCGCGGTCGACCGCGTAGTTGGCCGAGCCGCCGAGGATGTAGTCGTACATGCGAGCCGGGCTGGGGACCGTGACGTCCACACCGGGTGGGGCCTGCTCGATGTCGCTCACCGTTTTACGCCTCCATTGCCGCATCTTGTGATGCACGAATTATGAAGCACCCCGTCCGCCCGAGGCGATGCTCCGCCAGCGAACGGTATCCATCGGGCATGGCAGGGTTCGGCGCCGTTCCCCCGGGCATCACGGGCCCGAAAAGGGGGGATCGAGCATGAAAACCGCACCTGAACTCGCACTACGCCAGGTCACGATGGAATTCATCGGCAACGCCACGACGCTGCTGCGCTGCGGCCCGTTCACGCTGCTGACCGATCCGAATTTCCTGCATCGCGGGCAGCGCGCCTATCTGGGGTTCGGGCTCACGTCCAAGCGGCTGACCGAGCCGGCGCTGCGCATCGAGGAGCTGCCGCGCCTGGACGCCGTCGTCCTGTCCCACCTGCACGGCGACCACTGGGACCGGGTCGCCCGCGGGAAGCTCGACCGGGGGCTGCCGATCGTCACGACGCCGCACGCGGCCCGCCGGCTGCAGGGCTGGCACCGGTTCCGGCACGCGACCGGGCTGCGCACCTGGGAGTCGCACACCATGGTGAAGGACGGGGCGATGCTCCGGATCACCTCGATGCCGGGCCGGCACGCGCCCGGCGCGGCCCGCATGCTGCTGCCGCCGGTGATGGGCAGCCTGCTGGAGTTCGGCCCGGCGACGGGCGAGGTGCAGTACCGCCTCTACATCACCGGCGACACGCTGATGTTCGACGGAATCCAGCAGATCGCCCGGCGCAACCGGAACATCGACCTCGCCGTCCTCCACTTGGGCGGCACCAAGCTGCCCGGCGGGCTCATCGTCACGATGGACGCGACGCAAGGCGCCGACCTTGTAGAGACGATCCGTCCTGGACGAGCCGTGCCCGTCCACTACAACGACTACACGGTCTTCAGTTCACCTCTGGACGACTTCCGGCACGAGATGGAACGCCGCGGATTCGGTGACCAGGCGACCTACATCGAGCCCGGCCAAACCCACACATACACTCAGGCTTAACGCCGACCCACTCGTTCTCGTAGAGCGCGGGCCATTCGCAACGGGAAGAGGCCGACGAGCGGGGCACGCCGTCCCAGATCGTCGGTGTCCTTCCTGTCGAAGGCTCGGGCATAGCGCTGCGCCTGGGACGCGGTGTCGTACTCCTTGGAGCCCTCGGCACCGCATTCACGTACGCACGTCCAACGCATCGTCGAACCGTCGGTGCTGAAGGCGTAGTCGTGCCCGAATATCCGGCAGGCGAGCATGGTCACTCCTTGCTCTCGGGCGGCCCGTACTGGTTGCGGGCGAGCGGCCGGGCCCGTCCCTCGTGGACGGCCTCACGCAGCGCGGCACGGAACCGTCCCGGGCCCCAGTAGCGCGCGCCCACCATGTCGGCGAGCCGGTTGCGGGCCGTCGGCCCGTGCTCGGTGAGCGCCTGCGCGATGGTGTTGACCTCGCGGTCGAGCGCGATGTCCCCGTCGGACGTCCAGTCGGTCGACCATCCGGCCATCATGCCCGGCGAGGAGAACGTCCGCCCCGGGCCGGGACGGAACCGGCGCAGCCCGGTGGGCCGCTCCCGCTCGCGGCGCAGCACGCGTTCGCGGATGCGCTCGTCGCGTTCCCGCGCCGCCCGCGCCCGCTCCGCCGCCTCGGCGCGTTCGCGGTCCGCCTGCTCGATCGAGCCGGACTCCGCCGCCAGCGACTCGGCGGCGGAGCGGTGCTGCGCGGCCTCCATCCGGTCGGCGGCCGACTCGGCCCGCATCCGGTGGACCTCGGCCTCCCGTTCGTGCCCTTCGGCGGCCGCGTCGTCCTGTTCGGAGCGGGCCAGGTGCGCGAGCGCCAGTTCGGCGTGCATGCGCTCCCACGCGTCGTAGGTCTCGGCCTGGTCGAGGGCGATCTCCGCCTCGATGCCGTCGAGTCCTTCGGCGCGTCCCCTGGTCTCGGCGGCCATCGCCCGCTGCTCGCCGGCCCGCGCGCGCTCCGCCGCCGCCTCCGCGAGGGCCGCGTGCAGCTCGGAGTCCGCTTCGTTCTCGGCGGACAGCGCCTCCGACCGCTCGCGGAGCGCGCGGGCCCGCTCGTCCGCCGCCGCGGCGCGCTCCAGCGCGCTCGTCCGCTCGGTGTCGCTCCCGGCCCGCTCGGCGTTGCCGCGCTCGTCGTGGGCGGCCGCCTCCTCGGTGAGGCGCTCGGCGTCCCACTCGGCGATCTGCGCGCGGACCCCCTCGCCCCGCCGCCGGTCGGCGGCGCCGGCACCGGCCTCGACCACGAGCCGCCCCTCACTCCCACCCCAC
>NZ_JABXFD010000355.1 GCF_013372625.1 Actinomadura sp. BRA 177
GTGCTGTGTGGGGGGAGGGGTCAGTGCGGTATAAGGGACGGGGGTCAGCGGGCCCGGCGCCTGGCGGGCCAGCGGCCTGCCCCCGCTGACCCGCCCCGCGGCCTGGCGCGCGACGTGCCCCGCGACGTGCCCCGCGACCTTGCGCGCGGACACCCGGCGGGACGTCCGGTGCGACATCTAACCGTGGTTCGCGCCCAGTGGGCGGCTCGGCACGAATAAGGTGGAAGGCCATGGCCACCTCGGAGTACGTTGCCCAGCCCGCGCGATACGCGATCTTCGTCGACGCGGGATACCTTTACGCGGCCTCCGGTGCGCTGCTGCTCGGCTGCGGTTCCCGGCGCGAGTACCGGGTCGCCGCGGAGAAGCTGATCAAGGCGTTGACCGGCCACGCCGACGAGCAGCGGCGCGGCGAGCTGCTGCGGGTATACTGGTTCGACGCGGCGCCGAAGAAGCAGCCCACGGTCGACCAGCGGGTGATCGCCAACCTGCCGCTGGTGAAGCTGCGGCTCGGCAACCTGAACGCGCAAGGCCAGCAGAAGGGCGTGGATGCCCAGTTGCGCGCCGACCTGGAGGCCCTCGCCCGGCACCGCGCGATCACCGACGCGGTGCTGCTGGCCGGCGACGAGGACATGCTGCCCGCCGTGGAGGCCGCGCAGCGCTACGGCGTCCGCGTGCACCTGTGGGGCGTCGAGCCGACGCACGGCTCCAACCAGGCCGAATGGCTGGTGTGGGAGTCCGACACCGTCGAGGTGCTGCCCGCCGAGTTCCTCCGCCCGTACTTCACCAAGGCCAAGGTCCTGCCGGTGCCCGCTCCCGGCACCGCCGCCGCCGTCCGGGACGCCGCGGCCGCCGCGCAGCGCGCCAATCCCGTCCCGTCCCCGTCCCAGGTGTTCGCGGGCAAGCCCCCGGCGGTCAAGCCGGCGCCCGGCGCCGTCCGCACCGCCGTCCCGGTGACCGGCACCGTGACGCCCGCCACGGTGGCCGCGTCCATGAACACCGCCCAGGCCGACGGCAAGCTCGGCCCGGACCGCGACCACATGCTGGAGATAGGCGAGCACGTCGCGCAGAAGTGGATCTTCGAGCGGGGCCGGGACAACATCCGCGACCTGCTGCCCGGCCCGATCCTGCCGCCCGTCATCGACAAGGAACTGCTGATCGAGGCGGAGAAGGAGCTCGGCGGCTCCCTGCGCCCCTACCAGGAGGCCCGCACCTGGCTGCGGGACGGCTTCTGGGAACGCGTCTACCGCGAGTTCGGCATAGGCATCGGCAAGTCCGACTGACACGTTTTGCTATTGCGCGGACACTGAGCGTCGCCTGCCGGTAAGGTCCCCGCCGTGATTCGGGCACGACCACGGGCCGCCGCGCTGCCGTTCGCCGCGGCCCTCGCGATGGCGGCCGGCGTGCTGGCCGGGTGCGACTCGCCCGTGCCGTTCCACCGGCCCGGGGAGAGATCTCCGGACGACCCGGTGGTCGGGCTGGGCGGGCCCGCGCCGTATCTGAGCGTCCGGCCGGACGCGAAGCGCGGGACGGCGGCGAACGATCCGGCCGTCCCGGACGGCGGGGTGCCGGTCGCGCCGGCCGGGGGGCGGGTCTATGCCGCGACCGGGCCCGGGATGATCGCGCCGAACGCGCGCGGGCTACCGCCGCGGATCTATGTCGCCAACGGCCGGGCCATCGACGTCATCGACCCCGCCACGGCCCGGATCGCCGGGCGGCTCCGCCCCGGGGCGGCGGCGTCGCGGGTCGTGCCGTCGTGGGATCTGCGGAGGCTGTGGGCCACCGACCGCGCGCACGACCTGCTCGTCCCGGTCGGACCGCGCAGCGGGCGGCGCGGGCGCCCGGTGAAGGTCGCCGGGGCCGCCGGGCTCTACTTCACGCCGGACGGGCGGGACGCCCTCGTCCCGGCGCGCCGGCCACGGCGCATCGACGTCCGCGACCCGCGCACGATGGCGCTGCGGGCGACGGTGCCGATGCCGTGCTCGGCGGGCCACGCCGGCTTCTCCATCGGGGGCGCGTCGCTGGTGACGACGTGCACGGCCGCCGGTGCGCTGGCCCGCGTCGACCTCACCGCCCGCCGCGTCGCCGGGACGCTCCGGCTCCCGGACGGGGCGCGGCCCGGCGACCTGCGCCTGTCGCCCGACGGCACCGTGTTCTACGTTGCGGACGCGGCCAAGGGCGGCGTCTGGCTGATCGACGCCCGCCGTTTCGCCCTGCTGGGGTTCGTGCCGACCGCGCCCGGCGCACGCGGTCTGGCGATCAGCCGGGACGCGCGCCGCCTGTTCGTCGTGGGCGGCGGCAGGCTCACCGCCGTCGACTTCCGGACACGGCGCGTCGTGTCCGACTGGCCGCTGCCCGCCGGCAACTCCGTCCCGGGCGGGGTGTCGTCGGACGGGACGGCCCTGTGGCTCGCCGACCGCGCCGGCCTCGTCTACGCCGTGTCCACCCGGACGGGCCGCGTAGTGCGAAAGATCAGGGTCGGCGGGCACCCGACGGGCCTATGCGTCCACCCGCAACCGGGCCGCTACTCCCTCGGCGGCACCGGCCTCTACCGCTAACCCCGTCCTGCCGCAGATCGATCTGGCGCGGGTTGTTCTAGCGGGAGCCGACGCGGTGCCAGTCGGGGACCAGTTCCTCTACCAACGCTTCTGTTTCGGGCTGGAGTTGGTCTAGGTACGGGTCGCGGGCTATGCGGGAGCGGAGTTCGTCCACGACGACTCGGACCTGGGCGACGTCGCCGGTGGCGTGGGTCGCACGGAGCAGGTCGCGCCACAGGCCCTCGTCCTCGGGGGCTAGGCGCAGCCCGGCGCGGGCCGCGCCGACGGCGCCGCGCGGGTCGCCCTCCTCCAGCCGCAGGACGACGAGGCGGTGCGCGACGTCGATGACCCGCGCGGGCGTCTCGTACTCCAGTTCGTGGTCGGCGAGCCACGCGTACCGGCCGCGCGGCCGGTCGGCGAGCAGCGGGCCGCGGACGAGGTCCAGCGCGTACGCCATGTAGGCGGTCTCCGACGCGGGCTCGGCCGCCGACCGCCACACCAGCCAGCGGAACACGGCGATGTCGACCCGCACCTCCGAGCCGAGCCTGATCCGGCCGCGCTCGTCGTGGTACAGGTTGAGGCGGCCCCGCGCGTCCCGGCCGAGCCAGTCCGACACGCGCGCGACGGTCGCGTCGCGGACGCCCGCGCTGGCGCCGCGCGGCCAGATCGCGCCGGACAGCACCGTCGGGTGGACGCCCTCCGGGTGCGCGGCGAGGAACACCAGCAGCTCGGTGCAGAGCGCGCGGCGCTCCTCGTCCATCGGACCGGGCGCCTCGACCTCGATCGGGCCGAGCAGCCGGATGTCGACCGACGACTGCTGCGCGGTCGGCGGCTCCGCGCCGCCGGACAGGCCGGGCAGCTGCACCGAGTCGAGCCGCCCGGCGGTGCGGAACAGCTCGAACACGCCGCGGTAGTCGTCGTCGCGGACGAGCTGCGCGTCGACGTCGAAGCCGAGCACGCCGGCCTGGAGGCGTCCGGCGGCGTCGACGTCCCACGTCCAGGTGGCGCCCTGCACGTCGCCGGGGACGATGTACCCGGCGGCCATCCGGGTGCCGGTGCGTGCGAGCGCGACGAGGCGGTCGGCCTCCTGCTCGTCCGGCTGGTCCGCCATGATCAGGTAGTGCGGCATCCACGCCTCGCCGAACACGCCGCGGCAGCGTCCGGTGAGCACGGAGTCGACGCCGGACGCGGCGAGCGCCTGCCGCACCTCCTCGCTGCGTCCCTCCAGCTCGGGCAGCGCGTCCCGGAGCGTCGGGGCGGACCGGACGCGGTCCGGGGCGATCTCGGTGAGGCCCTCGCCCAGCTCCGCGTCGAACCCGACGAGCGTGATCCGCATGTGGTCGGACCAGCGGTTGGTGGCGAGCTCCAGCGCGATCGCCGACAGCGCGGCGCGGCGGGTGTCCTCGGGGCCGCGGATCGCGATCAGGCCGTGCGCGGCCTCCAGATCGACGAGGATGCGGCCGTTGTCGTTCGTGCCGATCGAGACCAGGCCCGGATAGGGGGCGAGGACGTCGCCGAGGCCCGCTGCCTCCAGCATGGGCAGCGCGTCGCCGCGCAGCCGCCACACTTGGCCGTCGTCGAACGCCTGCCAGGGCGCGGGCGGGTTCCGGTCGGCGGGCGCGATCCACAGGTCGAGGCTGCCGCGCCCGAGATGCACCCCGTAGACGGTGGGGAGCGCCCGGCCGCCCGCCGCCATGGACTTCGACATGTGCCGCAGGCCCAGGTCGAGGAGCTGCGCGGCGTCGTCGTCGGCGCCGATCCGCAGCGCGCGCTCGGCCTCGGCCGCCTCCCCCTCCGGCCGGACGACCATGTGCCCGAACGCGCGGCGCCACAGCTGGGCGCGGCGGCGACGGCCGAGCGTGACGAGGAGTCCGGCGGCGATCAGCGAGGCCGCGGCGAGGCCCTGCGGCCAGCCGATGTCGATCGTCCCGCCGGTGTCCTCGTGCTGCGCCGAGCCCTTGCCGGGGACGTCCGCACCGCCACTGCCCGCGTCGCCGCCCATCTCACTGGACGGCCCGTCCGCGTGCGCGGGCGGATGCGCCGGCTCCGATTCGCGCGGCGCACTCTGTTCTGGAGTGTGGCTCTGCTCAGGTGCAGGACTCTGGCTCTGCTCGGGCGTCTCTGGGGCCTTGCTCTGCTCGGGCGCGGGGCTCTGCTCGGGGGCCTGGCTGTGTTCGGGGGCTGGGCTTTCTGAGGCGGGCGGCGTCTGCGATGCCGGGGGCTGGGTCGGCTGCTCGGGTGCCGGGGCGGGCTTCTCCGGCTCGTCCTGGACGGGGTGGCCGTAGCGGAAGTAGTCGTGCAGGTCCTGGGCCGGGATGACCTTGGCGCCCTTGGCGTCCGCCGGCATCTCCAGGATCCAGCCCGGACGGATCAGGCTGGCAATCGTCAGGCGCGTCCCGTCCGGCTGGACGTGGCCCTTGTTGAGGGAGTAGATCTCCTTGTAGCGGCGGCCCTCACCGAGGCACTTCTCGGCGATCTCCCAGAGGCTCTCGTGGTGGCGTCCCTCGGGCGGCTGCACCCGGTAGATCTTCGTGGTGGCGGACTTCTCCATGGGGTTCGCGGTGAGGTCCTCGGCGACCCGGTCGGCGGCGGCCGGATGCTCCGGCGCGTCCAAGACCTGGTGGAACGTGGCCGACTGCGGCTGCATCTGCACCTGTACCGGCGGGCGCTGCGACAGCCCGCCGGCGGCGAACGCCGGCATGATCGTGGTGGTGGCGGTGAACAGCAGCAGCGCGGCCACGACGAGCCGGTGCACGAGCGACTGCGTCCCGCCCGCGAGCGGCACCCGCGCGGGGACGCCGACGCCGCGCACCCCCGCGTACACCTCGACGACGATGCACGCGGCGAGCTGCAGCCAGGCGAGCCACACCAGCGCCACCAGGATCGTGATCAGCGACCCCGGCCCGACCTTCTGCGTGAGGTCGGACGCGGACGGCAGGTGGTCCGGCAGCGGTGACCCGAACAGCGTGAGCAGCGCGAAGGGGACGCCGACCAGCAGCGCCGCCAGCGCGATGACCGCGCCGATTCCGGCCAGGATGTCGCCCGCGCTGCGCCGCCCGTTCACCCGGACGGGCGTTCGCCGATCGTGCCGCGTCACCATCGCGTCCCTGCCGTTTCCCCGGACGTCGCCCTCATCGTAGATCCGTTCTCCCGCTCGATCACGGCCCATTTCCTCCGGTGACCGGGCGGGCGGTCGCGCTGGAGGTCAGCTGGAACTCGCCGAAGCCGGGGATGATCCCGAGGAGCTGCGGCCGCACGCTGATCCGCACCGTGACCGCGACCTCCTGGTCGTTGGCCTCGCACTGGGACGCGGTGACCTCGTCCGGGTAGGCGGCGAGCAGGTCGCACGCCGCCGCCTGCGCCCGGCCCGGATCGAGGACGGGCTTGCCGGTCTCGCGGAGGGCGTCGGTGTCGATCTGGTTTGCGCCGGCGCGGGCGGCCTGCTCGGCCATGTCGGCGGCGCGCTGCCGGGCGTGGATGGCGAGGCCGCCGTCCACCAGCAGCCCGGCGAGCAGCAGGACGACCGGCGTGAACAGCACCGTGTACATCGCGATCGTGCCGCGATCGTCCTTGCCGATCATGGCGCGGCTCCCGTGTCCGTCCCCCGGTTGGTGAACGTGTCGACGGGCGCGATCGCGTGGCCCTGCAGGCGCTTGGTGCCGGGCAGCCCGATGAACGCGAGGTCGCCGAGGTCGACGTCGCAGGTGACGGTCACGCCGACGCGTCCGCCCGGCCCCCAGTCGGACACGTCGGTCTGGACGCTGGGGCCGCCCGAGCACCAGTCGGTGCCGCGCATCCCGGCGGCGGCGGTGTCGGCGGCGAGGTTCTGCGCGGATCCGGCGCTGCGGGCGATGGACGCGGCGCGGGCGGCGTCCCGGGCGGCGCCGTCGACCTGGCTCTTCGCGTCCACCATCCGTCCGGCACCGGCGAGGAACAGCAGGAACGCGATGAAGATGGGCGTGACCAGCACCATCTCCAAGGACATCGATCCGCGGTCTTTCACGGGCCCGCTCCCCGCTCGCAGGCGGTGCCCGCGCCGACGTCGGGACGGAAGCACTCGATCGGCCCCTGCGAGCGCTGCGACACGTGGAACGTCATGAACGGGACGACCTGGACCGCCTCGCCGCTGACCTCCACCCACCGCTCGTCGTTCTCCTCTCCCGCCCGCACCTGGAGTCCGCTCAGCAGGTCCGGCCCGATCTCGCGGACGGACCCGGCCGCCTTCTGCGTCGCGGCGCCCTCCCAGCCGCCGCCCACCGGCGACGTCCGCGCGACGCGGGCGCCCGCCTGCGCGGCGGCGAGCGCGACGTGCCGGGCGTGGAAGACCATGGCGAACTGCACGACGACGAGCATCACCAGGATGAGGATCGGCGTGAGCAGCGCCCACTCCATCGACGACACGCCCGCGTCGGAGCGCAGGCGTTCCCGGAGCCGCATCGGGGGGTCAGCCCGTGTTGATGCTGTTGGCCTTGTCCTGGATCTTCTTCTGGATCACCGCGCCGATGGTGATCGCGATCAGCGCGAGGATCGCCGTGATGATCGCCCACTCGATGGCGGACGCGCCGCGGCTGCGCTCCTCCTCCGACCGCAGCCGCGCCATCCGGACGCCGAGCACGGCGCGCCAGTACATGACGGACGGATGGTTCCACGGGTTGAGCGGATTCATTCGGACACCTCCACGGGGTCGGGGGCGGGCCCTGAGGTTCATGACGCGAGCACCCGCATCAGGGCCGGGTAGGCGAGGAAGATCAGGAATCCGGCGCAGAGGAACAGCTGCGCGACGAGCATCGACTGGGAGCGCTCGCCGGCCTTGCCCTCCAGCTCCGACAGCTCGCGGCTGCGCATGGACGCGGCGCGCGCGGCGAGCGACTTGCGGATCTGCGCGCCGTCGTCGGAGACGAGCGCGAGCGCCCCGGCGAGGTCGCGCAGCTCGGCGATGTCGAGTTCCTCGCCGAGCCGGCCGAGCGACTGCCACGGCGTCTGCCCGGTGATGCGGGCGTTGGACAGCGCGTCCCGGATGCGGTGCATCGCCCAGCCCTCGCCGACGTTGGACGCGGTCAGCAGCGCCTCGGGGACGCCGCGTCCACCGGCCAGGTTCATGGAGACGAGGTCGAGGAACGCGCCGACGACGTGCCGGAAGTCCTGCCGCCGGGCCTGCGCCTCCTGCCGGAGCTGCATGTCGGGAAAGAAGAAGAACAGGACGGCGAACAGCACGCAGATCCAGGCGGGGACGGCGACGGACGAGCCGAGCCCGAGCAGCGTGAAGTAGGCGACGATCAGCGGGATGACCAGCAGCGCGGCGGCGGGCAGCAGGAACTTCGTGGCGAGGAACGCCTCCAGCGACCGCTCGGTGATCGCGAGGTCGGCGCGGATCGAGCGGAGCCGCCAGCCGCGCGCCTCGCAGAACTTGGCCAGCTCGCGTCCGATCCGGGCGCGCATCCCGCCGACCCGTTCCAGCGTCGGCGACATCCGGCCGAGCTGCTGTTCCTCCAGGTCGCGGCGGCGGGCGGCGTCGAGCGCGGCCATCCGGGCGGCGAGGCCGGGACGGGCCGGGAACAGCGCCCAGACGAGGACGTAGAGGCCGAGGCCGACGACGGCGCCCGCGATCATCGCGGCGTTCACGGCGCGCCACCCCCTCCGGCGTCCATCGTGTGCCGGCCGCGCAGCGGGGGCTCCTTGTTCTGCCAGCCGGCGACGGTGCTCGGCACCTCGCCGGGCACGCCCGGTTCGGCGGCCCGGCGCGGCTCGCTGAGGAACCGTCCCGGCAGCTCGTACCGCGACAGACGCCGCAGCCACAGGAACGCGGCCCCGTACAGGGCGACGACGATGCACAGGACGAGCTGCCCGAGGAAGTCGTCGTACGGCTCGACGTAGGAGTGGTTGAAGACCGCGAGCGCGAGGGCCGTCCCGACGGACACGGCGACGACGATGCGGACGCTGCGCCGGGTCGCGCGCCGGTCGGCCTCGACGCGGCGGCGCATGTCCAGCTCGGCGCGGGCGGACGTGGCGAGCGCGCTCAGCATGTCGCGCAGGCCGGGCCCGCGCAGCTTGGCGTTCAGGATCAGCGCGGCGATCACCAGGTCGGCGGACGGGTCGTCGATGTCGTCGGCGAAGCGGCGCAGCGCCTCCGGCATCGGGACGCGGGTGTGCAGCCGGTCGACGAGGTTGCGGAGCGGCTGCTGGGGCGCGGGCGCGGCGGCGCGCTGCGAGGCGGGAATCGCCTGTTCGAGGCCGACGGCGCCGGCGATCGTGTCGCGGAGCGACTCCGTCCAGCCGGCGAGGCCCTCCAGCCGTGCCATGCCCTTGCGCTCCTCGGCGGCGCCGCCCGCCAGGCCGTTCCAGGCGAGGACGAGCGCGCCCGTGCCGGCGGCGGCGATCGGCCACCGCGTCACGATCAGCACGACGAAGCCGACGATGACGGCCATGGCGGTGCGGGTGGTGAGGGTGCGGATCAGGTCCTCGCGGCTGCGTCCACGGGCGGGTTTCGTGCGGGCGGGCAGCCCGCGCAGCGCGACGACCAGCAGCAGGAGCCCGCCGCCGACCAGGGCGCCCGCGACGATCGCGAGGAGGACGTCCGGCGTGTACATCACCAACCACCCCCGGCCGACGGGTCGTAGCCGTACTCGGCCAGCTCGGCGACGCAGGAGATGGGCGCGGACGGGACCGCGTACCCGCCCGTCCCGAGCGCGAACACCTCCGACGACAGGACCCGCCCGTCCACGCCGGTGACCTCCCGGACGCTGGACACGAACCGCCGCAGCCGCCCACCCGCCGCGTAGTCGTTGCGCTTCTCGATGAACACGACGAAGTCGATCGCGCCCGCGATCAGCATGTGCGTCGCCTCGACCGGCAGCCGCTCCTCCGACTGGATCGCGTACGTGGCGACGCGGTTGAAGACCTCCACCGACGAGTTCGCGTGGATCGTGGACAGCGACCCGTCGTTGCCCTGCGTCATCGCGTTCAGCATCGTGACGATCTCGTCGCCGAGCACCTCGCCGACGATCACGCGGGACGGGTTCATGCGCAGCGACCGGCGGACCAGCTCCGCCATCGAGATCGCGCCCTGCCCCTCGGAGTTCGGCAGCCGCTGCTCGAACGCGACGCAGTTCGGATGCAGCTCCGGGAAGGCGTCCAGGCCGAGTTCCATGGCGCGCTCGACGGTGATGAGCCGCTCGGTCGGCGGGATCTCGTTGGCGACCGCGCGCAGCAGCGTCGTCTTCCCCGCGTTCGTCGCGCCCGCGATCATGATGTTCTTGCGGGCGAGGACGGCGGCGCGGAAGAACTGCCCGATCTCCTGCGTGAACGTCCCGTTGCCGACCAGGTCGGCGAGGAACACCTTGCCGAGGCGGGCGCGGCGGATCGACAGCGCGGGGCGGACGGTCACGTCCATCACGGCGGACAGCCGCGAGCCGTCCGGGAGGCGCAGGTCGAGCTGCGGGTTCGCGGTGTCGAACGGGCGCGACGACAGCCCGCTGTAGGCGGCGAGGATCTGGATCAGCTCGACCAGTTCCTCGTCGCTCTCGGCGACCGGCTCGCCCATCACCTCGCGTCCGTCGGCGTAGCCGATGAACACGCGGTCGCAGCCGTTGATGTCGATGTTCTCGATCTCGGGGTCTTCGAGGAGCGGCTGGAGGCGGCCGACGCCGAACAGCGCGGCGTGCACGCCGGCGGCGAGCGCCTCCTCCTCCTCGGCGTTCGGCGGGCGGCGCCCGGAGGTGATCTCGCCGCGCGCGAACTCCTCCAGCACCTGGCCGATGAGGGCGCGGGCGAACTGCCGCTCGTCCTCCCCGGACATCGGCGGCAGCCCGTTCGCCGCGTCCAGCCGGCGCTGCTGCGCCAGCCGGTCGCCGACCTCCTGGCGGAGGCGTTTGACCAGCCCGTGGTCCATCTACAGCCTCCCCTCCTGCGGAACGGCGACCGGAACCTGCGGCGCACCAGGCGGGGGCCCCGTGGTGGGCGTCTCCGTGGTGGGCGCCTCCGTGGCGAGGCGTCCGACCAGGTCGGCGGCGACCTCGCGGGCCGAGCGGATCAGCAGCGACCGGTCCAGCCGTCCGCCCCATTGGCCGGACAGCAGGTCGGCGCCCTTCGGATCGAGCGCCAGCCCGCCGAGGACGGTCACGCCGGGCGGCGGCGGGCCCTGCGCCGGATCGGGCGCCGCCTGGCCCCGGTTCCGCGCGCCCGCGATGATCCGGTCGACCTCGGCGACCGAGCCGCGGAAGTCGCGCGGGTCGGCGAGCACGAGCACCCCGACCGGCGGGCCGCCGCGCAGCTCCTCGGTCAGCACGGCGACGCGTTCACGCAGGTGGGCGACCTGTTCGAGGGTGGCGCGGGTGAGCAGAACGACCATGTCGGCCTCCCGCATCAGCTCGGTCAGCGGGGTGCCGGCGCCGAGCCGTCCGCAGTCGGCGAGGACGTCCACCGGGGCGAGGCCGGCGAACGCGCGGCCGAGCGGCCCCCACAGCCACGTCATCGCCTGCGCCTGCTCGGCGTTGGTGAGCCCGACGAGCACGTCGAGGCCGCCGACGAGCCGCTGGCAGTGCTCGGCGACCTGGTCGGGGCGCAGGCCGCGGCGGGCCGTCGCGGCGAGGCTGAGCAGCCCGCGGGACGGGTTGAGCATGCCGCCGTCCCCGTCGCCGCCGTCCGGCGAGGCGGCGGGCAGCCGGTACACGAGGTCGCCGCCCGCCTGGTCGCACTCCGCGACCAGCACGGGACGCGGCCATACGGCGCCGAGCGCGACCGCCGCGGTCGTGACGCCCGGCGCCCCCTTGTCGGCCGCGAGCGCGATGAGTGCCACCGTCAGTTACCGCCCGTGCCTTGACCCTGCCCGCCGTTCTGGTTGGGCGTGCCGCCGGGAACGGGCTGGACGCCGTTGCCCGGCTTTTCGGGCGGCGCCGCCATCTTCGTCCCGGGCGGTATCAGCGCGAGCGCGACCGCTCCGGCGGAGGCCGCCTGCGTCACCTGCGCCGCGTCCGCCGGGAGAACGGCGACGTCCACGCTGGTCTGGTCGGAGCGCAGCCGGGTCGGGCCGCCGTCGTCCGCGGCGCCGATGCCGACCACGACGGCGTCCTGGGCGAGGACGGTCCCGGCGCGCGGACCGCCGTTCTGCCCGCCGCCGACCGCGTACAGCGTGACGTGGCTGCTCTGGATCACCTTGTCGGACGGCATCTGGCCCGCCTTGAGCGCGAGCCCGACGATCACGCGCCCGTTCTCCGGCGCGGTCTGCGGGCTGATCATGCCGTTGGTCAGCAGCGCGCCCTTCACCAGCGGGACGGCCGCGATGTGCCGCGTCACCTTCTCCCGCTCCGACCAGTTCAGGTACAGGATCCCGGTATCGCCGATCTGTACCTCTTCCAGGGCGCTCGCCGGGATCTGCTGCCCGGCCGCGACCGGCTGCGCGACGCGGATCGCCGACACCCGCTCGCCGCTCGCCATCACGAGGTAGGCGCTGGCGAGGGCGCCGCCGAGGATCAGCAGCACGGCGAGCGCCGCCAGCGCCGGCTTGCGCTCGCGCGGCGAACTGGGAAGCCGCTGCCCTCCCGAGGTGCCGAGCCCCGACCGGCCGAGTCCCGCCGTCCCACCGGACGGGCCCGCCGCGCCACCGCCGGAGACGGTCGACTGGTTGGCCTTCATCGCGCTGCCCACGCGCTCCTTCCCGCCCTCCCGCGGACCCCGTCCTGCGGGATTCCGCGACACCGAGCGATCCATGCTTGCGGGGGCGGCAAGGTCACGTCAATGGATTCGGTCGAGTCAAGCCGTTCCGTATCCGGGCATACCGCGGTGACCTGCGAATTCGTTGATCACAATGCTACTTACCACCAGTCACATCCGTCACTGACCACATGCTGGACACCTCCGGGGCGCCCCCGGCGTCACGCTTTCAGGCCGACGAGACGTCCGAGCAAGGTCATCGAGTGGTCGAAGTACGCGGCCCGGTCCTCGATCACGTTGTTGAATTGCCCGAACAATTCGAAGCTGACCGTTCCGTACAAACCGGCCCACGCGGTGAAGGCCCGCGCGATCACGTCGTCGGGGACGTCCATGGGCAGCATGGTGCGCGCGCGGGCGAAGTCCTCCGCGAGTGAAGGCGGTACGGGAGGGCGCGGACCTGCGGGTTCGAGCGCGCCGGCGGCGTGGGCCGCGGTGATGATCCGCGCGAGGACGACCGTGTCGCGCATGGCCGCGGGGACGGTGTCCTGCGGCGCCTTGTAGCCGGGGACGGGCGACCCGTACAGCAGGGCGTACTCGTGCGGATGCGCCAGCGCCCACGCGCGGACGGCCCGGCACACGGCGAGCCACCGTCCGGCGAAGTCGCCCTCCCCGGCCTTGGCGTCGGCTCGCTCGACGGCCTCCCCCACGGCGTTGTAGCCGTCGATGATCAGCGCGGTCAGCAGGTCGTCGCGACTCGGGAAGTACCGGTAGATCGCCGACGACACCATGCCCATCTCGCGGGCGACCGCGCGCAGCGACAGCCCCGCCGCGCCCGCCGTCGCCAGCTGTCGCCGCGCGATCTCGGTGATCTCCCGGATCAGCTCCGCCCGAACCCGTTCCCGTGCCGTACGACCTGCGCTCATGGTCCGAGGTTAGCAGAGCATCGACCCGAACCGAGAGCACTGCTCTTGACATCGCCGCTCTCTGGAGAGAGCATTGCTCTCGTTGCGGAGCACTGAACCAGAGGAGACGGTCATGCCGAGCCTGGCGACCCTGCACGACGAGTACGCACTGCGCGGCCGGATCGACGAGGCCGCGCCGGTCACCAACACGTCCAGCGTCCTGATCGACGCGTCACCGGACCGGGTCTGGGACGTCCTCGCCGGCCTGCGCGGCTGGGAGACGTGGGCGCCCGGCTTCAAGCTCCGCGCTCTGGACGCCGTGGAACCGGGCCGGGAGTTCCGCTGGACCCAGAACGGCACCCCGCTCCGCTCCCGCTTCGCCGTGGTCGACCCGGGCCGCGAACTGAGCTGGACGGGCAGCATGCTCGGCCTTTACCGAGCCGTGGACCGCATGGTCCTGACCCCGGAGAACGGACGCACCCGCGTCACCCTCCAGGAATCCCTGGACGGCCCCCTCGTCCGCCTCATCTACGGCCAGGACAAACTCCGCGCCGGCCACGAAACCCGCCTGGCCGCCCTGAAAGCCCACATCGAAGCCCGCGCCTGACGCCAGACCAGCCGTCCGGGCCGCTGCGCGGACCACGTCCGGACGATCAGCGGGGCCCCTGACCAGGGTCGGCCGTTCGGCCGGGGACATCAGCCGGCTGGTGAAGCCGGTCGAGCACGAGTGACAGCACGCACGAAGCAGCTAGAACCAGCAAAAGGAGACAGAACCATGGGTAAGCACGTGATCGTTGGGGCGGGGCAGGTCGGGGTGCACCTGGCCGAGCGGCTCGTCCAGCGGGGGCATGACGTCGTCGTCGTGACGCGGTCCGGGTCGGGGCCCGAGGGGGTTGAGCGGGTCGCGGCCGATGTCGCGGACCGGGCGCGGCTGACCGAGGTCACCAAGGGGGCCGACGCGCTCTACAACTGCGTCAACCCGCGCTACCACTGGTGGGTGCAGGACTGGCCGCCGATGGCGGCGTCCTTCCTCGGGGCCGCCGAGGACACCGGGGCCGTGCTCGTGACGCTGAGCAACCTCTATGTGTACGGGCCGGTGGACGGGCCGATGACCGAGGACCTGCCGCTCGCCGCGACCGGCATCAAGGGACGGGTGCGGGCGAAGATGTGGGACGACGCGTTCGCCGCGCACGAGGCGGGCCGCATCCGGATGACCGAGCTGCGCCCGTCCGACTACTACGGGCCGCGCAGCACCGACCAGGCGTACATCGGCGAGACGCGGTTCGTGAAGCCGCTGCTGGCGGGGAAGCGGGTGACCTACCTCAGCGACCCGTCCGTCCCGCACGCGTGGACGTACCTGCCGGACGTCGCCGAGGCCCTCGCCATCGCGGGGACGGACGAGCGGGCGTGGGGCCGGCCGTGGCACGTCCCGACGGGCCCGGCGGTGTCGACGACCGAGGTCGCGGAGCGGCTGTGCGCGATCGCCGGCGCGCCGGCGCCGCGGCTCTCCGAGCTGCCGCGCTTCGCGTTCCGCGCGCTCGGGCTGTTCTCGCCGATGATGAAGGAGCTGCGGGAGACCCGCTACCAGTTCGACAAGCCGTACATTCTGGACTCTTCCGCGTTTCAGGCGACGTTCGGGATGGCTCCGACACCGCTCGACGACGCCCTCGAAACGATCGTCGCCGCCTACCGGAAGTCCGCGGCGGTAGGTAATTAAGCTGAGCGGGAATTCCAGAGACGTCGGAGGCTCGGATGCGGATCTCGTTCACGGCGCTGACCGGCGGAGGACCTCGCGATGTCGTGATAAATGTCGATTCCGAGGTCACCGTGGGCGGGGTCGCGCAGTCGCTCGCCGCCACCCTGGACGGCCCCGCACCGGCCCTGACCCCCCGCTTCTCCAAGGCCGCCCTCCTCGCCAAGGACGGGCCCGGCCCGCGCAAGGCCCTGTGGATGGACGGCCGGATGCTCGACCCGCAGGCCCTCGCCGTCAAGGAACTGCGGGACGGCGCCGTCGTGGCGGTCGAGCAGCGCGGCGCCGCCGCCACCGTGCTCACCGAGCCGACCGGCCTCGTCGAGGTGCGGGTCGCCGGCGGCCCGGCGGCCGGGTCGGTGCACCGGCTCGGCCTCGGGACCAGCACGATCGGGTCCGGACGGGACGTGGACGTGGTGCTCGACGACCCGTCCGTCCCGGCCCGGTCCCTGCGCCTCACGGTCGGGGGGGACGCCGTCGAGGTCGAGCCGTCCGCGATGACGATGCAGAGCTCGGCCGCGCTGGACGGCACGCCGCTGGGCGCGAAGACGATCTGGCCGGTGGGCGGCATGCTGTCGGTCGGCGGCAGCGTGCTGACGCTCGCGCCGAGCGCCGCGCCCGACACCCATCTGGGGCCGCTGCCCGAGGGCGGGCTGGCGTTCAACCGGCCGCCCCGGCTGCGTCCGGCAGACCGGGGGCGGACGCTGGACGTCCCGAAACGTCCCGAACGGAACCCGCGCGAGCGGCTGCGGCTGTTCGGCGCGCTGCTGTTCTCGGCGTTCGGGCTCGTCATGGCGTTCGCGCTCGGCCAGTGGTGGTGGGCGCTGTTCGCGCTGGCCTGGCCGGTGATGACGCTCGGCGAGTGGGTCGGCGACCGGCTGCACGGCCGCAAGTCGTACAAGAAGGCGCTGAAGGAGTACCACCACAAGTCGGGCGAATTTGACGGCGAGATGGAGCGGCTGCGGCGCGCGGACGAGGCGGAGCGGCGCGCCCTGCACCCCGATCCGGCGGAGGTGCTGCTGACCGCGACCGGCCCGCGGCGGCGGCTGTGGGAGCGGCGCCGCGACGACGCCGACGCCCTGCACCTGCGGGTCGGCCTCGCCGACCTGCCCGCCCGCATCGAGCTGACCGGCGAGCCGGGCGAGGTGCGGGTCCCGGACGCCCGGCAGGTTCCGGTGGCGCTGCCGCTCGCCGACCTCGGCGTCATCGGGCTGACCGGTCCGCGGCACGCGTCGCGCGGGCTGGCGCGGTGGCTGGTCGCGCAGGCGGCCGTCCTGCACAGCCCCCGCGACCTGGCGATCGTCGTCCTGTCCGCCGACCAGCGGGGCGGGGTCGAGTGGAACTGGGTGCGCTGGCTGCCGCACTGCGCGCCGCGCGAAGGCGAGGACTGCGTCGCCCTCGTCGGGACGGACCCGGAGTCGGCCGCGCACCGCGTCACCGAACTCGCCATCCGGGTGACGGAACGGCGGCGTGCCGCGCAGGCGGAATCGTCGTTCTTCGGTCAGGGAGGGGCGCCGGCCGTCCCGTACAACATCCTGATCGTGCTGGACGGCGCGCGCGCGTTGCGTCGCATACCCGGCATGCCGATGCTCCTGTCGCGAGGTGCCGAGTACGGCCTCTACGCCATCTGCATCGACGACGAGGAACGTCTCCTACCGGAGGAGTGCCAGGCGGTCGCCGCGTGGGAGCCGCAATGGCCTTCCCTGATACATCTCCAGGGGCAAGGGCTCGAAGTCGTCGGTCCTGTGGTCGCCGACCAGGTTTCGGCGACCTGGTCCGATCGGGTGGCGCGCGCGCTGGCCCCCGTCCGGGACGTGTCCCGCGAGGACGCCGAAGACTCGATTCCGGCCGATGTTCGGCTTCTCGACGTCCTCGACATGCCCGACCCCACGGCCGAGCACATCCTTCAATCATGGGACCGGACGGGTGGGCGGACCACCCGCGTCCCCATAGGGCTCGGTTCAGGGCAGCGCTACGAAATCGACCTCAGGACGGACGGCCCGCACAGCCTCATCGCAGGAACGACCGGTGCCGGCAAGTCGGAGCTGCTGCAGACGCTCATCGCGTCCCTCGCCGTGGCGAACCGTCCGGACGAGATGACGTTCGTCCTCATCGACTACAAGGGCGGCGCCGCGTTCAAGGACTGCGGCCGCCTCCCGCACACCGTCGGCATGGTCACCGACCTGGACGGCCACGCCACCGAACGCGCCCTCGAATCCCTCGCCGCCGAACTGCGCCGCCGCGAGGAGATCCTGCTCGAAGCGGGCGCCAAGGACATCGACGACTACAACGACGTCCGCCTCACCGACTCCGGACTGCCGACCATGCCGCGCCTCGTCCTCGTCATCGACGAGTTCGCCGCCATGGTGACCGAACTGCCCGACTTCGTCACCGGCCTGGTCGACATCGGACGCCGCGGCCGGTCCCTCGGCGTCCACCTGATCCTCGCGACGCAGCGTCCCGCCGGGGTCGTCACCGCCGACATCCGCGCCAACACCAACCTGCGGATCGCGCTGCGCGTCACGGACCCGGACGAATCCACCGACGTCCTCGACTCACCGGACGCCGCGCAGATCTCCAAGTCCACGCCAGGCCGCTGCTACGTCCGCTCCGGGGTGTCGTCACCGCAGGCCGTCCAGTCCGCGCGGATCGGGGGCCGCCGCCCCGGCACCGCCGCGACCACCGGCCCGATGATCCTCCCGCTCCCCTGGCAGGGCCTCGGCCACCCGCTGCCCGCGCCCCGCGAGGCCGCCGACGACACCACCCTGGCCACCGACCTGGGCGTCCTCGTCCAGGCGATCGACGAGGCCGCCCGCCGTGCCGGCATCGCCCGCCAGCCGTCCCCGTGGCTGAACCCGCTGCCCGAACAGGTCAGGCTGGCGCCCCGCACCGCCGCCGGCGGCTCCGTCGTGGACGTCCCGCCGATCCCGTTCGGCATCACCGACCTGCCCGCCGTCCAGTCCCGCGAGGAACTGACGCTCGACCTGACCACCGGCGGCCACCTCTACCTCGCCGGCTCCGCCCAGTCGGGCCGCTCCACCGCGCTGCGCACCATCGCCGGCTCCCTCGCCGTCTCCTGCTCCCCTTACGACGCCCACCTGTACGCGATCGACTGCGGCGCGAACGCGCTGCTCCCGCTGATCTCCCTGCCGCACTGCGGAGCCGTCGTCACCCGCGACCAGCTCGACCGTTGCGAACGGCTCCTCACCGCCCTCACCGCCGAGGTCGCCCGCCGCCAGCAACTCCTCGCCGAGGCCGGCTTCGCGTCCCTCGCCGAGCAGCGCGCCGCCGTCGCCGCCACCGACCGCCTCCCCTGGATGGTGCTGCTCCTCGACCGCTGGGAGGGCTTCCTCGGCGCGTTCGAGCACTACGACTACGGCCGCCTCGTCGACCAGGCCATCCGCCTCCTCCGCGAGGGCGCCGCCGTCGGCCTCCGCGCCGTCTTCACCGGCGACCGCTCCGGCCTCGGCGGCCAGATCTCCACCGTCTTCGACCGCCGCCTACTCCTGCGCATGGCCGACCCGAACGACTACGGCTACGGCGGCCTCCAGGACAAACAGGTCCCCGCCGCAATGCCCCCCGGCCGCGCCCTGGAACCGACAACCCCAGGCGCACCGCCACACGAATCCCAGATCGGCCTCCTAGGGGACGACCCCTCAGGCACGTTCCAAGTCGCCGTCCTCCAGGAAATAGCCCGCACCTGCGTCTCCCGCTACGGACGCCTGCCCCGCCGCCAACGCCCCCTCCACGTGGACGAACTCCCCGTCCGCGTCACCTACCGCGAAGCAATGTCACTCGACCCGGAATTCACAGCCCCATCACCCCTCTGGGCCCTGGTCGGCGTAGGCGGCGACACCCTCGCCCCCATCGGCATCGACCTCCTCAACGAGGGCCCAGGCTTCGCCGTCGCCGGCCCGCCCCGCTCAGGCCGCTCCACCACCCTCCGCACGATCGTCCACTCCCTCCTGGACCCCGCAGTAGGCGGCGGCCTCATACCCGTCGTCCTGGTAACCCCCCGCCGCTCCCCCCTCCGCCTGCTCTCCAGCCACCCGGGCGTCCTAGGCGTCCTCACTTCCGACGCCGACCCCGACGACCTAACCGAAGCCATAGGCGACGAGCACCGCTACGCCGTGATCGTGGACGACGCCGAGCTCCTCGACGAAACCGACCTGGACGACGCCCTCCGCGACGTCCTCCGCACCGCCCGCGACGGCGAACACGCCGTCGTCATCGGCGGCACCACCGCCGACCTGGGCCGCGGCTACCGCGGCTTCCTCTCCGACACCCGCCGCTCCCGCTCCGGCGTCCTGCTCTCCATCGACTCCCCCGACGACGGCGACCTCTTCGGCCTCCGCCTCCCCCGCAACGCCCCCCTAACCGGCCCAACCGGCCGCGGCCTCTTCGTGGCAACGGGCATGACAACCCAAATCCAAGTAGCCCTCCCCCCACCCACCACCGACTGATCAACGCCGCCGAAACCGCCGCTCATCAACGGTGCCGAACGACGGATCCATCCACTCGGCAACCTTCTCCGGCGCTGGCTTCCCTTTAGCCGACCGCCACACGCAAAAGAACACCACCACAAACGCCACGGACAGGGTCACCGCATAAATGGCCCCGTATCCGAGGTCGTGCTTCTCACCCGGATCGAAGGAGAACGCGAAGGGCGAGACAGCGGTGACGCAGCCGACCAACCACGTCACACATAGATCACCGGACGACCGGAGGTGATGTAATGATACAGTCACGGACTGTGAAATTGGTGGTGCAGGTGAAGCTGCTGCCGACGCCCGAGCAGGCGTCGGCACTGGAGCACACCCTGCATCGAGTCAACACCGCCGCCAACCAGGTGGCGGCCATCGCGTTCGCCCTCGGGCTCCGCGGCCGCGAACTGCCGTTGCGGACCCTATGCTACGGAGACCTCAAAGCCGATGGACTCGGCGCCCAAGCCGCCCAGCACGTGATCAAACGGGTCGTGGACGCCTACACCACCCTCCGGGCCAACATCCGCAACGGCAACCTCGGCGGCCCGGCATCCGCGCGGCGCCGCAAGGCCGAGTCCAAACCCATCGTCTTCCGCGCCGACGCCGCGCACGCCTTCGACGACCGCAACCTGTCATGGCAACTGGACGCGGGCACCGTCAGCATCTGGACCACGGCGGGGCGGTGCAAGAACCTGAAGTTCGCCTGCTCGCCCGACCAGGCCAAGACGCTGGCCGCGTACCGCAAGGGCGAATCGGACCTGGTGCACCGGGACGGCAAGTGGTTCCTGATCGCCACGTGCGATGTCCCCGAGTCCGAGGTGTACGAGCCGGCCGACTGGGTGGGCGTGGACCGCGGCATCGTCAACCTGGCCACCACCAGCGACGGCGACAACCACCAGGGCCGCCGCCTCGACCGGTACCGGCGCTGGCAGGCCCGCAAACGCGCCGAACTCCAAGCCAAACGCACCCGGTCGGCGGCCCGGCTGCTGAAGAAGCGGGCCCGCCGCGAGAGGCGGCACGCCACACATGTCAACCACAAGATTTCCAAGCAGGTCGTTGCCGTCGCGGCACGCACCGGACGCGGCATCGCACTCGAAGAACTGAGTGGGATCCGCGCACGGGTCACGGTTCCTCGCGACCAGCGGGCACGCCTGTCCTGTTGGCCTTTCCACCAACTCGGGCAGTTCATCGCCTACAAGGCCCGCCGCCAAGGCGTGCCGTTCATCGAGGTGGATCCGGCCTACACCTCGCAGCGCTGCCCGCGCTGCGGCCACACCGAGCGGGCCAACCGACCCGCCCGGGACCACTTTGCATGTCGCCGGTGCGGTCTCGCTGGGCCCGCCGACGTCGTCGCCGGGGTCAACGTGCGCGACCGCGCACGCTCGGCGTGGGTATTCGTCAACATGCCCCAACCCGCCCCCACCTAGCGTGAGGGCCGGTGGATGCGACCCGTGACCGCCCCACCGTAACGGGCAGTCGGGAGCGTAAACAAAACCCCCAAAGGACCGAACAGACAAGCCCGGTCCCGGTCAG
This sequence comes from Actinomadura sp. BRA 177, assembly GCF_013372625.1. Lineage (GTDB taxonomy): Bacteria > Actinomycetota > Actinomycetes > Streptosporangiales > Streptosporangiaceae > Spirillospora. The sequence goes on from NZ_JABXFD010000355.1 coordinate 20,852, forward strand.
GGGCGAGTAGTTGACGTAGTCGCCGTCTTGGCGACAGATGATGAGGGCGAGCTTCTGACGGTTCCATGTCGGAGGCGGCCTCGTCGGCCCAGGCGGCGATGCGTTTGATCTCCATCGCGGGCGCCGTGCTGACCTGGGCGGTGTTGAGGGCCTGCCACAGCTTGTCGGCGAGTCCGGCCAGTTTCGGGGCGGCCTGCGTGAGCTGCTGGGTCATGTGCTCGAACTCGGCGAGTTTCACGCCGCAGGTGCCGGGGTCAAGCCAGCCCATGTGAGCCTCGGTCCAGTTCGTCCCGGACGAGTTGCAGGGCCTTGCGCAGTTCGGCGTGCAGGGCGGCGTCGTTCGCGTCGAGCTTGCGCGCGAAAGTGCGGGAGGCGGTGCCGCCGACCCAGGCGTGGTCGTCCATGGCGTGGCGGGAGGCGGTGAACAGGTGCCAGTGCTCGTCGGACAGCACTTGGATCGCGCCCAGGAGGAATTGCAGTTGCAGCGGTGACGGCTTGCTCACGGGGGTCCCGCTGGCGTGGCCCGGTCGCGGGGACGCCGGGGGTGGAAGCTGAATGCGGGTCCCGGCCTCGGGGGGATGGGCCGGGACCCGCGGCTCAGGGGGGTCAGCGGGTGGCGGCCTCGATGTTCTGCTGGGACTTGCGGATGTCCTGGCTGCCCTGCTCCAGGGCGACGGCCATCTTGTCGAAGGCGGTCTTGGCCTCGGCCCAGGCGGAGCGGAAGCGGTCGGCGCCGGGGCCCCACCAGGCGGCGCTGCTGCTCACCGTGCGGCCGTTCAGGTCCTTGATCAGTGCGTCGAGGTTGCGGGAGTGCTTGCTGAAGATGCGGGACAGTTCCTCGAGCTCGCCCAGGTTGGCTCCGCGCTTGTCGCCCATGGCTCCGGCCCTTTCGTCGCAGCTCGCCGAACGTTTTGAAAGAATGGCGTCAGCTTACGCCCCATCTCTCACGTCAATCCAGGTGTGCCTCGCACGTCCTCTACCGAAACGCCCATAATCCCGCCATCTCGGGATGTCCGGATGTGGCCACGGACGGGTTATGACGTCCTTACTTACTGTCCGTCAAGGGAATTTCAGAAAGCGCGGTCAGCGGTCGGGGGTGACCGGGTCGTTGACCGGGTGGGCGTCCGGGTCCAGGACGCGTTCGGCGACCAGGGTGATCTGCTCGCCGCGCGTCCGGAACACGAAGCGGCGCCGGACCGACTGGACGACCTTGCCGCCGCCGTACTTGACCTCGGTGTGCTCGACCGCTTCGAGGGTGATGCGGTCGCCGTTCCGGACGGCGCGCGCCGGGTCGAGTCGGGTGCGGGCGCCGGTGTAGGCGGGGCCGCCCGCGACGGGCGCGCGGTTGCGGGTCTCCAGTTCCCGGACGGCCCGCTCCTGCGAGCGCGCCAGCTTCGGGGAGATCCGCACGCCGAGGACCTCGGTCGGCATGTCGCGGCGGTCCCGGTCGTGTTTCGGGACGAGGGCCTGCGAGCGGCGTTCCAGGAAGGCGCTCGCGACGACCGTGAGCTGCTCGGTGACGTAGTCCTCCACGGCCGGGCTCTCCCGCCGGACGCCGGACGAGGGCGCCGCCAGGCAGCATGCCAGCATGACCGCCAGGCCGGCCCGGGGCCACGGGCGCACCATCGGCTTCTCCAGCTGATCATGGGCAGCAGATTCGAGCCGAGGGTACACCGGCGGGCGCGGTGCGCAGGGCGCGCTTTCCCGCGAAGGCCCGCGCCCCGGTGGAAGGGGGCGCGGGCCTTTTCGGGAAATGGCAGGTCAGTTCGCTTCGCTCTCCAGTGCGGCGACGCGGGAACGGGCCTGCGCCATCGCCTCGTGATAGCGCTCCTCCCATTCCGGGTCGCCGTCCGGGATGGCCGCGACCGTCTGCCGTCCGAGCTCGGCGCGCAGGTCGCCGGCGTCGTCCCGCGACACCTGCCGGACGACGACCGTGGTGACGCCGCCGGACGACTCGGTGTGCGCCTCCCACCGGGCACCGCGCTCCAGCGCCGTCCTACCGGACGAGCGGTCGGCGAACGCGTACATCAGCAGGACGACCACCACGGCGACGACCGCCAGCGCCACCAGAACGATCAGGAACCGCACGATCGGCCTCCGTCACTTGCCCCGCAGGAGCGAGCCGTTCGGGTTGCCGGGCGCGTAGACCGTGATGCCCTGCGGGAGCGCCTTCAGTTCCTCGATCCTCGCGCAGGTCGGGCACTTGTTGTAGCCGTTCTGCCGGGCCTTGTTGGCCGCGGCCTCCGCCTTGGCCGTGGCGACCTTCGCCTGCGCCTCGCTGACCTGGGCGAACGCGGCCTGGGCGCGGTCCACGGCGTCCTGCACCTTGGACGGCAGGGTGATCCGGACGAGGTTGAAGTGGATGTTGGTGACGAACTTGCCGCCGAGGGTCTGCTCCAGGTCGGCGGCCAGGCTCGTGTTGATCGCGTTCTGCACCTTGGCGATGTTGGCGTTGTTGCTCTGCGCCTTCTGCCCGACGGCCTGGGCGTTCTTCGGCTGCGCGGAGGAGTTCTGCACGAGGGCGCAGGACGAGACCAGCTCGGCGCAGCGGAAGCTGTTGATCTGGCTGCGCAGGTCGTTGTCGATCACCGGCCGGACGATCTGGTCGAGGAACGCGGACCAGCCCCTGTCGCCGTCGTACACGTTGTACATCTCACCGCCGGCGCTGCGGAACTTGCGGGTGCCGTACTTGTCGTCGAAATCCCTGAGCGCCTTGTGGTCCTGGTTGAGGGTGAAGTACAGGGTCCCCTCGATGCCCATGTTGACGCCGTCCGCGCTGGGCACGGTGACGACGTCGACGCCGGTCTCGTCGCCCTTCCGCGCGTCCGAGGTGATCGTGTAGAAGCGCTGCTGGGCGGGGTACTTGTGCACCTGGGAGTAGAGCCCGATCCAGACCCGGCCGGAGCCCGGGTCGATGACCTGCCGGATCCTGTTGTTGTCGAAGAACCCGCCGTTGCGGACGACGGCGATCTCGCCGCCGCTCGTCCGCTCGAATCCGCCGAACAGGGCGCTGAGCACCGGCCAGCCGACGACGACCAGCAGGACGGCGGCGACGATGGCGGTGCGCCGGCGGGGCTTGCTCAGCCCCGAGACCCGGTTCTTCCCCGCAGACCGGATCCTGCCGGCGGACGACGCGGACGACTCCTTGTTGGCCACGACCACTCCTCTCACACCCCCGCGCCACTCGGCTCGCGGGTCGGTGGATGAGACGGCGGAAGGTCCGTCCGGGCTCCCCCGGTCACCAGACCGTTATCCGGCGAGACCTCCCGCTATCCGGGACTTGGGACCCGATAAGGAGGGGCTTACGAAATCCTGGTTCGGCCGTTATCTAGACTGCCTGCGAGGTTGAAGGAGGAGACCCACGTGCGCAAGGTCCTGATCGCCAACCGCGGTGAGATCGCGGTCCGCATAGCCCGTGCCTGCCGCGACGCCGGTCTGGCCAGTGTGGCTGTCTACGCCGAGCCCGATCTGGAGGCGCTGCACGTTCGGGTCGCCGACGAGGCGTTCGCCCTGGACGGGCAGACGGCCGCCGAGAGCTATCTGAACATCGAGAAGCTGCTGAAGATCGCCGAGGAGGCCGGCGCGGACGCCGTCCACCCCGGGTACGGGTTCCTGGCCGAGAACGCCGACTTCGCGGCCGCCGTCGAGAACGCCGGGCTGACCTGGATCGGCCCGCCGCCCGCCGCGATCACCGCGCTGGGCGACAAGGTGCAGGCCCGGCACATCGCGCAGAAGGTCGGCGCGCCCCTCGTGGCCGGCACCAAGGACCCGGTCTCGGGCGCGGACGAGGTCATCGCGTTCGCCGAGGAGAACGGCCTGCCCATCGCGATCAAGGCGGCGTTCGGCGGCGGCGGGCGCGGCCTGAAGGTCGCCCGCGAGCTGGACGAGGTCGCCGAGCTGTACGACTCCGCCGTCCGCGAGGCCGTGGGCGCGTTCGGCCGCGGCGAGTGCTTCGTCGAGCGGTACCTCGACAAGCCCCGGCACGTCGAGACCCAGTGCCTGGCCGACAAGCACGGCAACGTGGTCGTCGTCTCCACCCGCGACTGCTCGCTGCAGCGCCGGCACCAGAAGCTCGTCGAGGAGGCCCCGGCGCCGTACCTGTCGGACGAGCAGCTCGAACTGCTGTACACCTCGTCCAAGGCCATCCTGAAGGAGGCCGGGTACGTCGGCGCGGGGACGTGCGAGTTCCTCGTCGGCCAGGACGGCACGATCTCCTTCCTTGAGGTCAACACCCGCCTCCAGGTCGAGCACCCGGTCACCGAGGAGGTCGCGGGCGTCGACCTCGTCCGCGAGATGTTCCGCATCGCCGACGGCGAGGAGCTCGGCTACGGCGACCCGGAGCTGCGCGGCCACTCGATCGAGTTCCGGCTGAACGCCGAGGACGCGGGCCGCGGGTTCCTGCCGGCCGTCGGCACGCTGACCGCGTGGCAGCCGCCGACCGGCCCGGGCGTCCGGCTGGACGCGGGCTACGAGGCCGGCCACACCGTCCCGCAGGCGTTCGACTCGCTGATCGCCAAGCTGATCGTGACGGGCGCGACGCGGCGGCAGGCCGTCGAGCGGTCCCGCCGCGCGCTCGCCGAGTTCGTCATCGACGGCATGCCGACGGTGCTGCCGTTCCACCAGGCGGTGCTGGACGACCCGGCGTTCGTCCCGGCGGACGACGAGACGCCGTTCTCCGTCCACACCCGGTGGATCGAGACCGAGTTCGACAACCAGATCCCGCCCTTCGAGCACGTGCCGGCCGATGAGGCGGAGGACGGCGAGCGGGAGCACGTCACCGTCGAGGTCGGCGGCAAGCGCATCGAGGTCGTCCTGCCCGCCGGGTTCGGCGCCTCGGCGGCGCCCGCCGGCAAGGCGCAGCCCGCCAAGCGGCGCGGCGGCAAGAAGGGCGGCGGCGCGCAGGCGTCCGGCGACTCCCTGGTCAGCCCGATGCAGGGCACCATCGTCAAGATCGTCGTCGAGGACGGCGCGACCGTGGCGGCCGGCGACACCATCGTGGTCCTGGAGGCCATGAAGATGGAGCAGCCGCTCACCGCGCACAAGGCCGGGACGCTCACCGGCCTGGCCGCCGAGGTCGGCCAGACCGTCTCCGCCGGCGCCGTGATCTGCGAGATCAAGGACAGCTGACCGCGGACCGCCCCGCCCGTCCCCCGGGCGGGGCGGCACCCCGGCATGGGTGCCAGCCCCCATTCAGGACGACCGCAAATCCGTCTCAGGAACGAGGCATTAGGCCGTCCACATGGGCAGATAGTAGATATGAGCACCGAGAAGCGGGCCATCCGGGCGGCACGCCGGGGCGCCGTCTCGGCGATCATCGGCGCCGCGGCCGTGCCGGCGTTCGCCCTCACCGCCCCAGTCCACCCCGCGCCAACCCAGACCGTCGAACTCCGGTCCGCGTCATCGCATGTCACGGCCCTGCCTGCGGCGGCGGCGCGGGACACGGTGGGGCAGATTGCGAAGGGGCTTGTTGATTCGCGGCTCTATGTGACCAGTGAGGCCGGGAACGTGCTGTCTCCGGCTGATCAGAGCCAGATCAAGCAGTCTTTCGCCGGGGATCAGGACGCCGACGTCCGGGCCATGGTCATCAGTAATGACGTCACGGGGAGCCAGGTCAGGCAGTTGCTTCCGGCCGTCGCGCAGCGGGTCGGGAAGGGTGAGACGTTCGTCGCCGTCACCGCCGACGGCAGCCGGATGGCGGCGGTCTCCAAGAAGCTCGACAGCGGCGAGATCAACCAGATCGTCACCCGCACCAACGGGCAGCCGCTGAAGCAGCGGCTGATCGACTTCGGGAACCGGGCCGAGCACAAGGTCGACGACAACGCCCAGTCCGGCGCGGTCGTCGGGTACGTCGTCATCGGGCTGATCGTGCTGCTGGCGGCGGCCGCCGTGGGCGTGTTCCTCACCGCCCGCAAGCGGCGCCAGGCGCGCGAGGCCGCGGAGATGGAGGACCTCAAGGAAGGCGTGCAGGAGGACGTCACCCGGCTCGGCGAGGACATCGCCCGCCTCGACCTCGACGTCATGGACAAGGGCCTCGACCCCGCGACCCGCGCCGACTACGAGCGCGCGCTCAACTCCTACGACCAGGCCAAGCAGGCGACGGAGCGCGCCGCCAGGCCGCAGGACATGCAGTCCGTGACGACCGCGCTGGAGGACGGCCGCTACTTCATGACCGCCACCCGCGCCCGGCTCGCCGGCGAACCCGTGCCGGAACGGCGCGCGCCCTGCTTCTTCAACCCGCAGCACGGGCCGTCCGTCGAGGACGTCAACTGGGCGCCGCCCGGCGGTAGCGCCCGTTCCGTCCCGGCGTGCGAGGCCGATGCCGCGGCCGTCAAGCACGGGACGGACCCGGACGTCCGGATGGTCCCGTACCGGGGCGGCCGGCAGCCGTACTGGAACGCGGGCCCCGGGTACGCGCCCTACGCCGGCGGCTACTACTACGGCTACGGCGGGTTCGACCTGCTCGGCGGCCTGATGGTCGGCACCATGCTCGGCTCGATGATGGGGCCCGGCCTCGGCTGGGGCGGCATGGGCTACGGCGGCGGCATGGACGGGTTCGGCGACGGCGGCGGCGACATCGGCGGCGGCTGGGACTTCGGCGGCGGCGACTTCGGCGGGGGCGGCGACTTCGGCGGGTTCTGAGCGGCGGAGCGGACCGGGACCGTCGCGTCGGTGATGGAAACGAGGCTCGCGGCCACTCCCCATGGCCGGACCGCCTCGTTGACGCGCCGGACCATCTCCGGATCGTCCCCGTCCGCCAGCAGGGACGGAAGGTCCGCCAGGTCCCGGTCCGCTATCAGGCCGCGCAGCACGAGCTCGGTGCTCGCCTGCGCGGCGGAGGACGGCGAGTCCGCGGACTCGGCGTATCTGACGGGGTCGTCGGCTCCCATCAGGGCGTGCGCCTTGACGCGCACGGACACGCCGTCCCTGGTCATCGCCCGCAGCCAGATCTCGTGCGGCCGCGCGCCCATCGGGACGCGCACGCCGGTGTCGGCGAGCGGCAGCAGGTAGCGCAGCCCGGGTCCGCGGACCCCGCGCGTCCGGCCGAAGCGGCGGACGACGAGCCGTTCGGACGCCTCGACGCGCCGCAGCCCGGACACCGCGACCGCGGCGACCACCAGCCCGAGGACGATGAGCAGTGCGGTGGAGGCGGCCAGGGGGCTCTCTCGTGCGGCGAGCGCGGCGAGCGGGACCATCTGACCTCCTCCACCTGTTCACCGTCCACCATGGGCGATGGGACGCGAAGGCACCATCGGGTGTGGTGCCCATAAGGGAGGGGGCGCGTCATGCAGGCGGAAGACGGGGGTGTCCCGCATGGACAAGAGGCCGCCTCATGCGATGACGTGGTGTCATGAGCAGGACAGCCGCGTCGGCATTGTACTGGCGCATCCTCGGCATCAACGGGCTGATCTTCGCGGTCGGCACCGCGCTGCTGGCCGTCGCGCCCGTCACCATCTCCTCGCCGGTCCTGCTGCGGGAGGTGCCCGTCCTGGTGATCGGGCTGGTGGTGATGATGGCGGCCAACGCGCTGCTGCTGCGCGCCAGCCTGTCGCCGCTGGAGCGGCTCACCGCGCTGATGGCGCGGCTGGACTCGCTGCGCTCCCGCGACCGGCTCTCCAACACCGGCAACGGCGACCTGTTCCATCTCATCGACCAGTTCAACTCGATGCTGGACCGGCTGGAGGCCGACCGCAGCACCAGCACCGCCGTGGTGCTGGACGCGCAGGAGGCCGAGCGGCGCCGCATCGCGCAGGAGCTGCACGACGAGATCGGGCAGTCGCTGACCGTGGTGCTGCTGGAGCTGAAGTCGGTGGTGAACCGGGCGCCCGCGGAGGTGGCGGAGGACCTGCGGGGCATCCAGGAACTCGTCCGGTCCAGCCTGGACGAGGTGGGCCACGTCGCCCGGCGGCTGCGTCCCGGCGTCCTCGACGATCTGGGCCTGACCAGCGCGCTCACCGAACTCGCCGGGGAGTTCTCCGGGACGGGCGACGGGCCGCGCGTGACCCGCCGCGTCCAGCCGGGGCTGGAAGGCCTCGGCCCGGACGCCGAACTGGTCATCTACCGGATCGCGCAGGAGGGCCTCACCAACGTGTGGCGGCATTCGGGCGCCCGCAGCGCGGAACTGTCGCTCACGCAGGACGCGGACGGCGGCGTCGTCCTGCGGGTCGTCGACGACGGTTCCGGGCCGCCGGCCGAGTCCGCGGTCGGTTCCGGCATCCACGGCATGCGGGAACGCGCGATACTCATCGGCGCGCTGCTGACGATAGGCCCGGCCGACGGCGGCGGCACGGAGGTGAAGCTGGAGGTCCCGCCGGAGGGCTCGCGTCCGGTGGCCGGGGGCTGGGGCTCCGTCCGGTGGCCGGAGGCTAGGGCTCGACGAGCCCGACTCTGATCGCGTACTTCGTCAGCTCCAGCCGGTCCCGCATGCCGAGCTTGGCGAGGATGTTGGCGCGGTGCCGGTCGACGGTCTTCACGCTGATCGTCAGCGTCTCCGCGATCTGCTTGGACGAGTACCCCTCCGCGATCAGCTTGATGACCTCCTCCTCGCGCGGGGTGAGGATGCTGTCGGGGCCGTCGCCGTCCCGGTCCCGGCCGAGGTACTCGCGGATCAGCGCCGTCACGGCCCCCGGGTAGAGGAACGGCTCGCCGCGCATCGCGGCGCGGACGGCGTGCAGCAGGTCGCGGTCGGCGACGGACTTGAGCACGTAGCCGGACGCACCCGCCTTCAGCGCCTCGAACAGGTACTGCTCGTTGTCGTACATCGACAGGATCAGCATCCGGACGGTGGGGAAGCGCCGGGAGATCTCCCGCGCGGCCTGCAGCCCGGTCATCCGCGGCATCGCGATGTCGAGGATCGCCAGGTCGACGCCGCCGGCGGCGAGCGCGTCGATCGCCTCCGCCCCGTCGGAGGCCTCCGCGGCCACGGTCATGTCGGGCTCGGCGTCCAGGATCAGCCGCAGCCCGCGGCGCACCAGCGCGTGATCGTCGGCCAGCAGTATCCGGGTGGCGGACTCCCGAGTGTGCACCCGATCACCTCCGGTCTCCCGTCCATCCTAGGCTCGGGCACCGGAAAGCACTCTCCTTCACGCGCGGATACATGATCCACAGCGCCGATATGGGGGACGTCCCCTATATAGGCGCGGGGCCCCCGCCGCAAAGACTGGACACGGTATGCGAAAGGGGCGGACGCATGGCACAGCGAATGAGCGGCGGGCATCGCCACCCGCCCACGGCGCCGCGGAGGCCGTCTTGCGACGGGACCGCCCCCGGCGTTAGAAGGAGGAATCCATCAACTCGAAGGGCCTGGCTTTCCGGAAGCCGAAAGGACGACATGCAAGCGCGGGACATCGCCATAAAGGTGCCGACCGTGACGCGGGACGACTCGATCGCGCACGCGATACAGGTCATGGCCCTCGGCCGCCTGCCCGGACTGATCGTCGTGGACGAGGCGGACCGCCCCCGCCTCGTGCTGCCCGGGACGCAGGTGCTGCGACTGGCGGTGCCCGTCGCCTACCAGGAGGACCAGGCACTGACCCGGACCGTGGACGAGGCCCATGCGGACGTCTTCTGGCACGAGATCCGCGATATGAAAGTGGGCGACTGCCTCGGCACGCACACTCCCCGCCCGGTCATCGTGAAATCGTCCGCGACCCTGCTGGAACTCGCCACCCTCATGGCGCGCCAGCGCAGCCCCCTCGTCGCAGTGGTGGACGACGCCGGACTCCTCACCGGCGCGGTCATCCTCGACCGGCTGCTGTCGGCACTGGCGCTGACCAGGCCCGACGACTGACCCGCGGGCCCGCCGCGGCCCGTAGGCACGTCGCAACCCGCAGGACCGTCGCGGCAGGGGTCGTGCGATGACGGCGGTGGCGGCACTCGCCATCTTCGTCGTCGCGTTCTTCTTCATCGCCACGGAGAAGATCGACAAGGTCAAGGTCGTCCTGATCGCGGCCGGCCTGATGACGGTGCTCGGGCTCACCCCCGGCGCCGGCGTGTTCTTCTCCGAGCACGACGGGATCGACTGGAACGTCATCTTCCTGCTGCTCGGCATGATGATCATCGTTGGGATCATCAAGGGCACCGGGCTGTTCGACTTCCTGGCGATCTGGGCGGCCAAACGCTCGAAGGGCCGGCCGTACCGGCTGATGGTGATGCTCATGGCCATCACCGCGGTCGCGTCCCCGTTCCTGGACAACGTCACCACGATCATGCTGGTGGCGCCGGTGACGGTGGTGGTCTGCAACCGGCTGCGCATCCCGGCGCACCCGTACCTGATCGCCGAGGTGCTGGCGTCCAACATCGGCGGTGCCTCGACGCTCATCGGGGACCCGCCGAACATCATCATCGCCAGCCGGGCGGGGCTGACGTTCAACGACTTCCTCGTCCACATGGCGCCGATCGTGGTGATCGTCTTCATCGCGTTCGTGCTGCTGGCGCGGGTGCTGTTCCGCAAGTCGTTCAAGTACGACGAGCGGTACGTCGCCGAGGTGATGTCGCTGGACGAGCGCAAAGCGATCACGGACCCGAAGCTGCTCGTCCGGTGCATGGTCGTGCTGGGCCTCGTCATCGTCGGGTTCATGCTGCACTCGATATTGCACGTGGAGCCGTCGATCGTGGCGCTCGTCGGCGCGGGCGTCATGCTGCTGGTGTCGCGCGTCGAGGTCTCCGACGTCCTCGCCGAGGTCGAGTGGCCCGTACTGGTCTTCTTCATGGGCCTGTTCGTCATGGTCGCCGGCCTCGGGCACACGGGCGTCATCGAGACGATCGGGACGTGGGCGGCGGACACGGTCGGCGACAACTACTTCGTCGCCGCGACCAGCCTGCTGTTCGGGTCCGCGGTGCTCGGCGCGTTCTTCGACAACATCCCCTACGCGGCGACGATGGCGCCGATCGTGGAAGGGATGGCGGCGGGCGCGCCCGACCCGACGACCGCGGAGGCGCTCTGGTGGTCGTTCGCGCTGGGCGCCGACTTCGGCGGCAACGGCACGGCCGTCGCGGCCAGCGCCAACGTCGTCGCGATCGGCATCGCGGCGCGCACCGGGAACCCGATCAGTTTCTGGCAGTTCACCCGCTACGGGATCGTCGTCACGGTGCTGAGCACCTTGATGGCGTGGGTGTACGTGGCGTTGCGCTACTTCTAGCGCTCTTCTTGGCCGGGCACGCCTCTAGTAGGCGTGCTCGGTCATCAGCCGGCGGGACGCCTCGGTGATGCTGCCCGACAGCGACGGGTACACCGCGAACGTCTGCGCAACCTGGTCAACGGTCAGGTGCTGCTGGACGGCGATCGACACACCCAGGATCAACTCGCTCGCACGGGGCGCCACAATGACGCCGCCGAGCACGATGCCCGTGGACGGACGGCAGAAAAGCTTGACGAAACCGTCCTCGAAGCCCTGCATCTTGGCGCGCGCGTTGGTGAACAGCGGCAGCATGACCGTCCGGGCGTTGACGTCCCCCGAATCGACCATCTGCTGCGTCACGCCCACCGCCGCGACCTCGGGGTCGGTGAAGATGTTGGACGACACCCAGCCGAGCTTGAGCGGCTGCACGGCCTCCCCCAGCGCGTGCCACATGGCGATGCGTCCCTGCATGCCCGCGACGGACGCGAGCATCAGCACGCCCGTGCAGTCCCCGGACGCGTAGATGTGCGGGACGGACGTCCGCGACACCTTGTCGACCTCCACGAAGCCGCGCTCGTCGCACCGCACGCCGATCTCCTCCAGGCCGATGCCCGTGGTGTTCGGCACCATCCCGACCGTCATCAGGCAGTGCGAGCCCTCGATCTTCGTCCCGTCCACCAGCGTGACGATCACGCCGTCGCCCGAGCGCTCCACGCCCGCCGCCCGCGACCGGGACATGACGTTCATCCCGCGCCGCAGGAACACCTCCTGCAGGACGGCGGCGGCGTCGGCGTCCTCGGTCGGGAGGATCCGGTCGCGCGACGACACCAGCGTGACCTTGGACCCGAGCGACAGGTAGGCCCCGGCCAGCTCCGCGCCCGTCACACCGGACCCGACCACGATCAGGTCCTCCGGCAGCTCGGGCAGGTCGTAGAGCTGGCGCCAGTTCAGGATGCGCTCGCCGTCCGGCTCCGCGCCGGGCAGCACGCGCGGGGTCGCGCCGGTCGCGATGAGCACGATGTCGGCCCGGATGTGCCGGTCGCCGACCGCGACGATGTGCGGCTCCACCAGCCGCGCCTCGCCCCGGACGATCTTGACCTCCTCGTAGGCGAGCCGCTCCGCGACGTCGAACGACTGCGCCCGCGCGAGGTCCTTCACGCGCTTGTTGACCTCGGCCATGTCGGCCTCCAGCGCGCCGACGACGCCGTCCGGGCCGCCGTTGAAGTGCAGGCCGAGCCCCGCCGACTCCGACATGACCGCCATCCGCGTCGAGGTGGCGATGAGCGTCTTGGAGGGCACGCAGTCGGTGAGCACGCACGCGCCGCCGGGACCGTCCCGTTCGATGACGGTCACGTCCGCGCCGAGCTGAGCCGCGACGAGCGCGGCCTCATAACCCCCCGGCCCTCCTCCAATGATCACGATCCGGGTCACATCCTCCATCCTTCCCTACTCCCGACAGTGAAAAGTCCCGTCCCCCACCCTGCAGACGCATGTGGCGTAGCCTTGGCCAACGTGGCACTGTACGCGGCGTACGCCTCCAACATGGACCCCGAGCAGATGGCGAGCCGGGCTCCGCATTCCCCGATGCGCGGCACCGGCTGGCTGGCCGGCTGGCGGCTGACCTTCGGGGGGCAGGACAAGAGCTGGGACGGGGCCCTCGCGACGGTCGTCGAGGAGCAGTCCGAGCAGGTCTTCGTCGTCATGTACGACGTGCCCGCCTGGGACGAGAAGGAACTCGACGCCTGGGAGGGGGCCGCGCTCGACGTCTACCGCAAGTTCCGGGTCCGCGTGCAGACGCTGGACGGCGACGTCCTGTGCTGGATGTACGTCCTGGACGACTACGAGGGCGGGCTGCCGTCCGCGCGCTACCTCGGCATCCTCGCCGACGCGGCGGAGAAGGCCGGCGCGCCCGACGACTACGTCAAGGACCTGCGGACACGTCCGTGCAAGTCGCTCGGCGACTGATCGGGAGCACCTTGACCCGGCGGTAGTGTCGGGCTTGTGAGCAACGACGCTTTTGCACTGGCGCAGGAGGCCGCGGACGCGCTGCGCGACCGCACGTCCATCGACTCCTTCGACGTCGCCCTCGTGATGGGTTCCGGCTGGGTGCCGGCGGCCGACAGGCTCGGCGAGCCCGCCGCCGAACTGACCGTCACCGACCTGCCCGGCTTCGCGCCCCCCGCCGTCGAGGGGCACGCCGGGAAGATCCGGGTCGTCGAGATCGGCGGGCACCGCGCGCTGGTGTTCCTCGGCCGGACGCACCTGTACGAGGGACGCGGCGTCGACGCCGTCGTGCATCCCGTCCGGACGGCGCTGGCCGCCGGGGTGACCACGATGGTGCTGACGAACGCGGCGGGCGGGCTGCGGCCCGAACACCAGAGCGTCGGCGACCCGGTGCTGATCTCCGACCACCTGAACCTGTCCGGCGCGAACCCGCTCACCGGCCCGACGTTCCTGGACCTCACCGAGGCGTACTCGAAACGGCTGCGGGCCCTCGCCAAGGAGATCGACCCGACCCTCCAGGAAGGCGTGTACGCGGCGTTCCGCGGCCCGACCTACGAGACGCCCGCCGAGATCCGCATGCTGCGCACGCTGGGCGCCGACATGATCGGCATGTCGACCGTCCTGGAGACGATCGCGGCCCGGCGGGGCGGCGCGGACGTCCTCGGGATCTCCCTCGTCACCAACATCGCCGCCGGGCTGTCGGACGAGCCGCTCGACCACGAGGAGGTCCTCGCGGCGGGACGCGCGTCCGCGGGCCGCATGGGCACGCTCCTCGCGACCGTCCTGGCGAAGCTGTGACGCCCTCGACGTGTGGAAGCGCCGGCCATGAGCACCTACCGGACATGAGGTTGGTCGAGGAATGAGCGATCTGCGGGCACAGGCCGAGGAGTGGCTGGCGCAGGACCCGGACGCGGCGACGCGGGACGAGCTCCGGGCGATCCTTTCCGACGACGAAGCACTCGCCGCCCGGTTCGGTTCCCGTCTTGAGTTCGGGACGGCCGGCCTGCGCGGCGAGCTGGGCGCAGGCCCGAACCGGATGAACCGGGTGACCGTCATGCGCGCCGCCGCCGGCCTCGCCGCGTGCCTCCCGCCCGGCGGCCGCGTGATCATCGGCTTCGACGCGCGCCACGGCTCCCGGCAGTTCGCCGACGACACGGCGGCCGTGCTCAGCGGTGCGGGCCTGCGTCCCGAGGTGTTCGCCGACCCGGTTCCGACGCCGGTCCTGGCCCACTTCACCCGGACGTTCGACGACGTCGTGGCGGGCGTCATGGTGACGGCCAGCCACAACCCGCCGCGCGACAACGGCTACAAGGTGTACTGGTCGGACGGGGCGCAGATCGTCCCGCCGACCGACACCGAGATCTCCGCCGCGATCGACGCCGTCGGCCGCGTGGACGAACTCCCGCTCGGCTCCGGCTGGCCGGTCCACACCGGCACAGACCTGTACCTGGACGCGGTCTCCTCACTCCGCCTGGGCGGCGACCGCGACATCTCGATCGTCTACACGCCGATGCACGGCGTCGGCCGCGACACCCTCCTGGCGGCGTTCGACCGGGCCGGGTTCCCGGCGCCCGTGGTCGTCCCCGAGCAGGCCGACCCGGACCCCGACTTCCCGACCGTCGCCTTCCCGAACCCGGAGGAACCGGGCGCACTCGACCTGGCGCTCGCGCTCGCCGAGGCCCGCGGCGCCGACCTGGTGATCGCGAACGACCCGGACGCGGACCGCTGCGCCGTCGCCGTCCCCGCCCCGTCCGGCTGGCGGACGCTGACCGGGGACGAGGTCGGCGGGCTGCTCGCCGAGCACGTCCTGCGGCACACCACCGGCGACGACCGCCTGGTCGTCACCACGATCGTGTCGTCGTCCCTGCTCCGCGCGATCGCCGCCGCGCACCGCGTCCGGTCCGCCGAGTCGCTCACCGGCTTCAAGTGGATCATGAAGGCGGGCACCCCGTCCGACCGCCTCGTCTTCGGCTACGAGGAGGCGCTCGGCTACAGCGTCGGCGACGACCGCGGCGTCCTCGTCAACGACAAGGACGGCATCGGTGCCGCACTCGCCATCGCCGCCCTCGCCGCCGACGCGAAACGCGACGGCCGCACCCTGCTCGACCTCCTGGACGCCCAGGCCCGCAAGTACGGCCTGCACGCCACGTCCCAGCTCTCGATCAGAGTGGACGACCTCTCCCTGATCACCGCCGCCATGACCCGCCTCCGCGCCGCTCCCCCACAAGAACTGGCCGGCCACCCAGTCGAGTCATTCGAGGACCTGGCCCACCCCACCGATGCCCTCCCACCCACCAATGGCCTGAGATTCCGCCTGGCCAACGGCTCCCGCGTAGTAATCCGCCCCTCAGGCACAGAACCAAAACTCAAGTGCTACCTAGAGGCCGTCCTCCCCGTCAACGGGGACATCACCAAGGCACGAGCCCGCGCCAGAACGGAACTAGAAGCCCTACACCAAGCCCTCTCCACCACCCTCACTTAACCCCGCCCCCACACCCGGCCCATCGCAACCACCCCGCTACCAACACCAGACGGCCATCGACACCAAGCGGCCATTGACACCCAACGGCCCTCCACACCACATGGCCCTCCACAGCAAGCGGCCGTCGACAGCCAGCGGCCGTTGACACGCAGCGGCCGTGACAACCAGCAGCCGCTGCCACCGGGCGGCCCTCCGCACCAAGCGGCCCTTGACACCGGGCGGCCGTTGACACCAGGCGGCTGGTCGGGGTTGTGGTTAGTTGAGGAGGGAGGTGATTAGGCAGGCGATCAGGGCTGTGAAGGGGACGGTCAGGGAGGCGATTGCTGGGAGGGACCAGGTGACCGTTGCCCTGGCAGGGGTTTCGGTCTTGGCGGCGGCGGCCTTGTCGGGGGCGCCGGATTTTGTCTTCGGGCGGTGGCGGTCGCGCATTTCGTTGAGTTGCTGGGCGGCGAAGCCCGTTGGTGTGCGGCCTCGGATGTCCAGGTCCGAGCCCTTGTTCTTGCGCGCCTGCTTCTGCGCGCGCGCCTCCGCCTTGGCCTGGGCGCGGGGGGAGGTCTGGTGGACCCAGGCGCGTGTTTCCAGGTCCGTGCCCTCGGGGCCGGTGAAGCGCACCGTCACCGCGTTCTTGCCCTCGATGCTGTGGATCGCCGCCCAGGGGGCACGGACGTCCCTTAGTGGGTTGCGGACGGTCAGCGCCTCGTCGTCGCCGATGATCGCCGGGCGCAGGCCGATCGTGTAGGCGATGCCGCAGCCGAGCAGCAGCACGAACGCGATCGTGACCGTCGTCAGCGAGTAGTCGGGGTCACCGGTGATGCCGACGAACAGGTCCACGAGGTTCAGCACGGCGAACGCGAGCCACGCGTAAGCGGCGACGCGCCCGCCGGTGGAGCGAATGGTCATGGCTCGATCATGCCAGCGGCCGGGCGCCGCTCCACTTGAGCTGAGCGAACCCGGGCTTGATCACCCCGTTGATCAGTTCGAGCCGCTCGTTGAACGGGACGAACGCCGACTTCATCGCGTTCACCGTGAACCACTGCAGGTCGTCCCACCCGTAGCCGAACGCCTCGCTGAGCTTCGCGAACTCCTGCGACAGCGTCGTGCCGCTCATCAGCCGGTTGTCGGTGTTGACGGTGACGCGGAAGCTGAGGCGGCGCAGCAGCCCGATGGGGTGCTCCGCGATCGACTTCGCCGCGCCCGTCTGGATGTTGGACGTCGGGCACATCTCCAGCGGGATCCGCTTGTCCCGGACGTATCCGGCGAGCCGGCCGAGCCGCGCGTCGTCGCCGTCCACCTCGATGTCGTCGATGATGCGGACGCCGTGCCCGAGCCGGTCGGCGCCGCACCACTGGATCGCCTGCCAGATCGACGGCAGCCCGAACCCCTCGCCGGCGTGGATGGTGAAGTGCGCGTTCTCCCGCTGCAGGTACTCGAACGCGTCCAGGTGCCGGGTCGGCGGGTACCCGGCCTCGGCGCCCGCGATGTCGAACCCGACGACACCGAGGTCCCGGTACCGGACCGCCAGCTCGGCGATCTCCATGCTGCGCGCGGCGTGCCGCATCGCGGTGACCAGCGTTCCGACCCGGATGCCGAAGTCCTTGCGGGCCCGCGCGAAACCGTCCAGGACGGCCTCGACGACCTGCTCCAGCGTCAGCCCCATGCTGAGGTGCTGTTCGGGCGCGTACCGGACCTCCGCGTAGACGACCCCGTCGTTCGCGAGGTCCTCCGCGCACTCGTAGGCGACCCGCGTGAGCGCGTCGACGGTCTGCATCACGCCGACGGTGTGCGAGAACGTCTCCAGGTACCGTTCCAGCGACCCCGAGTTGGACGCTTCCTCGAACCACGTCCGCAGGTTGTCCGCGTCGGTGGCTGGCAGGTCCGCGTACCCGGTCTCGCGCGCCAGATCGATGATGGTCGCGGGCCGCACACCGCCGTCCAGATGGTCGTGCAGCAGCACCTTCGGCGCCCGCCGGATGTCCTCAAGAGTCGGCCGCTCGTTCATCTCTCGAACCTACCCGGCCGTGCACTCTCCCACGTCGTCAACAGTCGCCATACCGTCCTCGGCCGGTGGGCGCTCCGCCCACCGGCCGCGGCCTCCCGGTCAACCGGCTTTCGCGTAGTCGCCGATGCCGCCGGCGAAGTCGAACATGATGCAGGGCTCGTCGCCGACGACCCATGCGTCATGGCCCGGTTCGAGGACGAACACGTCGCCGGGGCCGACCTCGCCTTCGGATCCGTCCCTGGTCTGGACGCGCATGCGTCCCTGGACGACGTAGCCGTTGTGATGCACTTCGCACAGGTCGGTGCCCGCGATGTCCTTGACGGACTCCGTCCAGCGCCAGCCGGGCTCGAACGTCGCCTTCCCGAAGACGAGGCCGGTGAGGTTGACGACTTCCAGGTGCCCCCTGGGGAAGTCGCGCCGGTCGTCCGGCTTCTCGATGCTCTTGATCTCGGTCATGATGGTCCCCCCTTATCCACCATCACCTCTCACGCTTGCACCGCCTCTGACCTGCGTCAAGACGTCCGGCGAAGGGATCAGGCCCGGCGTGCCACGCCGGCGTAATAGTAGGACTCGTGCGGGTCGGACGGGGGCGTTGCGGGACGCCAGGCCGCGATCGGCACCGCGCCCGGGGCGAGGAGTTCCGCCGTGCCGAACAGGGCGGTGAATTCGTCGCGCGTGCGGGAGACCAGCGGGATTCCCGCCGCGTTCGCCGCGGCGTTGGCGGCGGCGACGGCCTCCGGGTCGAAGTCGGCGGTCGGGTGCGAGATCGCCACCGTGCTGCCGGACGGCAGCGCGTCGAGGAGCGTCGCGACCCACCGCTCCGGACGGCGCTCGTCCGGGAAGTACATCAGCAGCGCGACGACCATCAGCGCGACCGGGCGGGTGAGGTCGAGCGTCCCGGCCAGGAGCGGGTCGGCCAGGATCGTCGACGCGTCGGTGAGGTCGCCGTGCAGGTAGGCGACGCCCGGAACGTCCGCGATGATCTCCCGCGCCTGGTCGGTGACCAGCGGGTCGTTGTCGACGTACACGACGCGGGCGGACGGGTCGATCCGCTGCGCGATCTCGTGCAGGTTCGGGGACGTGGGGATGCCGCTGCCGATGTCGAGGAACTGGGTGACGCCCGACTCGACCAGGTACCGGGTCGCGCGCTCCAT
The DNA here is from genome assembly GCF_013372625.1 of Actinomadura sp. BRA 177. Lineage (GTDB taxonomy): Bacteria > Actinomycetota > Actinomycetes > Streptosporangiales > Streptosporangiaceae > Spirillospora. Next base: position 39,608 of record NZ_JABXFD010000355.1, read on the forward strand.
GAAGGACCGGTTGGCGCGCGCCATCGCCGGCAGGGTGGGGATGGCACGGATCATCGCGTCCCCGAGTTCGCGGTCGGCCGGGAAGTTGTCGGTCCCGCCGAGCCAGTAGTCGTACACCCGGGCGGGGTGCGCGACGGAGGTGTCGAAATGCGGCGGGATCGGGGAGCCGATGCGGAGCAGGTTGCCGCTGCGGTCGACGAGCGCGAATTCGCGCATCCCGTACTCGCGGTCTTCGGGCGGCTGGAGCCGGCTGCCCGTGGCCCGGTCGGACGGGACGCCGATGTCGGCCCATGCGGCATGGAGGGCGGCCGCGTCCTGGACGCGGACATAGCAGCCGGCCGAGGTGGTCAATGGGTCCACCTTGGGATCGTGGAAGAACTGCAGTTCCACGCCCCCGCGCCCGATGATGAGGTAGTCGTATTGGTCCGGTGGTGCACCGCGTAGTTCGAAGCCGAGTCGGGCGTAGAAGTCGAGTGTTTCGTTGAGGTCGCGACTTGGCAGGATCGGAACCGCATACTCGTCCATTCGGCCACGTTAGTTCCCGGCAGGCGTCGTGTCGGGGCCTCGGCCGGATCCGGCTCGTCCTGCGGCGGCGCACCGGGCTACTACCGGACGGACGTGAGGGCGGCGTAGACGATGATGTTGTCGCGGTAGCTGCGTTTCGTCCGGTCGAACGCGCCGCCGCAGGTGACGAGCCGCAGTCCGGCGTGGTCGAGCGGGCCGTAGACGCGGCGGGTGGGGAACCGGTCTTTCGCGACCCGTTCCACGGACTCGACGGTGAACACGGCGACCCGGCCGTCCGCGCGGGTCACCTCGACGCGGTTTCCGGGGCGCAGGCGGCCGAGGTCGTAGAAGACCGCGGCGCCCTTCGCGGAGTCGACGTGGCCGAGGAGGACGGCCGCGCCGCGCTCTCCCGGGGTGGGCCCGCGGTCGTACCAGCCCGCCTCGCCCGGACGGTCGGCCGGCGGGACCTGGACCGAGCCGTCGGCGTCCAGGCCCACCCCGGTCAGCGGGGCGCGGACTCCGATCGACGGGATGCCGACCCGGACGGGCACCGAGCGGGGCAGCACCGGCGTGCGGTGATCGACCGGCCGGGTGGTCGCCGCCCAGGCGGGCGGTTGCGGTGGGCCGCCCGGGCCGCGCAGCCCCAAACCGACAAACGTCAGGCCGGCCGTCAGCAGGACGATTGCCAGCGTCCACAGACCGGCCTTTCGCACCATTCTCATTCTCCGCTCGAAATTGCCGGCGGCCGCCTCCGGGAAAGGCGGCCGCCGATGTCAGGCGTCGGTGCCGCTCCGCCGGCGGGCGGCCATGCCGCCGGCGCCGACCGCGCCCAGCAGCAGCACCCCGCCGCCGGCCAGCAGCACGATGTTCGCGCCATCGGACCCGCCGCCGAAGCCGGTCTTGGCCCCGCCGCTGGGGGTCGGGTGCGCGCTGCCCATGGGCGTCGGATGCGCGCTGCCCGTCGGCGTCGGGTGCGCCGTGGTGGTGGGCGTGGGCTGCGGCTTCTTGGCCTCCAGCACCTTCAGGTACCCGATCGACCGGTGGTTCCCGCAGCGCACCTGCACCGTGTACTCGCCGGGGTCGGTGTCCGGCTTGATGGTCGCGAGCCCCGCCCGGCCGTCGACCTCCTCGGCGCCGTTCAGCGGGACGGCCCCGCCCACGAAGGCCAGCGAGCCGGCCTCGCCGTCCACGTCGCACTTCTTGCCGACCACGGTGATCTTGTCGCCGGGGTGGGCCTGGCCCGGCTGCAAGAGCACGTCACCGCCGTCCGCCATCGCCGGCGCGGCCAGTCCGAGCGTCATGCCGCCGAGGACGAGGCCGAAAACGGCCGCCTTTCCACGTCGCATCTTTTCTCCCCGTATACGACACGGCGGCTTACTCGACTTTCGGCCCTGGCACCGTGCCCTTATGCCCTCATACGATGAGGCGTCCACCGGGTTGGTTCGGACCTTTTCCATTCAATGGCGACGGCACCCAAGATCAGAATCTCCCCGCCGAAAGTTGATGTGATAGTCGTCACCTTCTTGCGGGCGTCAGCGGCTCAGGCGGTGGTAGCGGCGGACGGCGAGCGGCAGGAAGACGGCCGTGATGGCGAGCGGCCAGACGACCGCCATCAGCAGGGCGTGCTGCTCGATCCAGGTGCCGCCGGTCGCGGCCGGGTTGCCGAACAGCTCGCGGGACGCCGTCACCGTCGACGACACCGGGTTCCACCGGGCGATCGCGCCCAGCCAGTCCGGCATCAGGGACGGCGCCACGAACGCGCTGGAGATCATCGCGAACGGGAACGCCACCGCGAAGAGGCTTCCCGCCGCCTCCTCGTTCGGCACTAGCAGGCCCAGCAGCACGCCGATCCAGATCAGCGCGAAACGCAGCAGCAGGAACAGCCCGAAGGCGGCGAGCGTGCCGAGCAGGCCCCCGTTCGAGCGCCAGCCGATCGCCAGCGCCGTCAGCGCCAGGACGAGCAGGTCGAGCGTCGCGCCGATCAGGTCGCCGACGCCGCGCCCCGTCACGACGGCCGACGGCGCCATCGGCATCGACCTGAACCGGTCGGTGACGCCGCGCCCGCTGTCGTAGACGACGGCGTAGGCGGTGTTCATGAAGCCCATCGCCATCGTCATGCCGAACATTCCGGGCATCAGGAACTCGCGGTAGTCGCCGCCGCCGGGAACCGACATCGCGCTGCCGAAGACGTACCCGAACAGCAGCACCGAGACGATGGGGAAGCCGAGCTGCCAGGCGATGTTGCCCGGCTGCCGGACGTAGTGCAGCAGGCCGCGCAGGACGATCGTCCAGGAGTCCGCGACGGCCCAGTAGAGCCGCGCGGTCATGCCGTCACCTTCTCTTCGTCGTCGGTGCGGTGGCCGGTGAGCCGCAGGAACACCTCGTCCAGTGTGGGACGGCGCAGGCCGATGTCCTCGACGGCGATGGCGTCGTCCTGGAGGGTGCGGGCGACCTCGGTCAGCGCGGCCACCCGGTCGGCGACCGGCGCGTGCACCCGTGCCGCCGCCGCGTCGATCCGCGGTTCGGCGGACGCGACCCGGGCGACCACCGCCGCCGCCGCGGGCAGGTCCGCCGGGTCGCGCAGCACGACCTCGACCCGGTCCCCGCCGATCAGCCGCTTGAGCGACCGCGGCGTGCCGTCCGCGATGACGCGGCCCTGGTCGAGGACGGCGATACGCCCGGCGAGCTGGTCGGCCTCGTCCAGGTACTGCGTCGTCAGCAGGACGGTCGTGCCGCGCGCGACGAGCGATCGGACGGCGCGCCACACCTCGTTCCGGCCGCGCGGGTCGAGCCCGGTCGTCGGTTCGTCCAGGAACAGCACGTCCGGGGCGAGGATCATGCAGGCCGCGAGGTCGAGCCGGCGGCGCATCCCGCCGCTGTACTCCTTGACTCCCTTGTCGGCGGCCTCCACCAGGCCGAACTGCTCCAGCAGCTCATCGGCGCGGGCGGCCGCGCGCCGCCGGCCCAGGTGGAAGAGGCGGCCGAACATGCGCAGGTTCTGCCGTCCCGTCAGGACCTCGTCGAGCGCGGCGTGCTGCCCGGCGAGGCCGATCCGCCGGCGCACCTGCCGGGGCCGCGCGGCGACGTCCAGCCCGGCGACCTCGGCCCGGCCGCCGTCCGGCCGGACGAGCGTGGCGAGGATGCGCACGGCGGTCGTCTTCCCCGCGCCGTTCGGGCCGAGCAGGCCGTAGACCATGCCCGGCGGGACCGCGAGGTCGAAGCCGTCGAGCGCCCGTTTCGTCCCGTAGCTCTTGCGGACCCCCGCGGCGAGGATCGCGTTCTCCGGCATGCCGCCTCCCTTTTCGCGTATGCCATACGCAAATTAGCGTACACCATACCCAAAGTGGCTGGAGTGGACCGCGGCGCGGGGCGGTAGCGTCATGTCCCGTACGCAGGGGGCACCGACGACCAGGACGGACGATGACGACGGAGCACGGCGACGGCCGCGACCTCGGGCGGAGCCTGAAGCTGCTGTGGGGCGACACGACGCGGCCTCCCCGCGGCCGGCCGCCCGCGCTCAGCCTCGACCGGGTCATCACCGCCGCCGTCGAGGTCGCCGACGAGCTGGCCCGGACGGAGGGCCTCGATGCCCTGTCGATGCGCTCGATCGCGACCCGCCTGGGCGTCGGCACCATGTCGCTCTACCGCTACGTCCCCGGCAAGAGCGAACTCCTGGACCTCATGCTCGACCACGTCATCGGCGTCCCGGACGAGGACGAGGACGCGGAAGGCGGCTGGCGTGAGATCTTCGCGGCGGAGGCCCACCGCCACTGGCGGCTGTGCCTGGACCACCCCTGGTACCCGTTCGTCGACCAGAGCCGTCCGCTCCTCGGCCCCAACGCCATGCGCGGCCTGGACGTGCTCATCGCCAAACTGCGCCCCATCGGGGTGGACGACCGGACCCTGCTCATGATGATCAGCACCCAGAGCGACTACGTGGAGGGCGTCGCCCGCCGGTACATCAACGAGATCCGGGCCGAGGCGCGCACGGGCGTGAGCAACGAGGAGTTCTGGTCCGCCCAGGAACCGACCATCGTCACCGCCCTGAACAGCGGCGACTTCCCCACCATGGCCGACCTCGCCGACAACACGTTCGACTTCTCCTACGAGCAGGTCTTCGAGTTCGGCCTGACCCGCCTCCACGACGGCTTCGCCACCTTCATCGACGCCCGGCAGGCCGGCGAATAGCGTCGCGGCCGCGCTGAACGGCCTGGCGGGCGACCGCGTCCACGACGTGCGCAGTGGACAAGGCCCGCCTACGCGCGCGAGGTGCCGCGACCGGGGGTGAAGGGGAATGGCCGACGCCGGGCACCGCGGGGGTAGAGCCGGGCGTTCGTAATACGGTCGTACATTTGGTCGAATTCGGGCGAAATGGGCATGGCGGGATGGGTCTGCTGAAATCGGTCCGGGATTCTCCGGAATCTCGGCAATCCCCGCTTGCCCGATCCTGCGTTGTGTCAGCCTAGATACGCACTGTACCCGTATCAGTACGTCTTACTCAGTAATGTGACCCCTGCCGTGCCGTCGACCGTGCTGAGGACGCCGATGTCTGTTTTCTCCGAACCTGCTGCCGACGCCGAGCGCCAGGATTTCCGGCGACACGGCAGGCATCCGGCGCGCGGTACCCGCCGCCAGAGCAACATTCGGTCCTTTCACCTGTGCATTTCCGTCCTTCCCGCGGCGGTGGCGGTGGTTCTCGGCGTCGCCGCGGTGGCGGCGCTCTACAGCGGCGACGTCGCGACGCGCCGGACGAATCTCGTGCTGGCCGCTCTCGCCGTGGGAGTCGTGCTCACCCTGGGCGCGGCTGTGTTCGCGGCGGACGCGGCGACCCGCCGGGTGGACCGGCAGCAGTCGCGGGTGTCCGTTCGCGGCCACGAGGACGTCCAGCGGCGGCTCGGCGAGCTGTGGTTCTCGATCGCGCGCGGCCGGCGGGGCCTGCAGGAGCTGGTGGAGCGGGTCGGCGCCGGGGAGACCGCGCCGCGCAGCGAGGACGTCCCGGCCACCGACTCCAGCGACCCCTTCGTCCGGCTCGCGTACGAGCTGCGGCAGGCGCAGGGCGAGGCGTGGAACGCCGTGCTCGACATGGCGGAACGCGAGTCCGCGGGCGGCACCGACCAGCGGGTCGACGTCTTCGTGAACCTCGCGCGGCGGATGCAGTCGCTCGCCCACCGCGCCATCCAGGGGCTCGACGAGCTGGAGAACCAGGTCGAGGATCCGGACCTGCTCAAGGGGCTGTTCCGGGTCGACCACCTCAGCACCCGCATGCGCCGCCAGGCCGAGAGCCTCGCGGTGATCGGCGGCGCCGCGTCGCGCCGCCAGTGGAGCCGGCCGGTGACGGTGTACGAGGTGCTGCGCTCGGCCATCGCCGAGGTCGAGCACTACAACCGCGTCAAGGTGGTGCCGCCCGTCGAGGGGACGCTGGACGGCCGCGCGGTCGCCGACGTCATCCACCTGCTCGCCGAGCTCATCGAGAACGCCACCAAGTTCGCGCCGCCGCACACCCAGGTGCTGATCCGGGTGGACGCCGTCAGCGCGGGCCTGGCCATCGAGGTCGAGGACCGCGGCCTCGGCGTCCCGCGCGAGACCCAGCGGCGGCTGAACGAGGTGCTCACCGACCCCGACCGGGCCGGCACCGGCGAGCTGCTGCAGGAGGGGCGCATCGGGCTGCTCGTCGTCGCCGCGCTCGCCCGGCGGCACGGCGTCCGCGTCCAGCTCCAGGACAATCTCTACGGCGGCACCCAGGCCGTCGTGATCGTGCCGACGGCGATAGTCGGTTCGGAGGAAGAGGAAGAAGCCGAGGCCCGGCCGCAGGAGCAGCCGGCGCAGGCCGAGCGCGTTCCGGTGGCGGTCGCCGCCGCCGCGCCACCGCCGCCCTCGGCGGCCCTTTCCGGCTTCGGGTCCGGCGACGACGCCGGCTGGGGTCCGAGCGAGCGCGATGCCGTCCCCGCCCACGCGGCGCAGCACGCGGCTCCGCAGCCGACCGCCGCAGGTGCGGAGCGTCGGGTGCTGCCCGCGCGGTCCGGCGAGCGGGATCCCGGCGCCGGCCCGGAGGAGAGCGGGGAGCGGCCGTCGCTGCCGCGCCGCCGCGTCCAGGCGAACCTGGCGCCCGAACTGGTCAATCCACCCGAGCCGCAGCAGCAGGACGATGACGAAATCGAACACGATCCCGGTCTCATGGCGGCATTCCAGCGGGGTGTGCGCGGCGCCGAGGAGGATGACGTCGCGGATGGCGCCGATAGCGCGGGCTGACGAAACTTCACGAGCGATAAGGAGCGTCCATTGAGTGCTGTCTCCCCTAACCAGGCTCAGGATCTTGCTTGGCTGCTGCGGGGGCTGGGCGAGGAGGTTCCGGTCATCCGCGGCAGCGTGCTGCTGTCCTCCGACGGGATGCTGAAGGCCGCCCACGGATTCGACCGCGCCACCGCGGAACAGTTCGCCGCGCTCGCCTCCGGCCTTTTCTCCATCGCGCGCAGCGCGGGAACGAGATTCGACGGCAGCAACGAGGTCCGGCAGGTGGTGACGGAACTCAAGTCGAGCCAGCTGTTCATTTCGTGGGCCGGTTACAACTCCGTCCTGGCGGTGCTGGCGAAGGGGGAGGCCGACCCGGCCGTCGTCGGGTTCGAGATGGCCCGGCTGATCAAGTCCGTCCGGCCGTTCCTGGGCACCGCGGCGCGGACGGCGCCCACGGCGAGCAACCCGAACGCGTCGCTATGACCGTCGGCGAGGACGAGTTCTGGCTCGACGACGACGCGGGGCCGCTGGTGCGCCCGTACGCGGTGATCGCCGGCCGTACCCGCCCGGTCGTCGACCTCGACCTGCTGTCCCTGGTGGTGGCCTCCGGCCCCACCCCCGCGTCGCTGGACCCCGAGCACGCCGCGGCGCTGGAGCTGTGCCGCACGCCGACGTCCGTCGCCGAGGTCGCGGCGCATCTGCGGTTACCGGTGGCGGTCACCAAGGTGATCCTCGCCGACCTCGTGCACTGGCGGGCGATGACCACCCGAGCGCCGCGTCCCGTGGCCGACCTCACCGACCGAGACCTATTGGAGAAGCTGCTCGATGGCCTACAACGAGCCTGATGAGGTGTTCCCGACCCAGGTCAAGATCCTCATCGCGGGTGGTTTCGGCGTGGGGAAGACGACGTTCGTCGGCGCGGCGAGCGAGATCGAGCCGCTGAGCACCGAGGAGCTCATCACCACGGCGAGCGTCGGCATCGACAACCTCGGCGGGGTGGAGCAGAAGACCACGACGACCGTCGCGCTCGACTTCGGCCGGATCACGATCGAGCAGCACGGCATCGTCCTGTACCTGTTCGGCACGCCCGGCCAGCAGCGCTTCTGGTTCATGTGGGACGAGCTGTGCGCCGGGGCGCTCGGCGCCGTCGTCCTCGCCGACACCCGCCGCCTGGACGCCTGCTTCGAGGCCGTCGACTTCTTCGAGAACCGGGGGACGTCGTTCCTCATCGCGGTGAACGAGTTCGACGGCGCGTTCCGCTACACGGCCGACGAGGTGCGGGCCGCCCTCGAACTCGATCCGCGCGTGCCGATCGTGCTGTGCGACGCCCGGGACGGCCGGTCCGCCACCGCGGTGCTGCGCGCCCTGATCCGGCACCTCATCGCCGCCGTCCCCGCCCCGTCCGCCTGACCCCGCCGCCTGTTTTGGAGATTCCCGTGACGCACGAGCCCCTGTACGAGCCCGCCGGCCACCTCCTGACCCCCGTCGACCACGACGTCCCCAAGCGCGTCGCGCGCCTGCGCGAGCTCGGCCTGGGGCAGGCGCCCGATCCCGAGTTCGACGCGTTCGCCCGCGACCTCGCCGAGACCGCCCGGCGCCTCGTCGGCACCGGCGTCCCGCCGTTCGCGATGGTCAACTTCGTCACCGACCACCAGTTCCTCGCCGGGCTGTACGCCCCGGAAGACCCGGGCGCCGGTGCGGGAGGCGCCGTCCAGCTGGGCCGGGAGGTGCCGCTCGACCACGGCTACTGCCCGCACGTCGTCGTCCGGCGCAAGGCCCTCGTCCTGGACGACGTGTGCGACTACCCGCGCTTCGCCGGCAACCCGGTCGTCGACAAGCTCGGCATCCGGACGTACGTCGGGGCCCCGCTCATCGACCGCACGGGCACGGCCCTCGGCACGATCTGCATCATCGACCAGGAGCCGCGCCCGTGGGGTCACCCGGGGCTGAACCTCATCAAGGAGCGGGCCGCGGAACTCGTCCAGCTGATCCGGCGGCGCGAGGAACGGCTGGGCTGACGCCGGTCACGCCTCGGCCGGGGCGGTCGCGGGCACCGGCACGGACCGCGAGAACCGCGCCCCGGCCGGGGGCGGGACGGCGCCGTCCTCGATGCCGAGCACCCCGGACGACAGTAGCCCGAACTCCGTGGCGACACCGGCGATGTCGGCCTTGAGGAACTCGATCGCCGCCCGGGCCCGCCCGGCGTCGGCGCCCGGCCGGCCCGCCCACCGCATGACCTGGCCGATCGCGAACGCGTACCCGATGGCGCGGCCCGCGAGGACGAGGTGCTCCTGCCGGAGATCGCGGTCGAGGAAGCCCAGGTCGAGCCCCTGCGCGGTGATCGCGGACGCGGTGAGCGGCCACTCGGCCAGGAACTTGCTGAGCGGCAGGCCGTCCGTCCGGGCGAGGCAGTACTCGGTGAGCTGCTGGCTGAGCAGGTCGTTGGTGCCGTCGAAGATGGTGTAGACGCGGGCGTCCAGGAACGCCTGGGCGGAGATGTTGGTCGGCGACCCGCAGCGGTAGCCCTCGCCGCCGGCGAGTTGCTGGTAGTGGTGCGCCGCGCTGAGCATCCGCTCGGTGGCGACCGTCTTGATCGCCTGGACGGCGGGGAACGCGCCGAGCATGTCGGACTTCATGTCCAGCTCGGTCTGCAGGAAGTCGTTGAGCGCCGCGCAGATCGTGTAGGACGTGTCGATCGCCGCCAGCCGGTACCGGACGAACCGGATCGCCGACTGCGGCCCCGGGCCGATCCGGCGCCGGTCGGCGTAGGCGTGCGCCTCGCGGCTGAGGCGGCGCAGGAACCCGCAGCCCATCGCCGCCATCATCGCCCGGGACGCCATGAGCATCTCGACCATGGGCTTCAGGTTGCGCCCGTCCGCCTGGATGCGCCGGTGCCGGGGGACGACCGCGTCGATCTCGTTGAGCCCGTAGTCGATCACCTTCAGGCCGAGCGGCTCGTACGGCTGCAGGGTGCGGAAGCCCTCACTGCGCTTGACGATGAAATAGCCGTACTCGCGGCCGCGGTCGTCGTTCTTCGCGCTGACCAGCCACCAGTGCGCGCTGGAGCTGAACGCCTGCCAGTGCTTGCGGCCGCGGATCCGGAAGCCGTCCCCGGCCTCCTCGAACGTGGTGGTCATGCCGGACATGGCCGAGCCGCAGCCGGGCTCGGTCGAGGCGAACCCGGCGACCATGGGATCGCCGCCCGCGTACTGCGGCAGGACCTCGCGCTTCGCCTCGTCACTCGCCCACAGCGCGATGGGCCGCAGCGCGACCCCCGTGATGACCGTGACGTACATGCCGAGCGGCAGGTTGTACTCGGAGATCGCCTCCACGACCCGGCACATCTCGACATGGCTGTCACGGCCGCCGTACTCCCGCGGCAGCGTCGGGAGCAGCACGCCGGCCCGGGTCAGCAGCGTCCAGTCGTCCGCCGGAAGGTTCTGCTGGGGGTAGCTCGCGGTGTCGAACCGGGAGGCGACGGCCTTGATACCGGCGATGAAATCGTTGGTCGACAGGTACAGCTGGGCATTCGTCATGGTGTCCGCTCTCACGGGTGGGCATGTCGGTGCAGGGGGAAGTCGCGAGATTCCGGGTGATCAGAAAACACGCTGCTGCCCGATCGACCTAAGCCGACCGCGCGAACCTCCTCGTCGATCGCTCGCGTGAAACTCTCACGCCATACTGAAACGAACGATCACCAGACGCAAGGCGTCTCTGCCTGACCGTAATCAGCCACAGACGATTCGGGACTGGAAGCCATGTTCCGGCCGTGCCCGCAGTGCCGTGATGATCGGCTTGGGATTGAAGAGTTTAATGTGCAACTAGCTATGCGTGTGACATGTGGGAAACGATCTCTCCCCCATGCGGATACCCTCCCCGCTTGCCCGCCCGCCGCCGCACGCCGGGCGAACCGCCCCCGAGGCCGCACCCGCAGCACAACGAATGTGCAGCTCAGCCCCGCCAACCTCACCGGCACCCAGCTCACCGGCGCCCCTCCGGCACGGGTACTTGACAGCAACGCGACCACCCGCGCAAAGTTCCTGTCCGGAATGCTGGATCACGAATGATTCGATCTAGGAGAGCCCCCGCCACCGAGCCGGACGCAGGGCTCCCTCACCCGATACAAATCCCTAGCCGCACCGTTATTGCGGACATCTTCCCGAGATTCATACCCACCGAGTAACGGTTTTCGGCGGCCCGGTAAGGAACCCGGTCAGCCTCTCCGGCTCTGCTTCCAGAAGCAAGTGACCGGTAGCGCCGCCCCCCGTTACCAAAGCAAAATCCGCTCCCACCAACAAAATCGTCCAATATCGCGCCTGTCACTGCCGTTCGCACTGCAGACTTCCGGGACGGTCGCCGTCCCGTGGCTTCAGGGACGGGTCATGAAGTCTGCTGGTTGGTGTAGGCGCGGCGCGGAACGATGAGCACGGCGGCCCGTCGCTCGTCCGCCATCACCCGGTCGTAGGTGTCCCAGTCGTCATGCGTACCGCCGGCGGCACGGAAGATGTCCCGCAGCAGCAGCCGCAGCGCTTCGCCGTCGACGTCGGGGTGCGGGTCGTCCGGGCCGATGATCTCGGCGTCCCCCTCGACGGTCGCCCATCGCCAGCCGGCCCGGACGACGATCGTGGCCCGCGGGTCGGCCCGCAGATGGTGCAGCTTCCGCGAGCCGCCGGTGGCGACGAGCCCGACGACCCGTCCGTCCCGCAGCGGATGGTCCAGGACCCCGGCGTTGACCACCGACGACTGGACGCCGCCATCGCCCCGCAGCGTGCTGACCACGCACAGGCCGTGGTCGAGCGGTACCAACTCCGCGAAGCCGGCAAGATCGGTCACCATTGGTTCAGCCTTCCTCTGGTGTTGCGAGCGCGTCGATCCATCGTTCGAGCCGTCCGGCCTGGCGGGCGATGAGCTCCGGTTCGCCCAGCGCGCTGGCGAGCACGGCGCCGCCCTGGTAGGCCGCGACGAAATCCACCGCCAGGTCGTGCGCGTCGGGGCGTCCCATGGAGCGGAACTGCTGTTCGGCCCAGCCGAGCAGTACCCGCATGAGCCGGGCCGCCAGCGGTTCCACACCTTCGGCCCGCTTGACGAGGTCGGAGCACAACGTCCCGTACGGGCAGCCGGACCGGGCGATCGAGTCGCCCTGCCCGGCCACGACCCCGGCGAGCGCCTTCAGCCGGGACGCCGGGCCGCGATGCGCACGCTCCAGCGCGGCGAAGGCGGCCTCAAGGTCGTCAACGCGCGCCTGGACGACGGCGGCGATGATCTCGTCTTTTGTCTTGAAGTAGTAGTAGACGTTGCCCAACGGGACGTCCGCCGCCTGCGCGATGTCCGCCAGCGTGGTCCGCTGCACCCCTTTGCGGTACACCAGCTCGGCCGCGGCCCCCACCAGCCGCTCCCGCTTGCCCCGCCGCACTAAGTTGGACACCTAACTAACTCTAGCCGCCCACCTCCAGGCCTGCCAGAGGGGCCCTCCTGCAGGGACGTGCGCACGTCCTGCGTCCGGGCTCGCATGCGGCGCCGGCCGACCAGGTCACCTGCACCTGGCAGGCGCCTGGAGGCGAGGCACGGGCCTCCTTCGCCACCGTCCGGACGTCCCGCTAAGACGCCGGCCTGGCCGGGCCGGGGGCTCGGCATTGACAATAGGCAGGCAGATGCCTGCATAATGGGCGGGTGAGCGGTGAAGCGATGGACTCGGTCTTCAAGGCGCTGGCGGATCCCACGCGGCGCCTGCTGCTCGACCGCTTGCGCGAGCACAACGGACAGACGCTGCGCGAACTGTGCGAACGCCTGGACATGGCGCGCCAGTCGGCGACGCAGCATCTCGACATCCTCGTGCGGGCCGGCCTCGTGACCGTCGTGCGGCGTGGACGAGAACGACTGCACTACCTGAATCCGGCGCCGATCCACGAGATCGAGGAGCGCTGGATCTCCGTGTTCGACAAGCCCCGCCTGCAAGCGCTCAGCGCCATCAAGCACCAGGCAGAGGAGTACGCCATGACCAGCGAATCCACATCCGTGCCGACCTACGTCTACGTCACCTACATCCGCGCGAGCGCGGAGCAGGTGTGGCACGCCCTGACGGACGCGGACCTGACCGCCCGCTTCTGGGGCCACGCCAACGTCTCGGACTGGCAGCCGGGCTCGACCTGGGAGCACCAGCGCGTCGACGGGTCAGGCGCCGTCGACGTCGTCGGCCGGGTGCTCAAGGCCGAGCCCCCGACCAGCCTCGTCATCACCTTCGAGGACAGCCTCGACCTCGACCCGCCGCGCGAGCCGTCGGTCGTCACCTTCCTCGTGGAGCCGCACCAGGACATCGTCCGGCTCACGGTGACGCACGAGAAGCTCGCCAACCAGGAGATGCTCAACGGCATCTCGCAGGGCTGGCCGGCCGTTCTGGCGAACCTCAAGTCGCTGCTGGAGACCGGCGACGTCCTTCCGCAGGCGCCCTGGGAAATGTCCGAAGCGCACACCTGAGGAGGAAGTCATGCTGGACACCACACCACTCCGGAACGCCTACGGGACGTTACTGGACGCCGCCGCCACCGTGGCCGACTCCGGCGACCCCGTCCCGCCGCCCGGCGAATGGAACGCCGACCAGAACCTGGCGCACGTCGTCCTCATCAACACCGCCACCATCGCGGCCGTCTCCTCCGCCGCCACGAGCATGGTCACCACCTACGACAACCGCCTGGCGCAGGACCCCTGGACCCTCGACCGAGTCATCACGCTCGCCGGCGGCAACACGGGGCTCCGGGAGCGCATCACCCTTCAAGCAGAAGCCTTGTGCGCCTTGGGAGCAATGCTCAGCGAAACCGAACTCAACACATCGCTGCCCACCCTGCTGCTGTCGAACGGCAAAGTCGGACTCGACCAGCCCACGTCGCTCCGCGACATCCTCAACGGCATCGCAGAACTGGAACTCCCCGGCCACACCCAACAACTCCTGGCCCTCCTACCAGCACACACCCCGACCGAACCCGCGATGTGACCTCTCCGGCGTCCACCGACGCAAGCCAGTGCAGCTGCCCTGGCCCGCTCACGCGGTCGGGGCGCACATCCCGAACGGGGACCGGCATAGGGGCCGGTCGGCTGGGGCGGTTTGATGGGTAGTGCTTACCTGGGTGACTGTGATGGCGAGGGAGAAGGATTTTCATGCGCGCTGCTGTGCTGCACGCTCCGGGGGACGTTCGGGTTGAGGAGATCGCCGACGCCGAGGTCATCGAGCCGACCGATGCGGTCATCCGGCTGACGGCGGCCTGTGTGTGCGGGTCGGACCTGTGGCCCTACCGCGGCGCCGAGCCCGTCGATCGGCCCATGCCGATGGGGCACGAGTACGTCGGCGTGGTCGAGGAGGTCGGCAGCGAGGTGAAGACCGTCAGGCCCGGCCAGTTCGTCGTGGGCTCGTTCGTGGCCTCTGACGGCACCTGCGAGATCTGCCGCTCCGGCTATCCCTCGTCCTGCGTCCACCGGGTGTTCATGTCTCAGGTCGGCACCCAGTCGGAGCGGGCCCGGATCCCTTGGGCGGACGGCACGCTGGTGGCCACGCCGGGCGATCCGGACGCCGACCTGATCCCCGACCTGCTGGCCGCTTCGGACGTGCTGGGCACCGGCTGGTTCGCCGCGGTCGCCGCCGAGGCCGGTCCCGGGAAGACCGTCGCGGTCGTCGGTGACGGCGCGGTCGGCCTGCTCGGCGTGCTGGCCGCCCGGCGGCTCGGCGCCGAACGGATCGTGATCTTCAGCCGGCACGCCGACCGGCAGAAGCTGGCCACCGAGTTCGGCGCCACCGACATCATCGCCGAGCGCGGTGACGACGGCGTCGCGGCGCTCAAGGACCTCGCCGGCGGACTGGGCGCGCACTCGGTCATCGAGGCGGTCGGCACGGACGAGTCGATGCGGCAGGCCATCCGGTCCACCCGTCCGGGCGGCCACGTCGGCTTCGTGGGGGTCGCCCACGGCGTCAAGCTCAGCGGCGGCGCGCTGTTCAACTCCCAGGTCCACCTGCACGGCGGACCCGCTCCGGTGCGCCGGTTCCTGCCCGAACTGATCGACCTGATCTGGCGGCGCGAGATCAATCCGGGCAGGGTCTTCGACCTCGAACTCCCGCTGGCGGACGCCGCCGAGGCTTACAAGGCCATGGACGAACGCCGCTCCATCAAGGCCCTCCTGCGCCCCTGAGCCGCGAGCCGAGGCGTCAGGAGATGCGGTCGATGATCAAGGGGTGGAGGGAAGGGCCGGACTCCGCGATCTCGTAGGCGCCGTCCAGAGACTCCAGGGCGCGGGGGAAGCGGGATTCGTCGTCGGTGTGGAGGGTCAGGAGGGGCTGGCCCTCCTGCACCGGGTCGCCCGGCTTGGCGTGGCAGATCACGCCGGCGCCGAAGGAGACCGGGTCTTCCTTGCGGGCTCGGCCGGCGCCCAGGCGCCAGGCCGCCACGCCGACTCCGTAGGCGTCCAAGGTCGTCAGGACGCCGGAGGACGGGGCCTTGATCGTGTGGGTTTCGCGGGCGGACGGCAAAGCCGCGTCGGGGTCGCCGCCCTGGGCGGTGATCATGCGGCGCCAGACGTCCATGGCGGAGCCGTCCTTCAGGGCGTCGGCCGGGTCCTTCGACGTGAGGCCGGCGGCGGCCAGCATTTCGCGGGCCAGGGTCAGGGTCAGTTCGACCACGTCGGACGGGCCGCCGCCGGACAGGACCTCGACCGACTCCGCTACTTCGACGGCGTTGCCCACCGCGTTGCCCAATGGGCGATCCATGGCGGTCAACAGGGCGATCGTGCGCAGGCCGTGGTCGGTGCCTATCGCGACCATGGTTTCGGCCAGTTCGCGGGCGTTGTCCACGGTCTTCATGAAGGCGCCGGAGCCGACCTTCACGTCCAGGACGAGTGCGCCGGTGCCCTCGGCGATCTTCTTCGACATGATCGAGGAGGCGATCAACGGGATCGACTCCACCGTGCCCGTCACGTCGCGGAGGGCGTACAGCTTGCGGTCGGCGGGGGCCAGGCCGCTGCCCGCCGCGCAGATCACCGCGCCGGCGGAACGCAGGACGTCCAGCATCTCCGCGTTGGAGAGGGACGCCTTCCAGCCCGGGATCGATTCCAGTTTGTCCAGGGTGCCGCCCGTGTGGCCCAGGCCACGGCCCGACAGCTGGGGGACGGCCGCGCCGCATGCCGCCACCAAGGGCGCCAGCGGCAGGGTGATCTTGTCGCCCACGCCGCCCGTCGAGTGCTTGTCGGTCGTCGGACGGTCCAGGGCCGACCAGTCCATCCGCTCACCCGAGCGGATCATCGCCTCCGTCCACCGCGCCACCTCGGGACGGGTCATGCCGTTCAGCAGGATCGCCATGGCCAGCGCCGACATCTGCTCCTCGGCAATCGCGCCCCGCGTGTAGGCGTCCACGGCCCAGTCGATCTGCGCGGGGGTCAGCTCGCCCCCGTCGCGCTTGGCGCGGATGACGTCGATGGCGTCCACGGATCACGCTCTCTCGATCAGGTCGTCGGGGCCGAACGCGTCCGGCAGGACGTCCGACATGGGCAGGATGCCGCGGACGGTCTCCAGCAGCATCGGGGCGCCGCCGTGCTCCCAGAGGAGCTGGCGGCAGCGCCCGCACGGCATCACCGGGTCGCCGTGCTTGTCGACGACCGACGCCGCGACGAGGCGCGGGCGCGACGACTTGCCCGGGCCGTGCAAAGCCGACACGAGCGAGCATTCCGCGCACAGCCCGACCCCGTACGAGGCGTTCTCGATGTTGCATCCGGTGATGATCCGGCCGTCGTCCACCAGGGCGGCGGCGCCGACCGGGAAGCCGGAGTACGGGCAGTACGCGCGCGTCATCGCCTCCCGCGCGGCGTCGCGCAGGGCAGGCCAGTCGATCTCCATAAGCGCTATCTTGCCTCGCCCCGCCGGTACTGCAGCCCGTTGGCGGCGGGCATGCGGAGCCGCTGGCTGGCCAGGGCCAGGACGAGCAGCGTCGTCAGGTGCGGCGTGAAGGAGACCAGCTCGCCGGGGACGACCTCGCTCAGCAGGAACCAGGCGAACAGCCCGACCGCCGACAGCAGCGCCAGCGCCGCGCCGAGGTAGGCGTTGCGCACCTCGCGGCGGGCCAGGTCGGTGGCGGCGTGCGGGCGCAGCCGGCCCGCGCGCAGCGCCTGCCAGACCGCGACGCCGATCAGCAGCAGCGCCACGAACAGCAGCAGCGCGTGGACGGACTGCCCGCCGCCGCGCACGTTCATCGCGTCGGTGTACCCGAACAGCAGCGAGCCCGCGGTGAGCCCGCCGGGACGCCAGTTGCCGAAGATCATGGCGGCGAGGCCGATGAAGCCGCGGCCGTTGGTCTGGCCGTCCTGGTAGAGCGGGGCGGCGACGGTGACGAGGAACGCGCCGGCCAGGCCGGAGAAGGCGCCGGAGATGACCACCGCGGCGTACTTCATCCGGTACACCTGCACGCCGAGCGACTCGGCGGCGTACGGGTCCTCGCCGCAGGAGCGGATGCGCAGGCCGAACGGGGTCCGCCACAGGATCAGGAAGCTCAGCGGGACGAGCAGCAGCGCCACCAGGGTCAGCAGCGACATGTCGCTGGTCAGCCCGCGGACGATGCCGGCGATGTCGGAGAGCAGGAACCAGTGGTGGTCCTCCAGCGCGCCGAGCCAGTCGGGGCTCTGCCAGCCGCCGATCTTGCCGCCGGACAGCACCGGCAACGTCAATGTCATGATCGGATCGACCGGTGGAGACTGCCGGGGGCCGCCGCCCAGGGCCTTCGCCTCGCCCGTGTCGAAGATCAGCCCGGCCAGGAACTGCGTCAGACCCAGGCCCAGGATGTTGATCGCGACACCGGACACGATGTGGTCGACGCCGAACGACACCGTCGCGATGGCGTGCAGGAGACCGCCGAGCGCGCCGCCGATGATCCCGGCGAGGACGCCGATCCACGGGCCCCACTGGTAGCCGGCCCACGCACCCGTCCAGGTGCCGAGGATCATCATGCCCTCAAGGCCGATGTTGATCACGCCGGAGCGCTCCGACCACAGCCCGCCGAGGCCGGCGAGGAAGATCGGCACGGCGAGGCGCAGCGCGGCGCTGACCGTCCCGCTGGACGTCACCGGGTCGGCGTCGTCGATCACCCGGACGAGCGACAGCAGCACCAGCAGCCCGGAGATGATCAGCGCGTAGTGCGGCCAGCGCAGCCGGATCTTGCGGGGTCCGGCCTTCTTGGCGGCCACCGTCTCGGTCGCGGCGCTCATGAGGCGCTCCCAGCGGCCTCGCGGGCCAGGTCGTGGCCGGTGGCCAGCTCGGCGGCGACGGCCCGCTGCTGCAGCCGGATCTCCCAGCGCCGGACGAGCTCGTACACGATGACGACGGTCAGCACGACCACGCCCTGCATGACCCCGACGATCTCCTTCGGCACGTCGACCTCCTGGAGCACGTCGGAGGTCTGGTCGAGGAACGCGAACAGCAGCGCGGCGAGCGCGATGCCGGCCGGATGGTTGCGGCCGAGCAGCGCCACCGTGATGCCGGTGAAGCCGAGCCCGGCCGGGAAGTTCAGCGAGTACTCGTAGGACGCGCCGAGCAGCTCCGGCATGCCGATCAGGCCGGCCACCACGCCGGACGCGACCATCGTGTAGACGATCATGCGGCGGGCGTTGACGCCGCTGGCCTGCGCGGCGGACGCCGACAGTCCCGAGATCTTCAGGTCGAACCCGAACCGGGTGTAGTTGATCACGACCCAGAACACGATCCCGACGACGACCGCGAGGGGCAGCAGCCCGTACACGTCGTTGGGCGGGTTGATCCCGATCGAGTTCAGGAACCCGTTCAGCGGCCCGACCCGTCCCGATTCGGGGATCTGCGCGGTCGCGACGTTGTTGCTGCCCGGCCGGACCTCGGCGAGCCGCTTGTCGTTCAGCAGGTAGGCGATGACGCCGGTCGCGATCGCGTTCAGCATGATCGTGGACAGCACCTCGCTGACCCCGCGGGTCACCTTCAGCACGCCCGCGATCGCGGCCCACAGCCCGCCGACGACCATCGCGGCGACGATGACGAGGAGCTGCCCGAACGGGGCGGGCAGCGTGATCGCGCCGCCGAGCGCGGCGGCGAGGAACGCGGCGATCCGGTACTGGCCGTCCACGCCGATGTTCAGCAGCGCCATCCGGAAGCCGATCGCCACCGCGACCGCCGACAGGTAGTAGCGGGTCGCGCGGTTGACGATGTCGACCAGCGAGTGCTCTGTAGTGCCGTAGTCGACCATGCTCTGGATGGAGCTGACCGGGTCGGCGCCGGTGATCCGCAGCAGGATCATCGTGATGCCGAGCGAGATCAGCAGCGCCAGCACCGGTGCGCCGATCTTCAGCCCGAGCCCGGTCGGGCCCAGCCCGCGCAGGATCGCCTTCCACGACGGCACCGCGGCGATCTCCGCGGCGCCCGGCGTGGTCGCCGTCCCGCCGGACTTCGGCGGCTCGGCTGGCGTGTCGGGCCGTTCCGACGCGTCCGGTTCGCGCTGTTCCGGGACGGACGGCTCCTCGTCCGGCGGCGCCGGGTCCTTCGGCCCGCTCATGAGGCGCCGCCCGCGCCGGTCATGGCGGAGCCGAGCTCCTCGGGGGTGACGGTCCGCGGATCGACCTCCGCGACCAGCCGCCCCCGCAGGATCACGTGCAGGGTGTCGGACATTCCGATGAGTTCCTCAAGATCGGCGCTGATCAGCAGCACGGCCAGCCCGTCCGCGCGGGCCTGCCGCAGGTAGTCCCAGATGGCGGCCTGGGCGCCGACGTCGATGCCGCGCGTCGGGTGCGCGGCGATCAGCAGCCGCGGGTCGCCGGACATCTCCCGCCCGACGATCAGCTTCTGCTGGTTGCCGCCCGACAGCGCGGCGGCGGGCACCTCGATGCCGGGCGTCCGGACGTCGTACTCGCGGACGATCCGGGTGGTGTCGCGGCGGGCGCCGCGCCGGTCCGTCCACGGGCCGCGGACGTTCGGCTTCTGCGTCTGGTGGCCCAGCATGCGGTTCTCCCACAGCGTGCCCTCCAGGACGAGCCCGTGCCGGTGCCGGTCCTCGGGGATGTAGGCGATGCCGGCCTCGCGGCGCCGCCGGGTCGCCCAGTGCACGATGTCCTCGCCGCCGTAGACGATCGTGCCGGAGTCCGCGGCGCGGATCCCCATGATCGCCTCTATGAGCTCGGTCTGCCCGTTGCCCTCGACGCCGGCCAGCCCGACGATCTCGCCGCGGCGGATGCGCAGCGACACCTCGTCCACGACGGGACGGCCCTCGGAGGTGAGCACCGTCAGCCCGCCGACCTCCAGCTGGAGGTCCTCGGTGACGGTCGACTCGCGCAGCTCCGGCGTCGGCAGCTCGGACCCGACCATCAGCTCGGCCAGCCGCCGCGAGGTGACCTCGCGGGGGTCGAGCCGGGTCGCGACGGTGGTGCCGCGCCGGATCACCGAGATCGTGTCGGCGACGGTCAGCACCTCGTCCAGCTTGTGCGAGATGAACAGCACGGTGAGGCCCTCGGCGCGCAGCTCCCGCAGGTTGCCGAACAGCTCCTCGACCTCCTGCGGGACGAGCACGGCCGTCGGCTCGTCCAAAATCAGCACGCGGGCGCCCCGGTACAGGACCTTGAGGATCTCCACGCGCTGCCGCTCGCCGACGCCGAGGTTCTCCACCAGCGTGTCGGGGTCGACGCGCAGCCCGTACGCCTGCGACATCTCCTTGATCTTGGCGCGGGCCGCGGCGAAGTCGATCCGGCCGCGCCGCCAGCCCTTGGCGCGGGGCTCGGCGCCGAGGACCACGTTCTCCAGCACGGTCAGGTTGTCGGCCAGCTTGAAGTGCTGGTGGACCATGCCGATGCCGCGGCCGATCGCGTCGGCCGGGGTCCGGAAGGAGACCTGCTCGCCGCCGACCTCGATGGTGCCCTCGTCCGGCCGCTGCATCCCGTAGAGGATCTTCATCAGCGTGGACTTGCCGGCGCCGTTCTCACCGCAGAGCGCGTGGACTTCGCCGCGCTCGATGGTGAGGTTGATGTCGCGGTTGGCCACCACTCCGGGGAACCGCTTGGTGATCGATGTCAGCCGAACGGCCGGCACCTGGTCAGGCACGAGTGCCCCTCCTCCTGCCTCGGACGCGCTGTCGACGACGGGGGGACGCGGCGGGCACCGGGAGCCACCCGGCGGGGTGGCTCCCGGTGCCGCGCGCGGCCGGTCCGCCGGGTCAGGGCTTGGTCGGAACCTTGATCTCGCCGCTGACGATCTTGGCCTTCAGCTCGTCCAGCTTGGCCTTGATGTCGTCGACGTTGCCGCCGGACGTGGAGTAGCCGACGCCGTCGTTGCTGAGGTCATAGGTCTTGGTGCCGGCCTTGAACGTGCCCTTGGCGACGCTCTCCACGAAGTCGAACACCGACACGTCCACGTGCTTGACCATGGAGGTGAGGATGTGCTCCTTCACCCCGGCGACCGCGGGCTGGTTGTACTGGTCGGAGTCGACGCCGATGGCCCACTTGCCGGCCGCGCCGACGGTCTTGATGACGCCGATGCCGGCGCCGCCCGCGGCGTGGTAGATGACGTCCGCGCCCTGGTCGAGCTGGCCCTTGGCGGCCTCGTTGCCGAGGCTGGTGTCCTTGAAGCCGTTGAAGTTCGGCGGCTGCGTCAGGTACTTCGCCGGCAGGATCTTGATGTCCGGCTTGGCCTCCTTGGCGCCCGCCTCGTAGCCGGCCTGGAACTTCTGGATCAGCGGCACGTTGACGCCGCCGATGAAGCCGATCGTGCCCGTCTTCGACTTCAGCGCCGCCGCCGCGCCGACCAGGAAGGAGCCCTGCTCCTCGGCGAAGCAGGAGCCGCTGACGTTCGCGCCCTCGACCTTGCACTGGTCGGCGTCCACGACGAGGAACTTGGTGTCGGGGAAGTCCTTGGCGACCTTGACGATCGAGGTGGTGTAGGCGAACCCGACCCCGATGATCGGGTTGTAGCCCTTGTTGGCCATCAGCCGCAGGCGGGACTCCTTGTCGGAGTCCGGCTCGTCCGGCTTCGCCGAGATCTCCTCGGTCTGCAGGTTCAGGTCCTTCTTGGCCTTGTCCAGGCCGGCGGCGGCCGAGTCGTTGAAGGACTGGTCACCGCGGCCGCCGATGTCGAAGGCCAGGCCGACCTTCAGGGTCTTCTTGCCGCCCTCGTCACCACCGCCACCGGTGTCCGCCTTCTTGCCACCGCACGCGGAGGCGCCGCTGAGCGTCAGCGCCGCACCCGTCACGGCGACGAGTGTCATCTTCAGTCCACGGCGCAAGGTAGCGCTCCTTCCGTTCCCCACCCACGGTCCAGCGACCGGTCCGGTCACCGAAATCGATCGGACGCTACCCCGCGAAAGAGGGCAAACTTCCCGCCTGCACCGATTCGCAACAGGTCCGTTACCAATGCGTACGCATATCGCCACAGGTCAGCGGTGACGTCGGCGTCTCGGGCGGGGCCGCGGACGCGCCGCGGCACGGGGGTACTGGTGGGGGACGGAAGGTCACGCGCAGTGATCGTTACCGGGGAGTCAGGCGAGCGTCGCGCCCTCGCCGATCTGCTCGGCGTCGCCGGGACGGCCGCCCTCCCACAGCGCGGTCAGCGCGGTGGCGCCGAGCACCCGCAGGCCGACCGCGATGCAGCGCTCGTCCACGTCGAAGTCGCCGCGGTGCAGGTCGTACTCGCCGGACGAGCCGGGGGTGCGGACGCCGAGCCGGGCGAGCGCGCCGGGGATCGACTCCAGGTACCAGCCGAAGTCCTCGCCGCCGAGGCTCTGCGGCGTGGGGACGACGCCCTCCTCGTCGATGACCTGCGCGGCGGCGTCGCGGAACATCTGCACGCTGGCCGCCTCGTTCACGGTCGGCGGGACGCCCCGGACGTATTCCAGGGACGCCTCCACGTCGTAGGCGGCGGCGACCGACTGGAGCAGCGCCTTCATCATCTCCGGCGCGCGGTGCCAGGCCTCGTCGTCCAGGCAGCGGACGGTGCCCTCGGCGATCCCGTCGTCGGGGATGGCGTTGGCGACGGACCCGGCGGAGACGCGCCCCCACACCAGGGACAGGCTGGAGCGCGGGTCGACGCGCCGGGACAGCGCGGACGGCAGCTCGGTGACGATCTTGGCGAGCGCGTACACCAGGTCGGCGGTCAGGTGCGGCCGGGCGGTGTGCCCGCCGGGCCCGGTGACCTTCACGTAGACCTTGTCGCAGGCGGCGGTGATCGGGCCGGTGCGCAGGCCCAGCTGGCCGACCTCGATGCGCGGGTCGCAGTGCAGCGCGAACGCGCGGTCGACGCCCGCGATGCCGCCGGCGGCCATCACGTCCAGCGCGCCGCCGGGGGTCTCCTCGGCGGGCTGGAACAGCAGCCGGACCCGGCCCGGCAGCAGCCCGGCCTCGGCCTGCTGCGCGAGGAACAGGCCGGCGCCCAGCACCATCACGGTGTGGACGTCGTGGCCGCACGCGTGCGCGACGCCCGGGACCGTCGACCGGTAGGGGGCGTCCTCCTTCTCGTCGTGCAGCGGGAGCGCGTCGATGTCGGCCCGGAGCGCGACCGTGGTGCCGTCGGCGGGGCCGATGTCGCAGTACAGGCCGGTGCCCTTGGGCAGGACGACCGGGTCGAGGCCCGCCGCGCGCAGCCGCTCGGCGATCTTCGCGGTCGTCCGGTGCTCGGCGTAGCCCAGCTCGGGGTGCGCGTGCAGGTCGCGGCGGAACGCGATCAGCTCGTCCTCGTGCGCGGCCAGGAACGCGTCGAGCTCCGGCTGGAGGACGGCGCCGCCGAGCACCGCGGGCACGGTCGCCGGGCGGGCGGCCACGGGCGCGGCCTCGCCTGCTGCCGCGGCCCCGTTCAGGCCGCCGGCGGCGCCGGCGGCCCGGTCCACGGGGTCCGCGACGGTGGGTGGTTCAAGGCCGGGCATCACCCCGGGTCCCGGATGTGTCATCTGCGCCCCCTGCGCGACGGCGGAGCCGGACGGCGTCCGCCCGGTGGTGGTGTCGTTCTCGGGAATGTTCTCTGCTACTTGTTCGCTCTTCGGCGGCGAAGCGTTCACGCGACCGGCCGGGCCCGCCTCCGGGTTCACGGCGCCGGCCGGGCCCGCCCGGTCCGCACGAGGATGCCGCGCGCGCCGGCCGCCGCGGCGGCCTCGATGTCGCCGCCGATGTCGCCGATCACGGCGCAGTCGGACGGCAGCACCCCGAGCCGCTCCGCGGCCCGCTCGATCATGCCGGGCTCCGGTTTGCGGCACGCGCAGCCGTCGCCGTCGTCGTGCGGGCAGAACTCCCACACGTCGATCCGGCCGAGCAGCTCCTCCACGCGGGCGTTGACGCGCCGCACGTCCCCGGCGCCGATGAGCCCCTTGGCGACCCCCGACTGGTTGGACACGACGCCGATCCGGAC
Organism: Actinomadura sp. BRA 177; assembly: GCF_013372625.1. Lineage (GTDB taxonomy): Bacteria > Actinomycetota > Actinomycetes > Streptosporangiales > Streptosporangiaceae > Spirillospora. The sequence goes on from NZ_JABXFD010000355.1 coordinate 63,708, forward strand.
GCCGTGCCGGCGGAGCCGGTCGAGGGCGCGGCGCGCGCCGGGCATCGGCTCGACCCGCGCCGGGTCCCCGTTGTACGGGACGTCCCTGACCAGGGTGTCGTCGCGGTCGAACAGCACCACGCGCGGCCCGCCCCAGCTCCCCGCCCGCCGGTGGACGGAGAGGCCCCGGAGCCGGTGCCAGATCGCGGCGGGCGGGGAGCTGGGGCGGGCCGCGCGTGGTGCTGTTCGACCCCGACGACCCCCTGGTCAG
>NZ_JABXFD010000536.1 GCF_013372625.1 Actinomadura sp. BRA 177
AGATGTGTATAGGAGCCAGACATGGCCGCGCAGCTGCGCGAGGACCGTGCGGCGCCCCCGCCGCCCGCCGAGCCGCGCGCGAGCCGGTCGCCCGAGGAGCTGCGGTCGATGATGTCGTCCATCCAGCAGGGCACCCGGCGCGGCCGCGCCGAGGCCCTCGACAACGAGGAATCGTGACGGGCCATGACCGGTCCTGGCAGCGAATGGCTGGATGACGAGGCCGGCCCGATCGTCCGGTCGTACGCGCTCACCCGGGGGCGGGCGCGGCCCGCGGCCGGCGAGGGCTTCGACATGATCACGATAGTCTCGACCGCGGCGCGGCCCCGGTCGGGCTCGCCCGGCATCGGCCCCGAGCATCTCGACATCCTGGAGATGTGCGTGCAGCCGCAGCCGGTCGCCGAGATCGCGGCCCGGATGCGGCTGCCGCTGGTCGTCGTGCGCGTCCTGCTCGGCGACCTGCTGCACCACCGGCTCATCACCGCCCACCGCCCCCACCAGGAGAGCCCGCTCTCCCAGGAACGTCTGCTGAGGGAAGTGCTCCATGGTCTCCAAGCCCTCTGAGAACGCCGGCGAGGGATCCGCCCCGGCGGCGCCGGTCGCGGTGAAGATCCTCGTCGCCGGCGGGTTCGGGGTCGGCAAGACCACGCTCGTCGGCGCGGTCAGCGAGATCCGCCCGCTGCAGACCGAGGAGCTGCTCACCGACCGCAGCGTCGGCGTCGACGACACCGAGGGCATCGAGCAGAAGACGACCACCACGGTCGCGATGGACTTCGGCCGCATCACGATCCGCGACGGCCTCGTCCTCTACCTGTTCGGCACGCCCGGCCAGGACCGCTTCTGGTTCATGTGGGACGAGCTGTCGTTCGGCGCGCTCGGCGCCGTCGTCCTCGCCGACACCCGCCGGCTCGCCGACTGCTTCCCCGCCGTCGACTACTTCGAGAACCGGAGCCTGCCGTTCGTCATCGCCGTGAACTGCTTCGACGACGGCTACGACTACACGGCCGAGGAGATCCGGGAGGCGCTCGACCTGCGCCCCGACACCCCGGTCGTGCTCTGCGACGTCCGGGAGCGCACGTCCGGCAAGGAGGTGCTGACGACGCTGGTGAAGCACCTGCTCAGCGTGCACGAGGCGCAGAACCCGGCGGGCGCCACCGCCGGGTGATCATGCCGGTAGGCTTCCGGTGACATGAACCGGACACGCGCACGTCTCTCCGACGGCCGCGAGATCGTCTACTACGACGAGGCGCCGGGCCGGGTGCCCGTCCCCGACCCGCGCGGGCTGCCGCCGGTCGAGCCGGTCTGCGAGACGCGCCGCCACCCGCTGACCGGCGCGCACGTCACGATCACCGCGCCCCGCAACCCGCGCCCGCTCCTGCCGCCCGCCGACGAGTGCCCGCTGTGCCCCGGCGGCCCCGCCTCGGAGATACCGGACCCGTCCTACGACGTCGTCGCGTTCGAGAACCGGTTCCCGTCGTTCGACGTCCGCACGCCGCCGGTCCCGCCGGAGATCGACGGCGTCGAGCGGGCCCGCGGCGCCGGCCGCTGCGAGGTCGTGTGCTTCACCAACGAGCACTCCACGTCGATGGCGCAACTGCCGGTCTCCCGCGTCCGGATGATCATCGACGCGTGGGCCGACCGCACCGCCGAGATCGCCGCGGTCCCCGGCGTCCGGCAGGTCTACGTGTTCGAGAACCGCGGCGTGGAGATCGGCGTGACGCTCCACCACCCGCACGGCCAGATCTACGGGTACCCGTTCATCACGCCCCGCACCGACCGCATGCTCACGATGGCCGCCGCGCACCCGGACCTCTTCGCGGACGTCCTGAAGGCCGAACGCGCCGGCGGCCGCGTCGTCCTGCCGGGCGAGCACTGGACGGCCTACGTCCCCGCCGCCGCCCGCTGGCCGGTCGAGGTGCACCTGATGCCGCACCGCCACGTCCCCGACTTCACCGCGCTGGACGCCGCCGAACGCGACGAACTCGCCGTCCTCTACCGGGACCTCCTGCGCCGCTGCGACGCCCTCTACGGCACCCCGCTTCCGTACGTGGCCGGCTGGCACCAGGCTCCCACCGGAAACGACCTGCTCCGCCTCCACTTGGAGCTGTTCTCCATCCGGCGCGCCCCCGACAAGATCAAGTACCTGGCCGGCTCCGAATCGGGCATGGCCGCCTGGATCAACGACGTCTCCCCGGAGGACATCGCGGCCCGCCTCCGCGCCGCCGGCTGATTACAGCTTCGCCGCGCGCGGAAATGTCACACCGCGACCGAGTTTTCGCGAGTCCGTGGAACGATCGCGGCCGGGTGCCCTACTCTCCGTCGCATGCCGGAAAGCGTGCTGGTGGAACCGCTCGCGCAAGGATCGTTCGACAGCGTCGCCGTCACCGCCGAGGGAGCGCCGCTGGCGTTCACCTCCCAGGCGGCGCGCGGCGCGAACACCGGTCAGCTCTGGGACCTCGCCGCCGGCGCGGCCCTCGGCGCGCCGATCCCCGACTTCCCCGCCGACCGCGCCGACTGGGCGTTCGGCGTCCCCGCCGGCTCCCCGACCGTCGCCTGGACGCACCGCGACCGCGTCCACGTCCACGACCTCTCCACGGGCCACGAACCGGTCTTCGACGCCCAGCCCGACCTCCTCGGCCTCGCCGCCCACCACGGCCGCGCCGCCGTCGTCGCCGTCTTCGGCCCAGCGAACGACGCCGAGGTCGCCGTCCACGACGCCCTCACCGGCGAATGCCTCGCCGAGTTCACCCTCTGGCTCGGCCCCCGGGCCATCGACCGCTGGATCCTGCACGCCACCCCCG
>NZ_JABXFD010000540.1 GCF_013372625.1 Actinomadura sp. BRA 177
CCGTCGCCGAGCGCGGCGCGCCGCCCCTGCACGTGCGGGGCCGCCGCCTCCAGGGCGCCGAGCTGCGCGGACGCCCACACCTCCGCCTGCAGCGGGCCGGGCAGCGCGGGCAGGGCGTCGGCCTCCCGGACGTAGGCCGCGTACACGTCGCGGAGCCCCGGCAGCATCAGCTCGGGGCCTGTCGAAGACCGGCTCGCACTCACCCTGCCAGCCTATGAGACGTGGGGAGCGGCACGTCCCGGGCGGCCGGTGCGGCCGGGCCGGCCCGGGGCGCGCCGCGGGCACTCAGGCCGGGACGGTCAGCAGCGTGCGCCCCTCGCCGATCGTGCGGACCTCGAACCGGCTGATCTCCTCGGGCTTCAGCGCCGTCCCGCCCTGCAGCGCCAGATGCGGCTGCGGCGATCCCGGCAACCCGTAGCCCTTGGCCGGGACGGACCAGCCGACGACCGTGTGCGCGTTGCCGCGCCGGTCCACCGCGACCAGCTCGCACTGCAGCGGCCCGCGGACCTTGCTGAGCTGCATCGCGATCCGGCTGCCCCACGCCTTCTGCTGCATGGCGACCGTCCCGGTGAGGCCGGTGCCGTCGTCGGTGGCCGACGTCCGCCGGCCGTCCTGCAGCAGCGCGGCGGTGCCGTCGTCCTGCCGCGCGGACGCGGCGGGCCGCGCGTCCCGGTCGGCGCCGAGGGTGAACCCGGTGCCGAGCGCCCCGCCGAGGAGAACGATGCCGGCAGCGGCGGCGGCGAGCGTCCGCGCCGCCCGGTGCCGCCGCTGCCGGCGGATCCGGTGCCGCATCAGGTCGGTCACCACCGCCGGTTCGGGCGCGACCGGCATCGCGTCCGCCGGCTCGGCGATCGGCCCGATGCCGTCCAGGGTCTGGGCGAGCCCGCGCAGCGCGCCGAGCTCCTCGTGGCAGGACAGGCACGTCGACAGGTGCGCCTCGAACGCGCGGCGGTCGGGCTCCTCCAGCAGCCCGAGGGCGTAGGCGCCGACGTCGATGTGCAGCATGTCCGCGCTCATGGCGTCACGCCCCTCTCCTCCAGGGCGACGCGCAGTGCCCTGAGCGCGTAGTAGACCCGGGACTTCACGGTGCCCACGGGGATGCCGAGATGCCTGGCCGCCTCGTTCACCGACCGATCCCGGAAGAAGGTCTCGTTGAGGACCTCGCGGTGGGCGGGGGACAGCGCGAGGAGGGCTTCGGACACGACGACGGAGCGCAGCAGATCCTCCAACCCGTCGGGCACGCGCATGTTCTCCAGCGGGCCCTCGCCCGCCTCCTGCGGCCGTGCGTTCTTGCGCCGCTGGTCGTCGATGACGATCCGGCGCGCGACCGTCGCGAGCCACGGCAGCAGCGAGGCCGCGTTCTCGTCGAGCTGGTGGGCGCTGCGCCACGCGCGGATCATGGTCTCCTGCACGACGTCCTCGGCCCAGTGCCGGTCGCCGCCGGTCAGCCGCAGGACGAACGACAGCAGCGGGCGCCCGTAGACGCGGTACAACTCGGTCACGATCACCTGGTCGTCCACGCCGCCGGCGGGCTGCGGGCCGCGGAACCAGCTCCACGGTCCGGGCGGGCGTTCGCGGGTGGCCGAGGCGGCCGGTGATCTGTGGGCCATCGGGGGTCTCCGGGCGGGTGCGGGGGCGGGACGACGCGGTGACCGTGTGTCGGGTGTCACGCTGGGAGGCAGTACGAGACGGCGGCGCCGCGCGGTTCAACCGGGACCGGTTTGCGGTGGATTTTCCAGAACATCCCTTACTAGTTCGCCAGCTTTTCCTTACCTTCGGGCGCGGACGGTCACCGTCCCGCGTCAAAGGGGCGTGACGATGGCGACACGATCTCCTTCGGACGGTCCGCAGGCGGGGCGACGCTCACTCCAGGATTCGGAGCGAACGCGGGCATCGGGCCCATTCGCCCACACAGGACCGAGGGGCGGGATCGGCACAGTGGAAGGAAACGGGGCAGCACAGCTCAGCTACCGCCTGCTGCTGGCGGTGGACATCCAGGGGTACAGCAAGCGCGACACGCGCGAGCAGCTGCGCGCGCAGCGGCAGCTGTCGGACGCGCTCGACCGCGCGGCGCGCGGCGTCGGCCTCGACCGGGCCGAATGGGCCAAGCAGGTCGGCGGGGACGGCGAGCTCGCCACGCTGCCGGACGGGGTCGACCCCGCGCCGGTGGCCGGCGACTTCGTCATCGGCCTCGACGAGGCGCTGCGCGAGAGCAACCGGGACGCCGGCCGGTTCCGGCTGCGGGTGCGGCTCGCGCTGCACCACGGCACGCTGACCGCCGGGCCGTTCGGGCCCGCCGGCGACGCGCCCATCGTCGTCCAGCGGCTGCTGGACGCGGGGCCGCTGCGCCGGCTGCTCACCGACGACCCGGGGCGCGACCTGGCCTACGTCGTGTCGGACTCGCTGTTCGACGACGTCGTGCGGACCGGGTTCTGCGCGCTGCCGCCGCGCGACTTCCAGGCGGTCAAGGTCACCGCGAAGGGCGCGGTGTTCCGCGGCCACATCCACACCGGCCGGGCCGCCCGCAGCCGCCCCCGCCGGTCGGTCGATGTCGTCGCCGCCGCCTGGCCGGTCCGCGGGCCTCCCCCGCCTCGACCGGGGGCGCGCCGGTCCCCGCCAGCACCGACTTCAGGTGCTGGATCACCGCCTCCCGCAGATCCGGCGGGTCGAGCACCACCACGTCGTCGGCGAACCGCGCCAGATACGGCGCGAAACGGTCCGCGTCGCGGAACGTCAGGGTCGCCTCGTCCCAGTCGCCGTCCCCGCCCTCGGCAGGCCGCACGTCGCGGGCCCACCGGCGAGGGCCCTGCGCCTGTTCCTTATCCACATCCGACGCTGCCGACGCAGAGGATCGTGAAGCTCTCTGTGGTCGCCGGTTCTATCACAAAACAAGAAAACAAAACGACAACTACTCATCACACAAAT
>NZ_JABXFD010000200.1 GCF_013372625.1 Actinomadura sp. BRA 177
CCGCCGGGCGGACCGGGACGGGCGCGCCCGCGCGGGCGCGCCCGTCCCGGTCCGCCCGGCGGGACGTCCCGCCCGCCTGGGAGCCCCTCGCCTACCTCGGCGAGGCCGGCGAGCAGATCGGCAGCTCGCTCGACCACCTGCAGGCCGCCCGGACGTTCGCCGAGGTCCTCGTCCCGCGGCTCGCCGACTTCGCCGCCGTCGAACTGCTGGAACGCGTCGTCACCGACTCGGCGCCGCCCGCCGCCGAGGTCGACGAGACCGCGCTGATGCGCCGCGTCGCCGTCGCCCACAACGACGAGCCCGGACGCTGGGACGAGGCCGTCCCCGAAGGCGAGGCGCTCGTCCTGCCGCCCGGCACGCCGTTCGTCCAGGCCATGCGGACCGGGCGTCCCGTGCACATCCGGCGCGTCGGCCCCGCGCAGGCCGCCCGGCTCGCCGCCGCGTTCGGCGACCGCGACCTGCGCCCCCTGTTCACCGGGCGCTCGCTGCTCATCGCCCCGCTGATCGCGCGCGGCCGGGTGCTCGGCACGTTCAAGCTGCTCCGCAAGCCCGACCGGCCCTGGTTCGACGAGCTCGACCTCGCCATGGTCGACGAACTCGGCCGCCGCGCCGCGCTGTGCATCGACAACGGGCGGCTGTACCGGCGCGAGGTCCAGGTCGCCGAGAAGCTGCAGCGCAGCATGCTGCCCGACGACCCGCCGGACGTCGCAGGGGCCCGCGTCCGCTACCGCTACCGGCCCGCCGAGCAGGCCGCCCAGGTCGGCGGCGACTGGTTCGACGCCATCCCGCTGCCCGGCTGCCGGCTCGGCCTCGTCGTCGGCGACGTGATGGGGCACGGGCTCACCTCCGCCGCGATCATGGGGCAGATGCGCACCGCCGTCCGCACCCTCGCCACCGACGACATGCGGCCCGACCGGCTGCTGCGCCAGCTCGACGGGCTCGCCCGCCGGCTCGGCGAAGAGTACCTCGCCACCTGCCTGTACGCGGTGTACGACCCGGTCACGCGGCGCTGCACGTTCGCCAACGCGGGGCATGTCCCGCCCGTGCTCGTCTCGGCGGACGGCGAGAGCCGCGTGCTGCCCGTCCCGCCCGGCGTGCCCATCGGGGTGGGCGGCGAGCCGTTCGAGACGATGGAGGTCAAGGTCGACGACGGTTCCCAGCTCGTCCTGTGCACCGACGGGCTCCTCGAACGCCGCGACCGCGACATCGAGCAGGGCCTGGAGGAGCTGCGCGCCCGGCTCGCCGGAGCGCCCGCCGACCTCGACGGCACCTGCGACGACCTGCTCGACACGCTCGCCGCGCACACCCCGGCCGACGACATCGCGCTCGTCGCGGTCGGGTTCGACGGCATCCCCAAGGACGAGGTCGTCACCTGGGAACTCGAACCCGAGCCGAACAGCGTCCCGTGGATCCGCGCGCAGGTCGCCGCCCGGCTCACCGGCTGGGGCCTGGACGCCCTCAGCGACACCGCGCAACTGCTGGTCAGCGAGCTGGTGACCAACGCCCTCGTGCACGGCGCCGGTTCGCTCGGCGTCCGGCTGATCAAGGGGCGGACGCTGCTCTGCGAGGTCCACGACGACGGCGCGAACATGCCGCACCTCCGGCACGCCGACGCCACCGACGAGTCGGGCCGCGGCCTCCAGCTCGTCCACCACCTCGCCGAGCGCTGGGGCACGCACCGCACCGACGCGGGCAAGATCGTCTGGGTCGAGCAGCGGCTGCCGCGCTGATCGTGGGCCCGTCTCGCCGCTCTGTGAGGTAAATGTTCCTGTGCCGCCAGATACGTTGCGACGTCCCCATCGGATCTGATCGAAGGGTGCCGGCTACCTTCGGGGGACGAGTTTGGGTGAACATCTGACGCTGCCCGTTCCGGAGACCCTCTACGGAACCTACGCCGTGGCGCTCGCCGAACCCCTCGACGACCCCGCGGCCCTCGCCCGCGACCACGTGGCACGGCACACCGAACCGCCGCTGCGCGACCTCGTCCTCGGCATGCTCGGCAGCCCCATGCTCACCCTCGACCAGCGTCCCGCGGCCGACTTCCCCCCGCTGCCCCGCGACCTCCTCGCCGCCTACGGCGCCGCCGCGCCCGACCTGGAGACGATCACGTCCGCCGCCCACGTCATCGCCGTCCGCGCCGCCTACCGTCCGGGCCGCCCGCCCGCGCACGAATGGGCGTCCCGCACCGTCGCCGGCGCCCTGGGCACCCTCGCGGACGCCCCGGTGATCGACGTCTTCACCCCGCAGATCCTCACACCGCCGCACCTCCTCCGCTCCCTGAACGACTTCCACCTGACCGACTGGATGCTCCTCCCGCACACGTCCGGCCCGCACGGCTCCTTCGTCACCACCAAGGGCCTCGCCCGGTTCGGCCTCCCCGAACTGCGGACGGAGAACGTCCCGCCCGACCTGGTCGAACCATGGGGCCGCCTGCTGAACGGCCTCGCCCACCGCGTCCTCGACCTGTGGCTGGACGAACTCCCCACCGAGGCGCTCACCGCCGACATCCCGGAGACCGTTTCCGTCGGCCTCCAGGACATCGCCGCAGCCCAGGGCACCGAGGATCCGATGCGCCGCGAGGTGTCCGTCCGGCTCCGCCTGGACCGGGACGCCCTCACCACCGCCGACGACCCCGAAGCCCTCTGCACCGCCCTCTTCGGCACTTGCCGATGACCTTGAAGAGAGCGCAGGATCGACACCGTGAGATTCGGCCCGCGTGACCGCCCCGAGCCCGGGATGCCGCGCGCGACGCCCGCCTGTCCCTCGCACGGCTTGCGCGCGGACGCCGGCCCCCCGAACAGCCGCCCCGCGTCCACGACGTTCGAGATGCCCCGCCGGCGTAGTAGACCGTCGAGCCCTCGTCGCTGCCGCCGTCCTTGGGCCGCGCCCGCACCCGCGCGCCGACGCAGCCGACCA
>NZ_JABXFD010000202.1 GCF_013372625.1 Actinomadura sp. BRA 177
TTTTTGTTTGTTGTATTGGTCCGGCGTCCACTGAGATTTAGACTCTCCGCTTCGTCGGCAGCGTCAGATGGGTATAGGGGACGACCTCAACGTTGCGATCGCGTCCGAAGGCAGGTTCGAGCTTGCGAGAACCTGATCGCGTAGCGAGCCGCTAGGCGAGTCGGATGCGATGCCAGCGATCGCACTTTTTTCGACGATGGAGGGCCGCCAGGCCCGAAGGAGGAGAAAAAAGAATAAATGCGACACCCCTCCTGGAGGCTTCCCAACCCCAGGAGGGGGCCGATCTGTCGCACGGGTGTCCCGTGCGTGTTCTTGTGGGAGCGTAGCGCGAGCACCCGGCCGCATCCTAGGGGAGGGGTTCAGGAAAGATTCAGGAACGGCGGCCTCCGACCACCTGCATAGGGGTGGCGGTCGCGCGTGCCCTCAACACCACTTGGTAGCGACTCGATTGCAAACGCGAGGCAGGTGATGTAAAGTAATTGCAACATCACGCTTAGTGGTGACCTGTTGGGGTGCAGTCGGTATCGCGACAGGGTGACGCCCGCGGGCACTCGATCTCGCATCGGATGGCACCGCCCCCTGCTCACTAGATGATGGGCAGGGGCATCGGACCGTCCAGGCTCGACCGGGGCTCGGGGGCGTGAGGGAACCTGCCGTGCCGCCACGGACCGCGCACGCGATGCGCGTCGCCGGGCGGATCGACGAAAGCGGGGGACCAGCGCATCCAAGACCGTTCGGGATGTGCGCAGTGTCGGGTAGTGGGTCCAAGGCCCGCTCATGGGCACCTGTATAGGAACGGTAGCGGTGCTGCCGGACGGTCGTCCGGAGACCGCTCCGGTGACCTTGCGGTCACCGAACACAGTGAGACCGGTGGTGGTGCATGCCACTCCATCGCCCGCGACGGTGCTGGACGTTACGCGCGTACGTCCAGCACCGTCGCGGACGGGCGGTGAGGCCGAGCCAGTCGCGGGCGAGTGCGTGCTCGGCGGCGGTGTCGGGGCCGAACGGCCAGCCTTTGGCGACGTTGAAGCCGATGGGCCGCCAGACCTTCTCGTAGATGCGCGGCAGGAACGTGGATTCCATGACGGACTGGGCGAGGGACGGCTTGGACGACCGTCCGAGCAGGTCGAGGTAGCCGGCGGACGTGTCGGGCACCTCGGGGGGCTCGCGGAGCAGCTCGAGGACGTGCTCCGTGGTGGTCTGTACCATCGTCACCCCGCTATTAGACCACGAGTCAATTCGTCGGGGAGGGGCAGCCCGGTCTGCGCGGCCATGAACGTGAGGGTGTCGGTCATCAGGTCGACCGAGCGGCTCACCGAGCGGGCGGCGTGGCCGACCTCCGCCTCGTTGCGGAGCAGGATCGGCGCGTCGGACGCGGTCGCGTGCTGCAGCGCGGCGCACAGCTTGCGGGCGTGCAGCGGGTCCACGCGGGTGTCGCTGCCGAACGTGGTGAACAGGACGGCCGGGTACGCGGTGCCCGCGTGGACGTGGTGGTACGGGGAGTAGCCGATCAGCCAGCCGAACTCCTCGGGGTCGTCGGCGGTTCCGTACTCGTCGTTCCAGGTCTGGCCCAGGCCGAACTTCTCGTAGCGCACCATGTCGAGGAGGGGTGCCGAGCAGACCACCGCGCGATACAGGTCAGGGCGCTGGGTGAGGGCCGCGCCGACGGGCAGGCCGCCGTTGGATCCGCCGGAGATCGCCAGCTGGGCGGGCGTGGTCAGGCCGTCCGCGATGAGCTTCTCGGCGGCGGCGTGGAAGTCGTCGAACACGTTCTGCTTGCGCTCCCGCATGCCGGCGCGGTGCCACTCCTCGCCCTCCTCGGACCCGCCGCGCAGGTTCGCGATCGCGTAGACGCCGCCCGCCTCCACCCAGGCCAGGATGCTCGCCGAGTAGGACGGCGTGAGGGAGATGTTGAAGCCGCCGTAGCCGTAGAGGATCGCGGGCCGCGGGCCGGCGAGGCCGGGGCGGGACGCGACCAGCATCCGCACCTGCGTCCCGTCCCGCGAGGTGTAGGTGAGCTGGCGCGTCTCGATCTCGGGGACCGCGACCGTGCCCGGCGCGGAGGCCCACAGCGTCGTCTCGCCGGTGCGCGCGTCGTAGCGCATCACCGAGGACGGCGTGACGTTGTCGGTGTAGCCGAACCACGCCTCGTGCCCGCCCTCGGGCCGCTCGATGATCCCGCCGATCGAGCCGAGGCCCGGTGTCGGCACGGTCCCGGTGCGTTCGCCCGTCTCCAGGTCGTGGACGGTGATCTCGCTGATCGCGTGCCGCGTCCAGCCGGCGAGGAGAACGGGCCGGTCAAGGCCGTCGAGGATCGCGAAGTCGGTGAGGACGGCCTCCGGGTCCTCCGGGATCAGGTCCCGCCACCGCTCGTAGGACGGGTCGGACGGGTCGGCGACGCACAGCCGGGAGCGGGGCGCGTCCCGGTCGGTGAAGATGTAGGCGCGGCCGTCGCGCCCGACGTGCAGGCCGGTGCCGGCGTCGACGCCCTCCTGGACGGCCCGCAGCGCCGGCACCTCGGCGGGCGACGCGGACAGGTCCGCGATCCACAGGTCGTTGCGCGGCGCCGTGCCCTGCGAGGACGACACCGTCAGCCAGCGCCCGTTCCGGCTGACCCCGACCCCGTAGTAGTTGGTCTTGTCCAGGCCGTCACCGAAGATCAGCACGTCGTCGGTGTCGGGTTCGGTGCCGACCCGGTGCAGGTAGACGCGCCGGTGGTACTGCTCCTCGCCCGCCGGGACGTCCCGGGCGGGCAGCCGGCGCGCGTAGTAGTACGCCTCGCCGCCCGGCAGCCACGCCACCGACGAGTACCGCGCCCGGTCGATCGGCCCCTCGACCTGCTCGCCGGTCGCGACGTCCAGCACGTACAGCAGGGACTCCTCGTCGCCGCCGGTGGAGATCTTGTACGCCAGCCGGCGCCCCTCCTTGTCGGGCTGCCACCCGTCGAGCGTCGTCGTCCCGCCCGGGTCGAGCGCCATGGGGTCGACCAGGACGCGTTCGGCGTCGTCCGGGCCGGCCGTGTAGAGGACGGGATGCTCCTGGTCGGCGGCGCGCCGGGTGAAGAACCGCCGCTCGCCCCGCCACACGGGGGAGCCGACGCTGCCCGCGCCGAGCAGCTCGCCGAGCCGCTCGCGCAGCCCGTCCCGGCCCGGCAGCGCGTCCACGACCTTGTGGAAGAGCCGGTCCTGCGCGGCGAGCCACTCCCCGGTGTCGTCGCTTCCGGCCTCCTCCAGCCACCGGTACGGGTCCGCGACCCGGTGACCGTGGATGTCCTCGACGATGTCCTGGCGCTGCGCGGGCGGATACGGCGTCATGAATGCACTGTATTGGCCGTTCCGGGCTGCCCGTCCCGCCCACTCCGAACCGCCTGGAACGCGGGCATGCGTTCGATCGGGCGTCCGATGGGGGATTATTGGGGTAGCGGACGGGCTCCATCAGACGCCACACTGATGAAGGTCGGTTCGCCCCTGGGGAGGTCCTCATGGCGAGTGCGCAGGAACCGGAGACAATAACCGGGCCTCGGTTGGAGGCGCGGACGACCGCGCCCGCCGAGGCGACCGAACGGCGGAATCCGGCGGAGGCCGTCTGATGCGGCAGGTCCTCCTCCTGAACGCGACGTACGAACCACTCACCACGCTGCCGCTGCGGCGGGCGGTCTGCCTCGTGCTCCGGGAGAAGGCCGAGATCGTCCACCACGACACCTCGGGCGCGGTGCTGCACTCCGCCACGATGACGATCGAGGTGCCGTCCGTCATCCGGCTGCGCCGCTACGTCCGCATCCCGTTCCGTACCCGCGTCCCGCTGACCCGCGCCGCGCTGATGCGCCGCGACAGCTTCCGCTGCGTCTACTGCGGCCGCCGCGCCGAGACCATCGATCACGTCCATCCGCGCAGCCGCGGCGGCAAGCACGTGTGGGAGAACTGCGTCGCGTCCTGCATGACCTGCAACCACCGCAAGGCCGACCGCCTCCTGTCCGAACTGGGCTGGACGCTCAACATCATTCCGGCCGTTCCCCGCGGCGCGCACTGGCGCCTCATCGGCCTCGTCCACGACGGCGACCCCCAGTGGGCTCCCTACGTCACCGAACCCGCCGCGTAGCCGCCGTATATCCTGGGGCCGTGCCTCGCTATGACTACCGCTGCCGCGCGTGCGGGTCGACCTTCGAGGTCTCCCGCCCGATGATCAACGCGTCCGATCCGGCGCCGTGCCCGGACGGGCACGACGACACGGTGAAGCTGCTGTCCACGGTCGCCGTCACCGGCACGTCGCGCGGTACGGCGCCCCCGCCGAAGCCCGCCGGGGGAGGCGGCTGCTGCGGCGGAGGCTGCTGCTCCTAGCCGTTCTGCGCGGCGCGCATGGCCTTCGCGGTCGCGGACGCGTCGTAGTTCGGCGGGACGCCCTGCAGCAGGACGGCGGTGCCGTCCATGTTGTCGGTGCGCATGGGCAGGATCGCCTGGTAGGCGTCCGACTCGTACCAGGCGCGGGCCTTGTCCATGTCGGGGAACTCGATGAGGACGTAGCCGCCGTCCACCGGGCCCTCGATCACCTCGGTGCCGGTCGCGTGGACGAGGAAGCGGCCGCCGAACGGGTCCATGGTCGCCTGGATGCGCTCGATGTAGACGAAGACGTCGTCGTGGAGCGGCGGCTGCGGGTGCAGGTGGGCGAGGGCGTAGGCGGTCATCGCGAGCTCCTTCGGTGGTGGTCGCCGGGCTGTTCGCCTGACGACCACCACTCTTCCCCGGAGCGGGGAACGAAGGCGATTACCCGCCGGGTAATGCCGGCCCGGCGCGCGCTCCGCTCAGCCGTTGAGGCGGTCGAGCTGGGAGACGTCGCGGGCGGCGCCGGTGGAGGCGGACGTCGCCATCGCGGCGTAGGCGCGGAGCGCGGCGCTCACCGGGCGGTGCCGGTCGCGGGGGTGGTAGCCGCCGAGGTCGGCGAGCAGCTTCTCGCGGCGGATCTCCAGCTCGTCGGCCGGCACGTCGAGCTCCAGGACCCGGTTCGGGATGTCGATCACGACGCGGTCGCCGTCCTCGACGAGGGCGATGATGCCGCCGCCCGCCGCCTCGGGGGAGGCGTGCCCGATGGACAGCCCGGACGTCCCGCCGGAGAACCGGCCGTCGGTGATCAGCGCGCACGCCTTGCCGAGCCCGCGGCCCTTGAGGAAGCTCGTCGGGTACAGCATCTCCTGCATGCCGGGGCCGCCCTTCGGGCCCTCGTAGCGGATCACGACGACGTCACCGGCCTTGATCTTCCCGCTGAGGATGCCCTCGACGGCGTCGTCCTGCGACTCGAAGACGACGGCGGGGCCGGTGAACGTCCACAGCTCCTCCTCGACGCCGGCGGTCTTCACGATCGCGCCGTCGGGGGCGATGTTGCCGCGCAGGACGGCGAGGCCGCCGTCGGCGGTGTAGGCGTGCTCGGCGGAGCGGATGCAGCCGTTCTCGCGGTCGAGGTCGAGCGACTCCCAGCGGGCGCTCTGCGAGAACGCCGAGGTGCTGCGGACGCCGCCGGGCGCCGCGTGGAACATCTCGACGGCCTCGGGCAGGACGTCGGGGGAGCGGACGTCCCACTTGGCGACGAACTCGTCCATCGAGGCGGAGTGGATCGAGTGCGCGGCGCGGTTCAGCAGCCCGGCCCGGTTCAGCTCGCCGAGCAGGGCGGGGATGCCGCCGGCGCGGTGGCAGTCCTCGACGTGGTACTTGCCGGTCGCGGGGGCCAGCTTGCAGACGCACGGGACCCGGCGGGACACCGCGTCGATGTCGGTGAGCCCGAAGTCGACGCCGGCCTCGGTCGCGGCGGCGAGCAGGTGCAGGATCGTGTTGGTGGAGCCGCCCATGGCGACGTCCAGCACCATGGCGTTCTCGAACGCGTCGCGGGTGGCGATGTTCAGCGGCAGGACGGACTCGTCGTCGCCGTCGTAGTAGCGCTTGGCGACCTCGACGACGGTGCGGCCGGCGTCCTCGTAGAGGCGGCGGCGGGCGGTGTGCGTGGCGAGGACGGTGCCGTTGCCGGGCAGCGCCAGCCCGATCGCCTCGGTGAGGCAGTTCATCGAGTTGGCGGTGAACATGCCGGAGCAGGACCCGCAGGTCGGGCAGGCGCTCTCCTCCATTTCGAGGAGCTTGTCCTCGGCGATCGAGCCGTCCGCGGAGGCGATGATCGGGTCGATCAGGTCGAGCTTGTTGCCGTCCATGACGCCCTCGACCGGCTTGCCGGCCTCCATCGGGCCGCCGGAGACGAACACGACCGGGATGTTGAGCCGCAGCGCGGCCAGCAGCATCCCCGGCGTGATCTTGTCGCAGTTGGAGATGCAGACCAGGGCGTCGGCGCAGTGCGCGTTCACCATGTACTCGATCGCGTCGGCGATGACCTCGCGGGATGGCAGCGAGTACAGCATGCCGTCGTGGCCCATCGCGATGCCGTCGTCCACGGCGATGGTGTTGAACTCGCGGGGCACGCCGCCGGCCTCGCGGACCGCGCCCGCGACGACCTTGCCGACCGCGTCCAGGTGGACGTGGCCGGGCACGAACTGGGTGAAGCTGTTGGCCACCGCGACGATCGGCTTGCCGAAGTCCTCGCGTTCGACGCCGCTGGCGCGCATGAGGGCGCGGGCGCCCGCCATGTTCCTGCCGTGCGTGACCGTGCGTGACCTGAGCGGTGGCATAGACCTCTCCAAACCTGTGACGAGCCGAGCCGAGTTCCTGGGAGCGTTGCCCGCAGCGGCGGATCGCGGCGCTGCCGCCGGCTCAGCGTGAGGTCGCGCGCGGGCCGGCCTGTGACGTCATCGATGCTACCAACCGGCGGGACGGCATGGAAAAAGCCGGGACGCGGCCGTCCCGGCAGGTGGCGAACCCGGCAAGGCGGCATCCCGGCGGGGCTCGTCGTCGAGCCGTGGTGGGCGGGCGGCCCGGGGAAGCAGGCCGCCCTCGCTCAGTCGGGGTACTTCGGCGGCAGCGCCTTCTCGGCGGCCGAGAAGATCCGCCGCACGTCGCCGTCGGTGAGGATCTTCGGGCGGCGCCGCAGGTAGGCGCGGGCCCGGTTGCCGGCGTAGACGTCGACGTCCCGCACCCGCATGACCTTCCACGGGATGGACGGGCCGTAGATCGCCACGGACGGCTGCACCGGCACCTCGAAGCCGACCCGGTCGGCGAGGATGCTGCTCGCCATCTGGGCCTCCCACCGGGCCTCGTCCAGCCGGTCCTTCTTGTTGAAGGGCCCGTGGAAGAGCTTCATGTGGGACATGGTGCGCACGGGGAGGCGCTTGTCCCACTTCTCGGAGTCGATGGCGTAGACGCCGCTCGGCCCGATCACCAGGTGGTCGATCCGCCCGTCGCTGACACCGTCGTCGTCGCGCGGGACGGCCCGCGCGTGCAGCACGAGGTACCCGCTGCGCTGGAGGGCCTTCAGCTGCCGCTCGGTGCGCCGTTCGGCGGCCGACGACTTCTGCCAGGCGGCGACGGAGGAGCTCTTGCGCGAGCTCCGGACGAGGTCGCCGACGACCACGAGGATCGCGACGGCGACGCCGAGCCGCCAGCCGAACAGGACCAGGACGGCGACGCCGGCGACGACGGCCGCGCCGATCCGCCACGCCCAGCGGCGGACGCGGGGGTCGTCGAGCATCGCCGCGGCGGTGCGCTCGGTGGTGCGCTCGTCGGTGCGCTCGTCGGGACGCTCCCTCACCGGAGCCTGGTCATGGTGCTCACGCGCTTCCTCCGACCGTGCTTCCGGCGGCCGTGTCTCCTCGGATCCCGCCCGGGGCTGGCCCCGGGCCCCCTGCGTGTTGCCCCGCTCCATGATCGCCATAAGTGACGCTCCGTATTCCTTTCCCATCGGGGGCATGATCCTCCGTGCGCAGAGTAATCATCCGGCCGGTCGGCGACTAGTCATCGGGGGTTAATAGTTTTGTCGCCCTCGGGTCAGTGAGTAACTTACGCGACGGACGGGTAGGGCGATACTCTTCTCCTTTCGCCGCCGTAGGGTCCCTGCCCTCTTTGATGCCCGCGCACACGGCGTCTAGCGTTCCGTTTTGTGACACAAACCCATGACCTCAGCGCCACCCGGATGGCTGCGGCCGTCCGCACCAGGGAAGTATCTCCGGTCGAGCTCGCCGAGCACTATCTGGCCCGCATCGAACGGCTGAACGAGCAGGTCGGCGCCTATGTGACGGTGACCGCCGAGCGGGCCCGCGAGGAGGCGCGGCGGGCCGAGAAGGCGGTGCTGGACGCGGCCGGCCCGGCGGACCTGCCGCCGCTGCACGGCGTCCCGGTCCCGATCAAGGACCTGAACATGGTGGACGGCGTCCGAATGACGTTCGGTTCGGCGGCCTATGCCGAGATGACCGGATTCGCGGACGACCATGTGGTGACAAAGCTGGCGCAAGCGGGGTCCGTGCTGCTGGGCAAGACCACGACGCCGGAGTTCGGGCTGCCCTGCTACACGGAGAGTGACGTGGCGCCCCCGGCCCGGACGCCCTGGGACCTCACCCGGTCGGCGGGCGGGTCCAGCGGCGGCGCCGCGGCGGCGGTCGCGTCCGGGCTGGCGCCGGTCGCGCAGGGCAGCGACGGCGGCGGCTCGATCCGCATCCCGAGCAGCGCGTGCGGGCTGTTCGGGATCAAGCCGACCCGCGGCCGGGTCTCCTCCGGCCCGATCGTCCCCGACCTGTTCGGGCTGGCCACCAACGGGCCGATCGCCCGGACCGTCCGCGACGCGGCCCTGCTGCTGGACGTGATGGCCGGCCACATGCCCGGCGACCTGTACCGGGCGCCGCAGGAGGACGGGTCGTTCCTCGCCCATGCCGAGCGCGCGCCGGGCCGGCTGCGGATCGCCCGCACCCTGGAGCCGCCGGTGCCGGGCACCGAGGTGCACCCCGACTGCGTCGCCGCCTACGAGGCCGCGTCCGCGCTGCTGGAGGAGCTGGGCCACGAGGTCGTGGACCTGCCGCAGCAGGTGCTCGGCGCCGACCTCGTCGCGCACTTCGTCACGCTGTGGGGCGCGATGGCGACGATGACGCCCGTCGCCGACGAGGACACGGGCAAGCTCCAGCCGCTGACCCGCTGGCTGCGCGGCCTCGGCGAGGCGACGGCGGCGCCGCAGCTGCTCCAGGCGCACGCCGCGCTCCAGGGCGAGCTGCGCAAGGCGTTCCCGGTCATGGACGAGTTCGACGCGATCCTGCACCCGACGCTCGCCATGCCGCCCGTCCCCGTCGGGTACTTCCACGATCAGGAGCCCGAGGAGAACTTCCGGCGGCAGGCGAACTTCACGCCGTTCACCGCCGTGTACAACATCTCGGGGCAGCCGGCCGTGAACGTCCCGCTGCACTGGACCGACGCGGGCCTGCCGATCGGGATCATGCTGGCCGGGCGGCTCGGCGGCGAGGGGACGCTGATCTCGCTGTCCGCGCAGCTGGAGGAGGCGCGCCCGTGGATCGGCCGCAAGCCGGAGATCTGGACCGCGTGAGCCCGCCCGCACCGGGCATGGTGCAGGCGTGGGCGACGACGAACTGAGCAGGCTGGCGGGGCAGCACGGGGTCGCGACCCGGTACACGGACTGGCGCGGCCGGGAGGCGGCCGTCTCACCGGACACGCTCGTCGCCGTCCTGGCGGCGCTCGGGGTCGACGCCTCGACGCCGGACGCCGCCAGGACGGAACTGGAACGCGGGCGGGAGCGGGAGCGTGCGCTGCCGCCGAGCATCGTCGTCCGGCAGGGAACCGGCCCGGTCACCGACCGGATCCGCGCGGCGCTGGGCCGCGATCTCGACGACATGGAGATCGCGGTCGGCGCGGAGGAGGTCCTGGCACCGCCGGGCACCGCCGACGGGCCGTTCGAGCCGCTGCCGGGACGCGCCGACGTGCCGCCGGGCTGGCACCGCCTGCGCGTCCGAGGCGAGGCCGACCTGCCGCTGCTAGTGGCGCCCGCCTCGCTGCGCCGTCCGCCCCGGACGTGGGGGTTCACGGCGCAGCTGTACTCGGTGCGCTCCGGTGCGTCCTGGGGCCTCGGGGACCTGCGCGACCTGGCCGATCTCGCGGCGTGGAGCGCCCGAGACCAGGGCGCCGGCTTCCTCCTCGTGAACCCGCTGCACGCGACCGAGCCCGTCCCGCCGGTCGGTCCGTCGCCGTACTCGCCGATGAGCCGCCGCTTCTCCTCGCCGCTCTACCTGCGGATCGAGGACATGCCGGAGTTCGCGGAGCTGCCCGCCGGCGACCGGGAGCGGTTCGCCGCCCTCGCCGCCAAGCTGCGCGCCCAGGAGGGGCTCCTCGACCGGGACGCGGTGTGGGCCGCGAAGCTGGAGGCGTTCGAGGCGATGTACCGGCTCCGCGCGGGCCGGAGCGAACCCGAGTTCGAGGAATTCCGCAGGCGGGAGAGCGCGACGCTCGGCCGCTACGCCCTGTGGTGCGCGATCAGCGAGGAGCAGGGGACGGACTGGCGGCGCTGGCCGTCCTCCCTGCGGAACGCCACAGGCCGGCACGACCGCGCCGGGTTCCACGAGTGGCTCCAGTGGCGGCTGGACGGGCAGCTCGCGGCGGCGCAGCGGGCGGCGCGGGACGCCGGCATGCCGGTCGGGATCGTCCACGACCTGGCGGTCGGGGTGCCGCACGGCAGCGCCGACACCTGGATGTACCGGAGCCTGTACGCGCCCTGGATGAGCGTCGGGGCGCCACCGGACGAGTTCAACCAGCGCGGCCAGGACTGGGGCCAGCAGCCGTGGCGGCCGGACGCGCTCGCCGCCGGCGGCTACCGGCCGTTCCGCGAGATGACGGCGGCCGTCCTCCGGCACGCCGGCGGCGTCCGCCTGGACCACGCCATGCAGGTGTCGCGCCTGTGGTGGGTGCCCGAGGGCGCATCCCCGGCCGACGGCACGTACGTCCGCTACGACCGCGACGCGCTGCTCGGCTGCCTGACCTGGGAGGCCGAACGGTTCGGCGCCGTGGTCGTCGGCGAGGACCTCGGCACGGTGGAACCGGACCTCCGCGAGGTGCTGGCCGGCCGCGGCGTGCTCGGCACGTCCCTGCTCTGGTTCGAACGCGACGACGGCGGACGTCCCAAGCCCCCGGCGAAGTGGCGCGAACTCTCCCTGGCCACGGTCGGCACCCACGACATGCCGCCGATCACGGGCTTCGTCCACGGCGACCACATAGCTCTCCGCGACCGCCTCGGCCTCCTGACCCGCCCTCGCGCCGATGAGGAGGCCGACCACCGTCGCCAGCTGACCGACTGGCTGACCCTCCTCCACGACGAGAACCTGCTGCCCACGCCGCCCACCGAGATCATGCAGGCGCTGGCAGAGGACGCAACCACCTACGACGACGAGATCGTGGCGGCCCTGCACGCCTTCCTGGCCCGGACACCCGCCCTCCTGAGGGGCATCTCCCTCGCCGACGCAGTAGGCGAACGCCGCACCCAGAACCAGCCGGGCACCACCAACGAATACCCCAATTGGCGAGTCCCCTTGGCCGACCCGCAAGGACTCCCCGTCCTCCTAGACGACCTCCCCGCCGTCGTCGACCGCCTCGCCGTCCTAGAGCAGCACCGCCCCCGGCAATAACAAGATTGGTCACAGATTCGCTGGTTCGGCTGTGCGCACAAGGCGGGTGCCGTCACTGATGGCGGTGCCCTGTGATCAGGCGATCGTTGACTGCCTCGCCGTCCTTTGGATCGCCCTCGCCGTGGGCGTGATGCCGCGTGCGAGAGCAGTGCTGTGATCAGGCGAGGGTTGATGTGATGCGCTTGGTCACGTCGTGGAGGAGTGTGTCGGGGCGCAGGTCTGCGTCGGCGATGGCGGAGAACAATGCGGGCAGACCGGGCAGCGGGTAGTTGTCGTCGGTGTTTGCCAGGGCCTTGTGGCCCAGGGGGTGGTGGGAGAGGGACTTGCGGGCGCGGGTCCAGGCCGTCTGGACCTCTTCGGGGGACGGGACGCCGAAGCCGTGGCCGACCGGGGCGGCGTGGCGGAGTTTCACGACGGCGCTGTCGGTGAAGTCGGCGGCGAGTTTGCAGCGGTCGGTGAGGTCGGCGCGGACCAGGTCGTCCAGGCGGGTCACGACCGTGCAGGGGGTGCGGCAGCGGGCGGCGCAGTCGCCCAGGGCCGACGCGACCTGGCTGTGCTGGCGGTCGAGGTAGGCGCGCCAGCCGGGGCCCGGTTCCCGCGCGACGCGGAGCGTGCGCTCGCAGGCGGAACGTTCCGGACGGGTGTGGTCGCACATCCGCGCCGACCCCGGCTCGACGGGCACGCCGAACCGGCTGCCCGCGCCGCTCACCGAGGCGCCGATGAGGGCCGGGTCGCCGGCGTGGCCGAGAACGGGCTCCCACGCCAGCATCGGCAGGTACTCGCTCGCGATGTGGACGGCGGCGACCAGCGCCGCCATGTCGCGCCGGTACCAGCGGATCGCGATGACCTCCAGCAGGAGGGAGTACGCGGGGCGCAGGCTGGCGAGGGCGCCGCGCGGGCGCTCCCGGGCCGTCTGCGGCATGCGGCTCGCGCGGGCCCGGTCGAGCAGGTCGCGCGGGACGTCGCCGACGGCTTCGGGCATGCCGAAGTCCTCGGCATCGAGGTCGAGGACGCGCTGCCCGAACGCGCACAGCGCCGCGATCGCCGTCGAGCGGCCGTCCGCGGCAAGCGTGCCCTGCGTGATCAGCGCCTCCAGGTCGCCGAACGCGTACCTGCGTGCCAGCGCCGTCAGCACGTCCCGTGCCGTCTCCATACCACCGTCCTCCAGCCCCCGCCCGCCACCATTCAATGGACGAGCTCCGCTCGACGACCGTCCGGGCCCCGTGACCATGCGATCGTTGCATGGTCACGGGGTTCCTGGACAGGGCGTCAGGAGGACGCGGCGTCCTTCGCGCGGGCGCGGAGCGCGCGGGCGACGCCGTCGCGACCCTCCGACAGCAGCCGGGTGAGGGCGGCCGGCGGGTTCTGCTCGGCGATGTAGGACTCGGTGCGGTCGATCGTGGACTGCTCGATCACCAGGAACGGGTAGGCGACCTCGGCGAACGTCTGCGACATGTCGCTCGACCACTCCTTCCACACGCGGCCGACCTCGGCGAAGTACCGGTCGACGTAGGGGAGCAGCAGTTCGACCTGGTCGGGCTCCACGAAGCCGCCGAGCGTCGACCGGTAGACGGCGTTCGGCAGGTCGCCGGACACGACCCGCTCCCACGCGGCCGCCTTCGCCGCCGCGGTCGGGATCGCGGACTTGCAGGCGGCGGCGTGCCGCTCGCCGGCGGCGGTGCGGTCCCGCTCGTGCTCGGCGTCGATCTCGGCCTCGCCCGCGCGGCCGGTGACGACGAGGCGGCGCAGCAGCGTCCAGCGCAGGTCGGTATCGACGGTGAGGCCGTCGAGGGTCTGCGAGCCGTCCAGTAGGGCTTGGACGAACGCCAGGTGCTCGTCCGAGATGGCGGAAGCGGTGAACGCCTGCGTGTAGGCGAGCTGGAGGTCCGAGCCGGGCTCGGCCTCGCGCGCCAGCGCGGAGAGCGTGTCGGCGAGCAGGGCGAGGCCCTCCTTGCGCCAGGCCGGGTCCGCGTACTGCTGGACGGCGGTGCGCGCCTGCCGCAGCAGCGTCTGCGTGACCGAGATGTCGGTGACGCCGCGGATGCCCTTCGCGACGAGCCGGACGTAGTCGCGGGTCGCCATCTCGGCGTCGCGCGTCATGTCCCACGCCGCCGACCAGCACAGCGCGCGCGGCAGGCTGTCCTTGATGTCGCCGATGTGCTCGATCAGCGTCTGCTGCGAGTGCTCGTCCAGCCGGATCTTGGCGTAGGTCAGGTCGTCGTCATTGACCAGGACGAGGTCGGGCCGCTTCTTGCCGACGAGCTGCGGGACCTCGGTGCGGGCGCCGACGACGTCCAGCTCGACGCGCTCGCGCCGGACGAGCCCGTCGGCGGTCTTGTCGTACAGCCCGATCGCGAGGCGGTGCGACCGCAGCGTCGGGTAGTCGGCCTTGGCCTCCTGCAGGACGGTGAACGACGTGAAGTTGCCGTCGCCGTCCACCTGGTACTCGGGCCGCATCGTGTTGACGCCGGCCGTCTCCAGCCACTCTTTCGACCACGACGCCAGGTCGCGGCCGGACGTCTCCTCCAGCGCGCCCAGCAGGTCCGTCAGGACGGTGTTGCCCCACGCGTGCCGGTCGAAGTAGCGCCGCACGCCCACCAGGAAGTTGTCGAGGCCGACATAGGCCACGAGCTGCTTCAGGACGGACGCGCCCTTGGCGTAGGTGATCCCGTCGAAGTTCACCTCGACCGCGCGGATGTCCGGGATGTCGGCGGAGATCGGGTGCGTGGACGGCAGCTGGTCCTGCCGGTACGCCCACGCCTTCTCCAGGTTCGCGAACGTCGTCCACGAGCCCGTCCACTTGGTGGCCTCGGCCTGGCACAGGACGCTCATGTACGTGGCGAACGACTCGTTCAGCCACAGGTCGTCCCACCAGCGCATGGTGACGAGGTCGCCGAACCACATGTGCGCCATCTCGTGCAGGATCGTCTCGGCGCGGCGCTCGTAGGCGGCGTCGGTGACGCGCGACCGGAAGACGTAGTCCTCCAGGAACGTGACGGCGCCCGCGTTCTCCATCGCGCCCGCGTTGAACTCGGGGACGAACAGCTGGTCGTACTTGGTGAACGGGTACGGGCGGCCGAAGACCTTCTCGAAGTAGCCGAACCCCTGGCGGGTCACGTCCACGATCGCGGGCGTGTCGAGGTGGTCGGCGAGCGAGGCGCGGCAGTACACGCCGAGCGGGATGACGGTGCCGTCGTCGCGGCGGTACTCGTCCCGGACGACGTGGTACGGCCCGGCGATGAGTGCGGTGATGTAGGTGGAGATCTGCGGCGTCGGCAGGAAGTGCCACGTCCCGCCCTCGGCGGACTCGGCCGGCTCGTTGGTGACGACCTCCCAGTTCTCCGGCGCCTTGATGGTGAACTCGAAGGTGGCCTTCAGGTCGGGCTGGTCGAAGCAGGTGTACATGCGGTGCGCGTCGGCCGTCTCGAACTGCGTGTAGAGGTACACGCTGTCGTCCACGGGGTCCACGAACCGGTGCAGGCCCTCACCCGAGCGTGAGTACTCGCAGTCGGCCACGACACGCAGTTCGTTCTCCGCGGCCAGGTCCGGTAGCGGGACGCGCCCCTTCTCGCCGTCATAGGACGAGGGGTCGAGGGCCTTCCCGTTCAGCGTCGCCTCCCGCACGACGGCGCCGTGCAGGTCGATGAACGTGGACGCACCCGTCTCGGCACTGCCGAACTTGACCACGGTGGTGGACCCGAAGCGCTCGTCGCCGGTGGTCAGGTCCAGTTCGATCGTGTACGACTCGACGGTGAGCAGCCGGGCCCGTTCCCGCGCCTCGTCGCGCGTGAGGTTGCCTGCCACATGAACTCCTTGGTCGCCTTATTCGCTTGGTGAAGTCATGTCTACCAAGCGGAGGCCGCCCCGGTCCGTCCGCCACGGCCGAAGGGCGTCCATCGGTGGCGTCCCCTGCCCGGGAATCGGGGCGGGCACGCGCCGGTTGTCGCTTGAGGTACCCGAATCACGCTCCTAGGAGACGACGTTGACTGAGAACGCGCCCACCCCGGTGGACTTCTGGTTCGACCCCCTGTGCCCCTGGGCGTGGATCACGTCCCGCTGGATCCTGGAAGTGGAGAAGCTGCGCCCGATCGAGGTGCGCTGGCACGTGATGAGCCTGTCCGTCCTCAACGAGGACAAGGACATCCCGGACGACTACCGGACGATGCTCGCCGACGCCTGGGGCCCGGTGCGCGTGTGCATCGCCGCCGAGCAGAAGTACGGGGCCGAGGTGCTCGGACGGCTCTACACCGAGCTCGGCACGCGCCGCCACCACGAGAAGCAGAAGTTCGACCGCGCCTTCTACGAGGACGCGCTGACCGCCGCCGGCCTGGACCCGGCCCTCGCGGACGCCGCCGACTCGACCGCCTACGACGAGGCCCTGCGCGCGTCCCACCAGGACGGCATCGACCGCGTCGGCCAGGAGGTCGGAACCCCGGTCATCGAGGTCGAGGGCAGCGCCTTCTTCGGCCCCGTCGTCACCCCCATCCCGCGCGGCGAGGCCGCGGTCAAGCTCTGGGACGGCGTCGTCGCGGTCGCCTCCACGGACGGCTTCTTCGAGCTCAAGCGGACTCGGACGAGGGATCCCATTTTCGACTGAGCCACGCGCTTCCCTAAGTTGCTCGCAGGCCACATTCGGCTTGCTATTGCGAGCATGTTGCAACTACTAGGTATGTGCCGCCAAACTGGTTCTGCTGGTGATAACGGGCAGGGATGGTGAGGGACGTGCACGTACCGGACGGATTCATCGATGCTCCGGTGTCCATCGCGGCCGGTGCGGTCGCGGTGGCCGGAGTGGGCATCGCGCTGCGCGGGGCCCGGCGGGAGCTGGACGACCGCACCGCGCCGCTCGCCGGGCTGACCGCCGCGTTCGTGTTCGCCGCGCAGATGCTCAACTTCCCGGTCGCATCCGGGACGAGCGGGCATCTGCTCGGCGGGACGCTGGCGGCGATCCTCGTCGGGCCGTACACGGGCATCCTGTGCGTCTCGGTCGTCCTGCTCTTGCAGGCGCTCCTGTTCGCCGACGGCGGGCTGACCGCGCTGGGCGTCAACATCACCACGATGTCGCTCGTCACGGTCGTCGTGGGCTACGGGCTCTTCCGGCTCCTGCTGCGGGTGCTGCCCAAGACGCGGGCGTCGGTGTCGGCGGCGTCGTTCGTGGCGGCCGTCGTGTCGGTGCCCGCCGCGGCCGTCGCGTTCACGGCCATCTACGCGGTCGGCGGGACGGCGGACGTGTCCATCGCCAAGGTCGCCACCGCGATGATCGGCGTGCACGTGCTGATCGGCATCGGCGAGGCGCTGATCACCGCCGTGACGGTGTCGAGCGTGCTCGCCGTCCGTCCCGACCTCGTGTACGGGGCGCGCGGGCTGATGAAGCCGCTGAAGCTGCGCACCGCCGGCGAGGAGAACGCCGACACCGAGCCGTCGCGCGCCTGAGAGGAACTCACATGAACACCAAGCGCTTCTTCGTCGGGTTCCTGCTCGTCTCGCTCGTCCTCGCGGGCGTCGTCAGCTACTACGCGTCCAGCAACCCCGACGGGCTGGAGAAGGTCGCGGCCGACAAGGGCATCACCGCCAAGGAGAAGGACCACTCGTTCAAGGACTCCCCGCTCGGCGACTACGGCGTCAAGGGCATCGAGAACGCCCGGCTGTCCGGCGGGCTGTCCGGGGTGATCGGCGTCGGCATCGTGCTGCTCGTCGGCGGCGGGCTGTTCTGGGCCGTCCGGCGGCGCGGCGCCGAGTCCGAGCCGGCCCCGGAGAAGGACGAGGCGCCGTCCGAGCCGGCGCGGAAGGGCTGATGGGCGCGGGGCACGCGCACCGGCTCTACGTGCCGGGCGCGTCGCCGGTGCACCGGCTGCCGCCGCAGTGCAAGCTCGTCGCCGTCCTCGCGTTCGTGCTGCTGGTCGTCGCCACGCCGCGCGAACGGATCTGGGCGTTCGGCCTGTACGCGCTGCTGCTCGCGGCCGTCGCGGCGGCCGCCCGGATCCCGTTCGGGACGGTGGCGCGGCGGATCGTCATCGAAGTGCCGTTCGTCGCGTTCGCGTTCCTCCTCCCGTTCGTCGCGGAGGGGGAGAAGATCGCCGTGCTGGGATTGCGGGTGAGCGAGAGCGGGCTTTGGGGTGCCTGGAACATCCTCGCCAAGGGCACGCTCGGCGTCGTCGCGTCGATCCTGCTGGCCGCGACCACCGAGCCGCGGCTGCTGCTGCTCGGCATCGAGCGGCTGCGGATGCCGCAGCTCATCACGCAGATCGCCACGTTCATGCTGCGGTACGGGGACGTCGTCGCGGCGGAGTTGCAGCGGATGAAGGTGGCGCGCGCGTCCCGCGGGTTCGAGGCGCGCGACATCCGTGCGACGGGCGTGCTCGCGAAGTCGGTCGGCGCGCTGTTCCTGCGCTCCTACGAGCGGGGCGAGCGCGTCCACCTGGCCATGGTGAGCCGCGGCTACGACGGCCGGATGCCGCTGATGCACGACGTCGGTGCCACGACCGTGCAGTGGACGGTCGCCGCCGCGCTGCCCTCGGCCGCAGCCCTCGTCGCGCTGGCTGCTTGGATGGTTCCATGACCCCGTCGCTTGAGGTGAAGGGCCTGGCGTACGCGTATCCGGACGGTACGCAGGCCCTCTTCGGCGTCGACCTGACGATCGGACGCGGCGAGCGGGTCGCGCTGCTCGGGCCGAACGGCGCCGGGAAGACCACGCTCGTCCTGCACCTGAACGGCATCCTGCACGGCGGCCTGGGCGAGGTCAGGGTCGGCGGCCTCGCGGTCGCCCCGAAGGACAAGAAGGCGCTGCGCGAGATCCGCCGCCGCGTCGGCATCGTCTTCCAGGACCCCGACGACCAGCTGTTCATGCCGACCGTCCGCGAGGACGTCGCGTTCGGGCCCGCCAACCTCGGCATGCGCGGCCCCGACCTGGACCGCCGGGTGATGGACGCCCTGGACCGCGTCGGCATGGCGCACGTCGCCGACCGTCCGCCGCAGCACCTCAGCTTCGGGCAGCGCCGCCGCGTCGCCGTCGCCACCGTCCTGGCGATGGAGCCGGAGATCCTGGTGCTGGACGAGCCGTCCTCGAACCTGGACCCGGCGAGCCGCCGCGAGCTGGCCGAGATCCTGCTGAGCCTGGACGTGACGGTCCTGATGGTCACGCACGACCTCCCGTACGCGGCGGAGCTGTGCCCGCGCTCGGTGATCCTCTCCGGCGGCGTCATCACGGCGGACCGTCCCACCCGGGACCTGCTCATGGACGCCGGCCTGCTGGCCGCGCACCGGCTGGAGCTGCCGTTCGGCTTCGACCCGGCCGCCGCCGTCCGCTGATTCGCCGCCTCTTCGGCCGTTCCGCTTGCCTCGCCGTGCCGCCTTCGCCAGACTCGATGTCTCGACACTGGTAACGGTTTTCATATCCGAAATGAGGCATTCGTGAAGGTTGCGTTCGTCGGCAAGGGCGGCAGCGGCAAGACCACCCTGTCGTCGCTGTTCGTCCGGCACCTGGCCGGGCGCGGGCTGCCGGTGGTGGCCATCGACGCCGACATCAACCAGCACCTCGGCGTCGCGCTCGGCCTCGACGACGCGCGCGCCGCGAAGATCCCCGCGCTCGGCGACCGGCTCACCGAGGTCAAGGAGCACCTGCGCGGCGACAACCCGCGCATCTCGTCCGCGTCCGCGATGGCCAAGACCACCCCGCCCGGCGCCGGCTCGAGGCTGCTGCGGTTCCGCGGCGACGACCCGTTCCACGAGGCCGGGCAGGAAGTCGACGGCGTCACGCTGCTCGCCACCGGGCCGTTCAACGACGACGACCTCGGCGTGGCCTGCTACCACTCCAAGACCGGCGCCGTGGAGCTCTACCTCAACCACCTCGTGGACGGTCCCGGCGAGTACGTCGTCGTCGACATGACCGCCGGCGCCGACACGTTCGCGTCCGGGCTGTTCACGCGGTTCGACCTGATGTTCCTGGTCGCCGAGCCCACCCGCAAGGGCGTCGGCGTCTACCGGCAGTACACCGAGTACGCCCGCGACTACGACGTCGCGATCCGCGTCGTCGGCAACAAGGTCCAGAGCGAGGAGGACGTCGCCTACCTGCGCGAGCACGTCGGCGACGACCTGCTGACGTGGCTCGGGCAGTCCGCCGCCGTCCGGGCGCTGGAGCAGGGCCGGCACGGCGTCGCGCTGGAGGACGGCAACACCGCCGCCCTCGACCGCATGCGCGCCGAGGTCGACGGGCGCGTCAAGGACTGGGACAAGTTCCAGCGGCAGGCCGTCGAGTTCCACGTGAAGAACGCGCGGAGCTGGGCCAGCCGCGCCGCGGGCGAGGACCTGGAAACGCAGGTCGACCCGGACTTCCGGTTCCCGCCCGCCTACGCGGGGTAGCCCCGGCCCTACCGGCCGGGACCGATCACCACTACCCTGCCCGCCATGACGATGCGGCGGATGATGGTCATGGCGGGCGGTGCGGTGGTTCCCATCGCGCTCATCTCGATCCTCGTGGGCAACCAGTGGGTCGTCGACGCGATCGACGACACGGGGATCCACTGGGACGAGGGGATCGCCCCGCCGATCGCCTGGCTGCTGTTCCCGAAATGGCGGCTGACCGGCGACCAGATCGCGGGGAAGTTCATCCTGGCCCTGGACGTCAGCACGGTGCTGTTCTTCGTCCTGCTGATCCTGCTCGCGGTCGCGGGCGCCCGCGCCGTCGACCCGAACCGCGGCGCGCTCGGCGCGCTCGTGACCGGCTGGTGGGCCACGATCGTCGCGGGCGGCATCGCGGGCTTCGTGCTGGGCGTCCTGACGAACTGGGCGCTGGACCTGCCCGGCGGCAGCGGCCCCAACGTCCTCCTCTCCGTCACCCCGGGTGTGGCCTTCGGCTTCGCCTACGGCTGGCTCGCGGGCATCGGCATGCTGCTGGGCTACGTCATCACCCGGCGCGGCGCCGCGCAGCGGCAGCCCGGCCAGTTCGCGCCGCAGCAGCCGGCCATGCCGATGCAGCAGCAGGCCTACGGGCAGCCGATGCAGCCGCAGTACGCCCAGCAGCAGTACCCGCAGCAGCAACAGCAGCCGTACGTGCCGCCGCAGGCACAGCCGCAGCAGCCCGCGTGGGGCGGTGCGCCGCAGCAGCAGTACGGCGCACCGCCCGTCCCGCAGCAGCAGCCGCCCGTCCCGCAGCCGGCCGCCCCGCCGGCGCCCGAGCAGCCGGCTCAGGAGGCGCCGCCGGAGCAGGAGAAGGCGCCGGACGACGACGACCTCGGCCTCGCCGACCGGACGATCATCGACCGCCAGCGGGACGGCGAGGACACCTGACCCGGCGACCCGACCCCCGCGCACGCGGCGCTCGCCGACCTGGGAGAATCTCCGCATGCGCGTGTTTCTTGGAACCGACCATGCCGGCTTCGAGCTGAAGGAGCACCTGGTCTCCTGGCTGAAGGAGAACGGGCACGAGGCCGTCGACTGCGGCGCGTTCGAGTACGACGCCGTGGACGACTACCCGCCGTTCGTCCTGCGGGCCGCCCAGCGGACGGCCGCGGAGCCGGGGACGCTCGGCATCGTGGTCGGCGGTTCCGGCAACGGCGAGGCGATCGCCGCCAACAAGGTCAAGGGCGTGCGGGCCGCGCTCGTCTGGAACGAGGACACCGCGAAGCTCGCCCGCGAGCACAACGACGCCAACGTCATCGCGCTGGGCGCCCGCCAGCACGACCTGGCCACCGCGGCCCGCTTCGTCGAGCTGTTCATCGAGACGACCTACTCCAAGGAGCCCCGCCACACCCGCCGCATCAACATGCTCACCGCCTACGAAGAAACCGGCGACCTCCCCCCGCTCCCCAACGAAGCCTGACGCGGCTGGTTAGAGGTCGTTTTGTGGGGGTTTGCGGGCGGGGATGCCTCGTTTGTCCTGGCGGCGGCGTTCGTTCTTGGCGGCCTTCGTCCGTTTGGCGGGTTCGGCGGGTTTGGCCTGGGCGGGCGTGGCGGGCGGCGGTTCCTCGCCCTCGGGGCGGGGGCGCGAGACGTCCCGTGCTCGCATCGCCGCGTTCACCGTGATCCGCATGCCGGGCTGCACCATGCGCCGTCTCCTCTCACCGCGGGACCAGGTCTTCACATACCCATATAAAACGAAGCTGGACCGTTGCAAAGAGTCACCGGTGCCGCGGATACCGACCGGCCGGGGTGATTGCTCGATACAGTGCCGGAGTCATGCTTCAACGACTGGTGCAGCTCCTTCCGCCGCGGCTGCGTGCCGCGCTGCGCCGGATTCCCGTGCTCGTGGCGCTGTACCGGCTGGCCCGGCAGGGGAAGCTGACCAGGGAGCGGAACGTCTTCGCGGTCCTGGCGGTACTGGCGATCGCGATCGGGTTCGCCACCACCAGCGACTCGCGCGGCCTGGCGCCGTCCGGCGCGCTGGTGCTGATCGTGCTCGGCGGCGGGCTGCTGCTGAAGGTGCGCAGCCTGCTCGCGCTGCTCGGCGTCGTCGTCGCGATGGCGGCCTACAACGCCTGGCAGGACGTGGCCGCGATCGGCCCCGGCATGATCGCCACGCTGACGATCACCGCGGTGCTGGCGCTCACCCTGGCCCGGACGCGGCAGCAGCTCGGCGTGCAGGGGCTGCGCGGCGACTCGATGCTGCTGGAGCTGCGCGACCGGCTGCGGCGGCAGGGCGAGATGCCCGAGCTGCCGGACGGCTGGGACTCGCAGGTCGTGATGCTGCAGGCCGGCGGGTCGTCGTTCGGCGGCGACTTCGTCGTGTCGCACTACGACGGCGACTCGCTGGAGGTGGCGCTCGTCGACGTCTCCGGGAAGGGCACCGACGCGGGGACCCGGGCACTGATGCTGTCGGGCGCGTTCGGCGGGCTTCTTGGATCGGTCCAGACTGACCGTTTCCTGCCGTCCTGCAACGGTTACCTGCAGCGCCAGCGGTGGGACGAGGGGTTCGTCACGGCCGTGCACGTCGTCGTCGACCTGAAGTCGGGGGAGTACACGGTCGAGTCGGCCGGGCATCCGCCGGCGGTCCAGTTCGACGCGGGCAGCGGCGAGTGGAAGGTCAGCTCCGCCAAGGGCGTGGTGCTGGGCGTGGTGCCCGACCTGAACTGCGTCCCGGAGAAGGGGAAGCTGCGTCCCGGCGACGCCCTCCTCCTCTACACCGACGGGCTCGTGGAGTCACCCGGCAGCGACCTGGACGCCGGCATCGACCGGCTGCTCGGGGAGGCGGAGCGGCTCGTCCCGCAGGGGTTCGGCCGCGGCGCGCGCGAACTGGTCGAGACGATGTCGGCGACCCGCGACGACGACTGCGCCCTCGTGCTGATCTGGCGCACCTGACCGGCGCTCAGCCGCGCTTGTGCTTGCCCTTGTGCTTGCCGTGCCGCGGTTTGTGCTTCGGCTTCTGCGTTCCCGGCTTGATGACGGTCGCCCGCTTCGGCGGCGTGGCCGACGCCGTCGGAGTCGACGGGACGGGGGTGGACGGCGCCGGCGGGGTGTCGCTCTTGCCCTGCGTGAGCCCGGCGATGACGGCGCCGATCACGATGGTGCCGGCGGCGGCGCCGATGCCCGCCAGCAGCCGGGTCCGGGTGGACGACAGGGCGTCCGCCACGCCGAGCGGCGTGAACGCCTTGGTGTCGGTCTCCTCCCAGGAGGGACGGCCGGACGGTGCCGGGGCGTCCGGCCGGTGCGGCCGCGGTGCCGGGTCCGCGTCGGGCCATCCGCCGACGTGCGGCTGGGGCTGCGGCTGCTCGACGAGGGCGAGCAGCAGGTCGGACGCGGTGGGACGGTCGGCCGGGTCCGCCGCGAGCGCGGACCGGACGGCGGGCACGAGCGGTTCCGGCAGCCGGGACAGGTCGGGGTCCCCGGTGCGCAGCGTCGCGGGGTCGCCGCCGATCGGCATCTGGCCCGTCCCGGCGTGCGCGATGAGGCAGCCCCAGGCGAAGATGTCGGCGGCCGGGGTCGCGGGGCCGCCGACGAGCACCTCCGGCGCCATCCAGCCGGGCGTGCCGAGCACCTTGCCGGACGCGTCGGCGCCGTCCGCGTCGTCCTGGCCGCTGGCGATGCCGAAGTCGATGACGCGGCAGCCGGACAGCGTGAGCATCACGTTGGCGGGTTTCAGGTCGCGGTGCACGAGCCCCGCGGCGTGGATCGCGGCGAGCGCGGACGCGACGCCGACGGCGACGCCGTGCAGGTCGGCGGGCGGCAGCGGGCCGTCGGCGACGAGCCGGTTGTGCAGCGAGATGCCGCCGACGTAGTCGGTGACGAGGTAGGGGCGGCCGTTCTCCTCGCCGTGCGCGAGGACCCGCGCGGTGCAGAACGACGCCACGCGGCTCGCGAGGTACGCCTCGTCCTTGAACCGGCGGCGGTAGACGGGGTCGCCCGCCAGGTGCGGATGGATCGTCTTCACCGCGACGCGCCCGCCGGACACGGGGTCGGCGCCGAGGTAGACCGTCCCCATGCCGCCCGACCCGAGCCGGCCGAGCAGCGTGTGCCCGGCGACCTGGCGCGGGTCGGCGGGGTCGAGCGGCCTGATGTCTCCGTCCATGCGGTGTTCCTGGCTCCCTCAGTTCTCTCCCGTCCGTCCATCCCCGCTTGGCGGCAGATTATGGGCCGGTTCCCGAAGGAAGTGCGGAAACGTGTGCGGCACGCCGCCGCGGCACGCGTCCACCGCCGCGCGCGGGCGCCGTCCGCCCCGCGGTGAGGTTTCGCAGGGGCATGACCTGGAACAACCTTCTCTGCGCCACCCCCGGGGCGCTGCGGGCAGAGGGGGAGGATCGCCGGGGTGCGGATCTTCGGGGACGTGCTGTCACCGGCGTGCTGGTCGGTGCGGACCCGCGTGACCGCCGCCGCGACCGTCCTCGTCGGCCTGCTCCTCGTGGTCGGCGTCGTGCTCTTCTACCAGGTCGTGCGGAGCACGGTGTTCGACGGGCTGCACAACCAGGGGAGCCTCGTCGTCGCCGACCTCGGCACGCTCGTCCGCGAGACCGACCCGCGCGGGACCCTGCACGTCCAGGACCCCGACTTCACCTTGCTGCAGGTCGTCGACGGCGAGGGGGGCGTGCTCGCGGCGAGCGAGTCGCTGTCCGGGCGCGGGCCGCTGAAGGTGCCGGAGCCGCGGGTGACGGGCAGGCCGGAGTACCGCACCGTGCATGTACGGGGTAAGGCCGACGTCTACCTGGTCTCCGAGAAGCTGCAGACCCGCGAGGGCGTCCGGATCGTGCACGCGGGCGCGCCCATCAACGAGTACACGCGCTACAAGGGCTCGTTCATCGGCCTGCTCGTGGCGACGGCGCTCATCGCGACCGCCGCGGTCGGCTGGATCGTGTCGCTGTCGGTGCGGCGCGCGCTGCGGCCGGTGCGGGTGATGAGCGGCGAGCTGGCGGAGATCACCGGCGGCGAGTCGGACCGGCGGGTCACCGTCCCGGGCCCGAACGACGAGGTCTCCGACCTGGCCGAGTCGGTGAACGTGACGCTGGACCGGCTGGCGGACGTCCTGGCCCGGCAGCGCGCGTTCGTCGCGGACGTCTCGCACGAGCTGCGCAGCCCGCTGACCGGCCTGCGCGCCCAGCTGGAGGTCGCGCTGGAGCATCCGGAGGACGAGGACTGGCCGGCGGTCGCGCGGGCGGCGCTCGGCGACGCCGACCGGCTGCAGGGCATCGTCAGCGACCTGCTCATCCTGGCGAAGCTCGGCGCCGGCGTGCACGTCGAGCGGGAGCGCGTCGACCTCGGCGAGTTGGCGCGGGCGGAGGCGAGCCGGCGGGCGCGGCGCGTCCCCGTCGAGGTCGACGCGGCGGCGGGCGTCATGGCGCGGGCCACCCCGCACCATCTGGCGCGGGTGCTGACGAACCTGCTCGACAACGCCGAGCGGCACGCGGCGTCGCGGGTCTGGATGACGGTGGCGGCGGACGGGCCGGAGGCGGTGCTGGAGGTCCGCGACGACGGCTCGGGCATCGCGCCCGAGGACCGCGAGCGGATCTTCTGGCGGTTCCAGCGGCTCCCGGAGGGCCGGGCGCGGGACGCCGGCGGCACCGGCCTCGGCCTGACGATCTCCCGCGACATCGCCCGCGCGCACGGCGGCACGCTCGTCGCCGCGGACAGCGACCGGGGCGCCCGGTTCGTCCTGCGCGTCCCCCTCGACCCCCGCTAGCGATTGGCGATCGGCGGGCGCCGGGTCGCATGCCGGGTGGCCTGCTCGAAGGCGTGGCCGATCTGCAGGACGGCGAAGTCCGCGTGGTGCGGGCCGACGATCTGTAGGCCGACCGGCAGGCCGTCCGAGGTGAACCCGGCGGGAACCGACAGCGCGGGGCACCCGGTCGCCGACACGAGGAAGCAGGAACGCATCCACTCCAGGTAGTCGGGCATGGGGTGCCCGGCCACCTCGTCCGGGTACTCGATGCCCGCGTCGAACGGCGGCACCTGGCTGACCGGCAGGAGGAGCGCGTCGTACCGCTCGAAGAACCGCCGGACGCGGTGGAAGAGGGCGGTGTGCATCATTTCGGCGCGTCCGAGGTCGGCGCCGGTGAGGGTGCGCCCGGCCTCGATGTTCTCCGCGAGGGACGGCTTCAAGTCGCCGGGACGTTCGTCCAGGAGGGGGCGGAGGGCGATGTCCCAGTGCCAGGCGCGCAACGTCCGGAACACCTCGTCGGCGCCGGTCAGGTC
Organism: Actinomadura sp. BRA 177; assembly: GCF_013372625.1. Taxonomy (GTDB): domain Bacteria; phylum Actinomycetota; class Actinomycetes; order Streptosporangiales; family Streptosporangiaceae; genus Spirillospora. The sequence continues at coordinate 26,153 of NZ_JABXFD010000202.1, forward strand.
GGGGCACGCCGCCTCGACCGCGCACCCCAGTTCCTCGAACACCTTGACGGCGGGTTCGAGGACGCCGGTGACGGCCGGGTCGACGGGGACCGTCCCGCCGAGGTCGGGGGACCAGGCGACGCGGAGCCCGGCGAGGTCCCGGTCGAGCGGCCCGGCGAACGCCGAGCCGGGCGTGTCCAGGGCGATGGGGCTGCGCGGGTCGGGCCCGGCGAGCACGGACAGCAGCAGCGCCACGTCCGCGACCTCGCGGGCCATCGGGCCTTGCACGCCCATCGTCGCCCAGCCCGCCGGCACCGGCCACGACGGCACCCGCCCGGGCGACGGGCGGAACCCGACGACATTGCAGAACGACGCGGGGTTGCGCAGCGAGCCGCCCATGTCGCTGCCGTCCGCGAGCGGGTGCATGCCGCACGCCAGCGCCGCCGCCGCGCCGCCGCTGCTGCCGCCCGCCGACCGGGACGGGTCGTAGGGGTTGCGGGTCAGGCCGAAGAGCGGGTTGAACGTGTGCGACCCGGCGGCGAACTCCGGCACGTTCGTCTTGCCGAGCGTGATGACGCCGGCGGCGCGCATCCGCTCGATGACCAGCTCGTCCTCGTCCGGGACGTGGTCGGCGAAGATCGGTGAGCCGGACGTGGTGCGGACGCCCCCCGTCGCGTGCGTGTCCTTGTGCGCGACGGGCAGGCCGTGCAGCGGCCCCGGCAGCTCCCCGGCGGCCAGCCGCTCGTCGGCGTCCCGCGCCTGCTCCGCCGCCCGCTCCGCGAGGAGCGTGACGATGGCGTTGACCTGCGGATTCGTCCGCTCGATCTGGTCGAGATGGGCCTGCACGACCTCGCGCGCCGACAGCTCGCGGGCGCGGATCCGGCGCGCCAGCTCCCGTGCGGACGCGAAACAGATCTCCTCGGACACGTGCGCTTCCCTTCTGCCGGGTTCCTCCCAGTGTCCACCCCCGGCTGCCGGACGGCCCGGTCTTGCGGCCATCATGCTGGGAAGACCGGCGGAAGGGGCGGCGTGGCGGAACGGGTCGGGGCGCGCGAACTGCTGCGCCGCGTGCTGGACGACGTTTGGACATCCTGGGACGAACCGCCCTTGGGGGAGCCGTCACCCTCGTCCCCCTACGGCCGTGATCTGGCCGCGGCCCGGGAGCGCAGCGGATGCGACGAGGCCGTCCTCACCGGCGAGGGCCTGCTGCGCGGCCGCCGCGTCGCGTTCGTCGTGTCGGAGTTCCGCTTCCTCGCCGGCTCGATCGGCCTGGCCACCGCCGACCGGATCGTCGCGGCCGTCGAACGCGCCACCGCCGAGCGCCTCCCGCTGCTCGCCGCGCCGTCCTCGGGCGGCACCCGCATGCAGGAGGGGACGGCGGCGTTCGTCCAGATGGCCCGGATCACGGCGGCCGTCGCCGCGCACCGTGCCGCCAGGCTGCCGTACCTCGTCTACCTGCGGCATCCCACGACCGGCGGGGTGTTCGCATCGTGGGGATCGCTCGGCCACGTCACGGCCGCCGAGCCGGGCGCGCTGATCGGCTTCCTCGGGCCGCGCGTGTACGAGGGACTGTACGGGGAGGCGTTCCCGCCGGGCGTGCAGGTCGCCGAGAACCTCGCGGCCAAGGGCCTGCTGGACGCCGTCGTCGGCATAGACGATCTCGCCGAGGTGGCGTCGCGGGCGTTGAACGTCCTGTGCGGGAGGCCGCCTTCAGCGGCGGTGGAACTGCCGTCCGGAAGCTCGCCTTCGGACGGGACGGCGTGGGAGTCGATCGAACGCTCCCGGCGCCCGGACCGTCCGGGCGTCCGCGAACTGCTCCGGCACGGCGCCACCGACGTGACCTTGCTGTCGGGCACCGGGCAGGGCGAGGCCGACCCCGGCCTGGAACTCGCCCTGGCCCGCTTCGGCGCGGCGCCCTGCGTCCTGGTCGGCCAGGACCGGGGCCTGTCTCTTATACCCATCCCCGAGCCCACCAGACGGACTCCCAGCTCGTAA